>NZ_JADYWP010000005.1:0-306137 GCF_015864765.1 Pseudoalteromonas sp. NZS11 | reverse complement strand
AGTTGTTTGTAATGTCTCATTGTAAAATCTCTTGCCGGAGAAAAAGCAGTTAGCTTATGAGCAACTGACCACTTAATCTAGCCAAAACAAGTTATGCACTTACAATTTGAATCTAGGTTATGTAAATTTTATCGATTCTAAATTTAATGAGATTTAAGGGCCAGCTTTAAAAGCGGGCCCTTAATTTTAAAGCTCAAACGGTGCTACACCGACCGCTTTCATTTTATATCCTACCTGCGCGATTTCGCCCGACCACGTTTGTGTACTTATTATTCCAGTTACAACAATTGCGTCGTATAGGCTATCTATTGGTACTCCACCTTTAATTGTTACATGGACTATTTGATTTGGCGGTGGTGGTGGTACGTGTATACAGGCGCCAAAATAAGGAACGAGTAAAAACTCGGTAATTACTTCGCTATCGCCCTCAAGTGGCACAACAAAACCAGGCAAACTCACCGATTGGCCATCAAGTGCCTTTACCACTGGAGCATCTAAATCGGGTTGCACCCAGTTTTGATCACTACCTTCGTGATTAGCTTGTGCTTGAGTGTCTATTTGCACGTGGTTTTTAGGGATTAAGTCTTCCCAAAAAATTTCTTTTGGTGGATTAGCATAACTCGCTACGCTTATAAATAATAAGCCAATAGCAGCAATGTACTGAAAAGCTGTTTTAAAAAATGTCATAAAATCCCTAAAAATTATGCTTTTATACTCATACCATCGCTGAGTGAATAAAAATAAGCGCGAGTAGCGGGTATTAAGCCAATAATAAAACCGGCTGCCATAATAACGCCGATTAAGCCCAGTTCATAGTAAGAGAGTATTGTGATATTTACGCTTATACCGGCATGACTTTGTAAGTAACCGCCGGCTGAAAAAATAGCTAAATAGTAAAGCACACTACCTGCTAGGCAACCAAGTAAAGTGGTCAGTAGTGACTCAATACTTATAAGTGTAAATAAATGCCAAGGGCGAGCGCCTACCGAACGTAATATAGCAAGTTCGCGACGACGCTGACTCAGGTTTGCGAGCAATGTCGTTAGCATGCCAAGTAGGCTAATTAAAACGACAACAGCTGAGAATAGCAAAAGTATTTTTTCTACTATTGCGAGCATTTCCCATAACTCTTTAAGTGTTACGGTTGGCATAATCCCAAGCAGGGCTTCTGGCTTATATTGATTTATATTACGCCTAATTTGTAGTGTGTATAAAGGCGAATTAAATCCCATTAAAAATGCTGTAATTTGTTTTGGATGCCCAACTAGGTTGTTATGTTCGTCATGCTCATGCTCATGCTCATGCTCATGCTCATGCTCAAGGCTAGCTTTACCGCCGTGAATTAAATCGATTGCAGCCAAAGGAATATGCAGCGTTTTATCAACAGGCGTGCCAGTAGGGTTTAAAATACCGACGACTTTAAATGGGTTATCGTCATGATGATGAAAACTGGTGTTCCCCATACCGTGCGATATAACAATAGAGTCGTTAAGTTTATAACCTAATTTATTAGCGACTTCACTACCTAGCACCACTTCGTTAATTGCAGCAAAAGGGTGGCCTTTGTTAAAGGTTAAATTTTGTTTTTTTGCAAAGCGATAATGGCTAAAGTAATCAAGTGTTGTGCCTAGTACCGCTTGGCCTTTATGGCTGTCGCCTAGGCTTATAGGTATGCTCCATTTTACGCCTCGCTGACTTGTTATGTATTCATAACTTTTCCAGCTTACGCCGTTATTAGTATGGCCAATTCTAAATACTGACGAAAGCAGCAACTGTATGTCGCCGGTACGTGCACCAACAATTAAATCAGTGCCCGAAATAGTATTACTAAAACTACTTTTAGCATCAATTCGTACACGTTCAATACTTAAAAGTAGCATTACACTAATTGCGATAGTAAATAATGTAAGCAGTACACTTGCGCGGCGGTTTAATAAGCTTTTGTAAGCAAGTTTAGCGAGAATCATACTTGTTCCTGCAAGCTTATAAGGTCAATGGAGCGGTCAAATAAAGGCTTTAGTGTTTCATCGTGGCTCACAAATACCAGCGTACTATCAGATAGCTTTGCCTGCTCAAACAGTAACTTTATAAAGCTTTCACGGTTATTTGTATCGAGTGCAGATGTGGGCTCATCAGCAATTATTAATTCAGGGCTGCCTATAAATGCGCGAGCTGCAGCAACGCGCTGTTGCTGTCCAATACTTAATGTCGCTACATCTTTATGGTGATACTGCGCAGTAAGGCCTAAAGCATTTAATAACCGCATCGCTTCTTTTTGTAAGGCAGAGTTTTTATTTGATGATTGCTTTAATATTTTTTGTTTTCGACTTTTTGAAAACTCACACCCAAGCGTTATATTTTCAATAGGAGTTAAATAAGGAAGCAGGTTAAAGTTTTGAAAAATGTAGCCAATGTGATCCGCTCTAAAAACATCACGGGTAGTATTGCTTAATGTAGTTAGGTTTTTGTCTAAAATTGATACCTCACCGCTAGTGGCTGTATTAATGCCAGCAAGAATCGCTAATAAGGTCGATTTACCTGAGCCACTAGGACCGTGTAAAAAAATATGCTCACCTTTTTCGATAACTAGCTCTTTTATGGTGAGCGTGGGTGAGCTATCGCTTTTATGCCACTTAAAAGTTACGTTTTTTAGGTTTATCATTATCTTGTTACCAACCCCAGTAGTTTAGATCTTTGCGCATTTTTAGCTGTCTTATTATATTTAGTGGCTTGGGTTTTAGTTTATCGTTACTTTGTAAAAATTCATTAGCTGCATTCAATACGCGCTGGCTAGATTGACCATCGGTGTATGGATGAAGTTCCTGGCAATAGCTTTCAATATTTTGCATTAAATCACTAGGTTTAGTAAGCGCATGTTCAATAGCGGCTTCTACTTCATCAGCGTCGGTAATATCAAGTAAATGAGGAAGTGGTTTTTGATTACAAAATGTGACTACCGGTTTACGCAGTAGTAAAAACATTAAAAGAACTGACGATGTATCGCACAGCATAACATCGGCAGCTTGCAATAACGGCAAAACGTTATCGGTTTCAATAAATGTTAGACTTTCGTTACTCAGCGCTTTGTATTTATTAACCCATTCAGCAGGCATTTTAGGATGAAATTGCATCAAAATACGCCACTTACCTTGTTCACTAAAATGTTTTATTTGCTCATATAATTTAGGAGCAAGTGATAGCTTTCGTGAGAAAGTAGAGCATATAAGTAAAGTAGGGCGAGGGTCGTCACTTACATAAGGATTATTTGAAGTATTGCTAAAAAGTGGATCGAGTGTTGGCCAGCCAGTTTCAGTTACTTTAAAGAAACCATGCTGCTTAGCTAGCTCTTTAAATCGGGTTGTTGTATTTGGACCTTGCGTACAATATAAATCGTAACAACCACGAATGTTAAAGTGATCCTCTTGCCCTTTCCGATTTAATTTTCCTGAATTGAACCCGTGAAATACAGCCACTTTTTTACCAGGAATAAAATTAGGAATTATATTGCCCGGTATAAATGTAATGTTTGGAGCCCAGCTTTTAACATCTTTTATGGTATGTAAACGCTGCTCGTTTGTGGTTAAAAAATCGGGGTTTACTTCGTTACCCGCTAAAAACCAGCGGACTTCGCCACCATTAGCTAGTACTGCAGCCTGAATAGGCCTCAAGATAGCGTACGAATAATTTTGAGAGATATACATCAAGTATTTTTTATTTTTAGTGGCAGTTAAGTAGTTCAAGCTATCTCCTCAGGCTGGTTGGCACATTAAGTTTACCCCATTGCGACTCGCTTATAAATATATGCCTTTATTTGTTTTAAGCATCCGATTGAGCTTTGAGGTTGGCTAGATTATTATACAGCCCATATAACCCCATACCATACTTTGCTCAAAGAGCATCCCTAACCCCGGAGATAGCATGACTAGCTATAAAGTTTTAGACGTAAACGATGATTTACCCATTCGTACCAAAGGTGAAGTACACAGCGGTAAAGTTCGTTCAGTTTATTGGTTAACTGATGAAGACAGCGCTCGATTAATTAAAGATAAAGGCTATCAAGTACCGACTGGTACTGAGCTTGCTATTATGGTTATTTCAGACCGAATTTCTGCATTTGATTGCATTTGGCAAGGCGAAAACGGTTTAAATGGCGTACCAGGTAAAGGTATAGCGCTAAACTCAGTGGCAGCCCATTGGTTTAAGTTATTTGATAAAGCGGGTCTTGCGGGCAATCATATTGTAGATATTCCGCATCCGTATGTGTGGATTGTACGCAAAGCCAGTACAGTAAAGGTAGAGGCAATTGCTCGCCAATATATTACGGGTAGCATGTGGCGCGATTACGCTAAAGGCATACGTAACTTTTGTGGTATTGACTTGCCAGAAGGTTTAAAAGCGAACCAAAAGCTTGATAACGTTTTAATTACGCCATCAACAAAAGGTATTATTGAAGGCGTTGCTGATATTCCGCCAGTTGATGATGTAAATATTACTCGCGCTAACATTACTAATAACTTAGATGTATTTAACTTTAAATCGGCAGATGACGTAACCAAATACGAAAAACTGTTAGTTGAAGGTTTTAAATTAATTAGTGATGAGCTAGCGAAGCTTAACCAAATTTTTGTAGATACAAAATTTGAGTTTGGTTATGTAGAGGATTTAAATGGCGCGCAACAGCTTATATATATTGATGAAGTAGGCACGCCTGATTCGTCACGTATTTGGGATGAAGCTGCATACAAAAATGGTAAAATTGTTGAAAATTCTAAAGAAGGTTTTCGCCAATTACTTATTAATAATGTGCCAGAGAGCGACGTATTATTAAATAAAGATCGCATGAGTGAGCGTGAGCAATTAGCAAAAGATTATATTTTACCAGAATCAGTAATGCTTGAAGTGTCAAATACCTATGTTGGCATAGCGAGCAAAATTGTAGGTAAAGATATTGTGATCCCAGAGAATCCTCGCCAAGAAGTAATTACTATTTTAGATAACGATTACGGATTAATTGTTAAATAGCAGCACTTAAGTGCTAACAAAGCCAGTAACTAAGTCTTTATTTTTAGTTACTGGGCTATAATTCTTGCAATTAGTGCTCGTCTCTAATTAACTTAACCTAACATTAATATTTAGGTGTTGTTATGTTTGAGCGGGCATTGCAAAAGTTTGCTAAAAGTCATTACTTTTTAGCTATAGGTTTGTTTTTTAGTCAGTTTGCTTTAAGTGCGAATATTGAATTAGTAATAGAAGATCAACACGGCCAAAAGTTATCAGGTGCAGTGGTTGAGCTTAATATTGCTGACAAACAAGCCACACCATCAAATTTGCCCATTGCTATAATGGATCAAGTCCATAAGCAGTTTTTACCCGAATTATTAGTTGTACAACAGGGTCAAAAAGTTAACTTTCCTAACAGCGATAATATTCGCCATCATGTTTATTCTTTTTCACAAGCTAAGCCTTTTCAACTAAGATTATATTCAGGGCAACCAAAAGAGCCCATTACGTTTGAGCAACAAGGGGTTGTTGTTTTAGGGTGTAATATTCATGACTCTATGGTTGGCTATATCTATGTAGCGAGTAGTGAATCCGTATATAAAACAGATAAAAAAGGCTATGTTAGTTTGCCTATTAATACGCTGCCTGCACAAGTGAGTTTGTGGCACCCTTTACAAACAGCGCCATTGGAGAATAAAAAAATGATAACAATTAATTCTCAAAAACAGTTACAGATAACAGTAAACACATCGACCCCAGCACCTAGAAATACCTTTGGTAGTAAGTTTAAGGCTGGTAATGACTAATAGTTTACGAAATCGCATAACCATTTTATGTGTTGGCTTAGTGTTATTAACCACTATGGTCAGCTTGTTTAGTTTTTGGTGGTCTACGAGTAAGTTTCAAGAAGAAAAAGTAAATCAAGACATTACCGTAGCGCAAAATGTTTATAAGCAATATTTAAAATCAAAAGAAAGCTTACTACTAACCGCAGCAAAAGTACTCACCTCCGACTTTGGTTTTAAGCAAGCTGTAGCAACGCGAGATGCCGGGACAATAAGCAGTGTGTTGTTTAATCATAGCCAACGTATTGATGCCGAATTAATGCTGTTACTTGATTTATCGGGTAAGCTAATTTCCGCCAATACTGACGAAGATGCTTTTGCACATAACTTAAAGCCGTTAATGGAAGAGCTTTTAAGTGCGCCAGAAGAGTCTAGTTTTGTGGTGCTTAATAACGAGCTTTACCAAATTATTTTATTACCCGTAAGAGCGCCACGTACAGTGGCCTATAGTTTGGTGGGCTTTAAAATTGATGACAATGTAGCCCATGAACTAAAAAGCTTAACAGGCATGGATGTGAGCTTTATAGGTAGCGCTGACGATATTGTTATTAGTTCATTAGCTAATCGCCCTGAGCAATTTGAACCTGTTAGCTATTTTAGTACCGTAACCACTTCGCGGTTTTTTGGTGAGTATTTGGTGTATCGTAACCGAGATATAGATTTACCATCGTTGTTGACCCATCCTATAATTATTTTACTGAGCGCCGATTTAACACAAAGTTATAGTGACTTCGAAAAACTTCTTTTTACACTTATTATTTTAGCTATTTTAACTATGTTTGTAGGTGTTATTACGAGCAGCATATTTGCAAATAATTTAACTACGCCACTTACTCAACTAGCTGTAATAGCAAGGCAATTTGCACAAGGTAATTATACTTTTGAATTTAAAGGGCGCAGGCAAAGCACCGAAATAGACACGCTAGTCGCAGCGTTTGATAGCATGGGTAATGATATAAATCAGCGCGAGCAACAAATTAGCTTTCAAGCCAGACACGACTCCCTAACAGGCTTTTATAACCGCTCAGCTATGCTTGAGGTGCTTGATGAAGAGTTAGATTCATCAGCCGAGTACACGCTCGTTGCAATAGACATAAAAGGTCTTCGCCATATAAACGATAAGCTCGGTCCGCGCATTGGTGATGACTGCCTAAAGGCGGTTGCTTGTAGAATAAGTGAGTTTTCGGATGAGTTAGGGGGCTTTCATGCTCGTATTGGCGGCGATGAGTTTTTAACTGTGTTTCCGACTGCGGCAGCGCGCGAACACAAAAGCGGTATTGTTGGCTTAATGGCACAATTACAAGCGTGCTACACCATTCAAAAACTAAAAATTAACTTACGCTTTAGTGCGGGCATTGTGCAGTATCCTACGCAAGGAATTGCAAGTGATGACTTAATGCGCCGCGTGCTAATTGCTGTTGAAAGTGCTGCAAACACACAAGAGAGCATACATTATTATCAAAATGGTGAAGACGAGGCGCACTTAGAGCGCTTAATAATGCTTGATGAATTAAAGCAGGCTATTAGTGATGATGATGGTCAGTTATTTATGACCTATCAGCCAAAATTACACATGAAAACGCAAAAAATAGATAAAGTTGAGTCGCTTATTCGCTGGCAGCGAAAAGATGGTAGCTGGGTTAATCCTGAACTGTTTATTGACTTGGCTGAGCAGTCGGGCCTTATTGTTGAACTTACAGGGTGGGTTGTTAATACGGTTATAGCACAAGTAGCGGATTGGCAGTCTAAAAATATAAACTTACAGGCTGCAATAAATGTATCTGCGCAAGACATAGCATTTCCGGGCTTTCATGCTGCATTAGTTCGTACGCTTAAAAAGTACAAAGTAGATCCTAAGCTGATCACTATTGAGCTTACTGAGCGCGATATGATCGAAAACGAAGAAAAAGGCATTAAAGCGCTCGAAAACCTAAAGGCAATTGGCGTTAAAATATCATTAGATGATTATGGTGTAGGGCAAACATCACTTGGTCGATTAAAAATGTTACCGATTGATGAGCTTAAGCTAGATAAGTGCTTTATCCTAAAACTTGATGAATCGCAAAAAGATCAATTTATAGTGCAATCATCAATTACGTTGGGGCATCAGCTAGGTTTCTCGGTTGTAGCTGAGGGGGTTGAAACACTTGGCTCATTAAATTTACTTAGAGGTATGCAGTGTGACCATGCACAAGGCTATTACTTAAGTAGGCCTTTAAAAGCAGAACTATTAGAAGAATGGCTGGAGGAATACTATGAAAAAAATTAAATACTTATTAGCAAGTTTGTTTTTAATAATTAGTGTACCGAGCATTGCAAGCAATGGAAAACTGCTAGCTACGCCGGGAGTTTCTCAAATTGAAGGCAGTGGCGGCGGTGGTATTGTACCGTGGGCACAACTTGCTGGGTACGCAAGTGATGACGAATTTTCGGTAAATGGCTTTTGTAGCCGCGCAGATGTAACCGACTACACACTTGACGTATGTGGTGCACAACTTAATTTATTTAATCGTGTTGAGCTCAGTTATGCCCAACAGCGCTTTGATGTACCAGCACTTGATGCTGAAATAGAGCAGTCAATTACAGGTGCTAAAATACGTTTATATGGCGATATTGTTTACAGTGATTGGCCACAACTTAGCTTAGGTATTCAGCATAAATCACTGGATGATGGCAGTATTGCAACACTTGTAGGCGCAGAAGATACTAGCGGCACTGACTACTACCTCGCTGCTAGTAAGTTACATTTGGGGGCTATTGCTGGTTATAACTGGTTTTGGAACGTAACTACACGATACAGCGAAGCTAATCAACTTGGTTTGCTTGGCTACGGTGGAGAAAATGGTAGTGGTAAAGTGCTATTTGAAGGCAGCACAGCTATATTTTTTAGTCGTGAAGTCGCCGTAGGTGTTGAGTATCGTCAAAAATCAAATAACTTAAACTTAGGCGAACAAGATTGGAAAGACTTATTTGTAGCATGGATGCCTAATAAGCACGTAAGTGTGACAGCGGCTTACCTTGATTTAGGAAGCATTGCAGGAGCTGACGATCAAACAGGTTGGTATTTATCGGTAACAGGGTATTGGTAATGAAAAGCGTTGGTATTTTTATAGTATGCGTAGGATTGCTTTGTAGTTGTGCTAGCTCAACACAATTATCGCTTTATCAAAAGCTCGATGGTAAAGCGGGGATAGGCAGAATTGTTGATAGCTTTATCTATCAAATAGGTAATGACGAGCAGATAATTCATTACTTTGAACACAGCAATATAGCGTACTTTCGCCAAGGGTTTATTACTCATATGTGTATGTTAGTAGAAGGCCCATGTACATACGATGGCGACTCTATGGTAGCAATCCATACAGGTATGCATATTACAGAGAAAGACTTTAATCATGTGGTTGATTTACTTATAAATGCAATGAATGAGCAGAACATTAGCCATAGTTTGCAAAACGATATTCTCTCTAGAATGGCACCACTTCGTGGTGAAATTATAAAAATGTAATCACTTTGTTTTTGTTATGCTCCTTTCAAGGTAGAATATAAAGAAAAAATAATAGTGATCCTATATGAATATAATTTTTGATACGCAAAGTCTTTACTATCTCCCTCAGTATATCCCTGTATATAAAGAATTATGTAAAAATGGCATCAAAAGTAAATTTGTATTTTATAAAAATAGCCATGAACATTTAATCCAGCGTGTTATAGATGACTATGACTTAGAGCACATCTGGGTTAACGAACAACAACAATCAATTGCTTATTACGAAAATGAAAAAGCTGATTGGGTTTTTTTTGCTAACTCTTTTTGTTACCTAGACCGCTTACATAAAGTATCTAAAAGCGCTCAGCTCGGACATGGAATAGGCCCTAAATCAAGTTACTATACTAAGTCTAGTCAAGCAATGACAGTTAGATTTGTTGAAGGTCAGTACAGACTAAACCGTTTAAAATCAATGTATCCAAATGATGAATTTGTTGATGTAGGCTTTTGCAAATTAGACCCTATTTTTAATAAGGAAAAAATTGATGGCACGTTAGAATTAACTAACTTTGATAATAAAAAACAAACTATTTTATACGCTCCTACATTTTATCCAAGCAGCTTAGAGTTATTTCCTGAAAATTGGCCGGAACATTTTGGTGATTACAACATCTTAATAAAACCTCATTACTTTTCTATTAGTAAAGAGCGTTATAAAAAACACGTGAAATTGCTAGATCATTGGTCAACGTATCCCAATGTATATTTAGCAAAAGTAGAAGATTATTCGTTAGTGCCTTTTTTAGATAAAGCAGATTTATTGATTAGTGATGCATCATCAGCTTTATTTGAATTTGCTCTGTTAAACAAGCCAGTCATTTGGTGCGATTTTTTGAAGTTGCGGTGGGGATACAAAGGAATATTTTCATATCGTTTTAAAAAGCGAATGGATCAAGATTATGGTGAGTATGCGAATGTTGCTATACACGCCAAAAAATATAAAAACCTTAAAAAGTTAGTTGAACAACAACTGGCTGAACCAGAAAGCTTAGCTAATATTAGATTGTCTTTATCAGAAAAGTTAGCGGGTAAAATGGACGGTAAAGCAAGTAACAGAATTGTTCAATATTTAATAAAAAATAAGTAACTATTACAAAAGTATTTGGATGTAATCGAACTACTAAAAGGATTTATAAACTCTAAATTATAATTGGGCTTTAGAAATGAAAAAAATTGGATATACAACGGGTGTTTTTGACTTATTCCACATAGGTCATTTAAATATTCTGAAAAGAGCCAAATTAGAGTGTGATTACTTAATTGTGGGTATTACTACCGATGAGTTAAGCAAGTCAGCTAAAAATAAAGAGCCAGTGATTCCTTTTCAGGAGCGTATGGAAATAGTTGAAGCAATAAAATTTGTTGATGAAGTTGTTCCCCAGGTTAACTATGACAAAGAAGAAGCCTGGAACAACTTAAAATTTGATAAAATGTTCGTGGGTGATGATTGGAAGGGCACCGATAAGTGGAACCAAATAGAAGCTGACTTTAAAAAGTTTAATGTTGAAATATGTTATTTCTCTTATACCTCTCATACATCTAGTACAAAATTAAGAAACGTATTAGACAAAATATGTAGTGCTAAATAATTAATGAAAAACCTAATTAGCTGTCAGCAATTACACGATCAACTTAATAATCCTGCATTAGTGATATTTGATGCAGGTATGCTGCGCCCAGGTGTTTTGGGTGCTTATTCGCCTCAAGCAATGCTGCCTAGCGCTAAACGTTTTGACATAAAAAACGAATTGGCCGATAGATCAAATCCCTTACCAAGTATGGTATGCAGCGAGCAGCAGTTTACCCACGTGATGCAAAATGCAGGTGTAAATAACGACTCGTTTATAGTTGTATACGAAGATGGCGGTTTATTTAGCGCAGCAAGAGCGTGGTGGATGTTTAAAGCTATGGGGCATCACAATGTTAAAGTACTCAGTGGTGGCCTTAAGACGTGGTTAGAGAGCGGTTACGCCACACAGCAAGGTTATAGCAAAGCGTCAGGTAAAGGTGATTTTACGGCAAACTATAATTCTGAGTATTTTATTAATAGCCAACAAGTGGTTGACGCAATCGATGAGCCTAACACTGTGTTGCTAGATGCACGTGCTTATAAGCGTTTTACAGGCGAAGAAAGTGAACCCCGAAAAGGTATGCGTAGCGGGCATATCCCAAATAGTCGCTCGTTACCTTTTATGGATTTACTTAATAAAGGTGAAGCAAAACCACTTACTGAAATTAAAGCGATATTTAATGACGTGGTCGGGGATGCACAGCAGCTACAATTTAGCTGTGGCTCAGGTATTACAGCCTGTGTTTTAGCGTTATTTGCTACTGAATGTGGTTACAGTAATTTAAGTGTTTTTGATGGCTCGTGGAGTGAGTGGGGCGCAAGTGATTCATTGCCCATCACCACGGGAGAAAAGTAGACGTGTTGGATATGTAAAGCTTGCTCACGTTAAAAGCGCAGCGCCTCTAAACCTCTTTGTGAATAACAGTATTTAAAAATATTACTCACAAGGAGAAGTGAAAGAGAAGAAAATGAGAAGATAAAAACCAATGTTTACTCGTATTTGAATACTATTTTTACACAATCGCTTACTCTAAAAGCGCAGCGCCTCTAAACCTCTTTGTGAATAACAGTACTTAAAAATATTATTCACAAGGAGAAGTGAAAGAGAAGAAAATGAGAAGGTAAAAACCAATGTTTGCTCGTATTTGAATACTATTTTTATACAATCACTTACTCTAAAAGCGCAGCGCCTCTAAACCTCTTTGTGAATAACAGTACTTAAAAATATTACTCACAAGAAAAAGTGAAGGAAATGAGAGGGTAAAAACCAATGTTTGCTCGTATTTGTATTAAATGGTTTTTATTTTCTAAAACCATAAGGGCAATTTTTGCAACCATTTTTGCAGCACGAACCACGCTTTAAAAAAAACCACTTACTAAATATCATGTAACCACTTTGCATGGTGTAGTCGAGCCCTTCAATTAAATTTTCGTTACCTCTAAATTGTTTTGCAAAGTCTATTTGGGTTTTAATAGGTTGTGTATAAACACCCTCTAAAAAAGTATTTATTTTATTAAGCGTGCACTTGCGGCATAAACAACTTGTTGCTGTGGTATCTAGCGGTAAAATAGCAGGCAGCTCGTTGCACCAACACGCTGATATATCGTCTACATTACACGTTAGAGTACTGTGGCATTGAGTGCAGTTAAGTTCAGTCATTATAATTCTTTTTAGTAACAGTGAGCCAAGAATAACAAATATTATGAATACACAAAAAGCATTAGCTGAATTTATTACATTTGGTGAGCAAAGGGACGAAGCTATATCGGTTATCGTTTCAAGCCCTGCTGATAGCAATAAAACTCATTATACTCTCTCAACCGAGGTTTTAATTGATGTTCTTAAGCGCTGTTTAAGTAACGAAATAGACTTAGATGATTTAGAGCTTTGGGCAAACGTAATTGAATCGCGAGATGACATTGATTGTGCAGAGCACGAAGGTTTTATTTATGCACTCAGTAATAGTGAGCAAATGGGGGAGCTTAACCATCAAAAGATTGAGCAAATAGTTGCGTTAGTAAAAATTTGATTTGTTTAAAAAGCGAGGTGTAAAACCTCACCTACAAAAAAACCGCATTTCAATTGAATGCGGTTTTTTAAATTGAAGACAATCGTTTTAAGCGATTATTTATGATATCCCAAGCACGTTTCGACTTCGTTTTTAGAACCTAAAATAACGGCTACACGCTGGTGGATTGCATCAGGCTGAATATCCATAATACGCTCGGTACCGGTTGATGCGATACCGCCAGCTTGCTCTACTAACATAGCCATTGGATTTGCTTCGTAAAGTAGGCGTAATTTATTTGGCTTTTTAGGATCTTTGGTGTCGGTAGGGTAAGTAAATAAACCGCCACGGCTAAGCACGCGATGTACATCGCCCACCATTGCTGCAATCCAGCGCATATTAAAGTTTTTAGCGCGCGGGCCTGTATCGCCTGCTAGCAAATCATCGATGTAGTTTTGCATAGCTGGTTGCCAATGGCGTTGGTTAGACGTATTAATGGCAAATTCGTTTGTATCAGCAGGGATTTCGGCAAAATCTTGTGTAAGTAAAAAGCTGCCTTGTGTTTTATCAAGGGTAAACATGCGCGTGCCTTTACCTGTAGTCAGCGCAAGCATTGTTGATGGCCCGTAAAGTACGTAACCTGCAGCAACTTGCTTATGGCCGGGCTGCATGAAAATGCTTTCGTCAGCGGCGTCAGAACCTTCAGGCGCTTCCATAATAGAAAATATGGTACCGACAAGCGAGTTAATATCGGTATTTGACGAGCCATCTAATGGATCAAATGCCACTATAAATTTAGCGTCTGGGTTACCTGCTACTGTGTAGTCTTCTTCTTCAGAGGCGATTGCTTTAACCGTACCTGATTCCAGTAAAATATCTTTTAACAGCTGATTAGATAATACATCGAGCTTTTTTTGAGTTTCACCTTGAATGTTTTCATCAAGGGTTGAGCCTAATACGCCAGAAAGCGCGCCTTGACCAACGCGAAATGAAATCTCTTTACATGCCGCTAAAATTGTTCGAATTAATGATAAAAGTTCTCTTGAACAACCATCTTCAAGTAATACTGGGGGGAGTCTACGCATTCTATTTTCCTGATAACGTGTTAAAACCAATCATAATGTGAGAGAGATTAGCTTAGAGCGCTGAAATTCGTCTTAAATAACTGTATTGTTTAAATAGCACCCTATAATGGGACCACCTAATCGTACTTAAAACACAAATAACAAAGATAAGATTATGAAAAAAATACCACTACTAAGTTACATATTCTTTACTGTGCTGTGCTCTATCATAACTCAAGCGCACGCAGCAATTAAGTCAATTGATGAATTTACTACGCAAATGAATCATTTTCCGGGCTATTATTCGTTTTTTTACGATACCCAAAACGGGAAAGTATATTTAAAAGTTGATAAGTTTGAACAGCAATTTTTACTGCAGCAAAGCTTGCCTTACGGTATTGGCTCTAACGACATAGGTCTTGATAGAGGTCAGCTTGGTAATACTCACCTTGTGCAGTTTGAGCGTTTTGGCGACAAAGTAATGTTACGCGCTGTAAATACTTACTATCGTGCCAACACAAGTAACAAGGCCGAACAGCAAAGTATTAAAGAAGCGTTTGCATCAAGTATACTTGCTGGTTTTAAAGTAGTCGCAGAAGATAAAGTCACAGCACTTATTGATTACACGCCTTACTTATTAAGTGATGTACACGGCGTAAGCCGCACACTTGCTGCACGTAAGCAAGGCAACTTTAGCCTTGATGAATCACGTAGTGCCGTTTATATGAATCGCTCAAAAGCATTTGTAAAAAACACCGAGCTTGAAGCTGTACTTACATTTAAAGGCACAAAACCAGGTGAATTTGTTCGCCAAGTAAGTGCTGACCCTTATGCGCTTACTGTTCATATGCATCATTCACTTATTCAATTACCAGATGATAACTACACGCCGCGCAAGTTTAATCCGCAATCAGGTTTTTGGAGTATAGAACATAAAGATTACGCAGCGCCGCTTGGTGAGTCACTGTACGTGCGTTATATACCGCGCCATCGTTTAACTAAAAAGGACTCAAGTTTACCTATTAGTGAGCCTGTTAAACCAATTGTTTATTACCTTGATCCTGGCGTTCCAGAGCCCGTTAAAAGCGCTTTGCTTGAAGGTGGAAAGTGGTGGAACGACGCATTTACGGCGGCAGGATATAAAAATGCATTTATAGTAAAAGTGCTGCCAAGTAGCGCCGACCCTATGGATATTCGTTACAACGTCATTCAATGGGTACACCGTGCAACGCGTGGTTGGTCATACGGTAGTTCGGTAATCGACCCACGTACAGGTGAAATACTTAAAGGGCACGTAACACTTGGCTCATTGCGTGTTCGCCAAGATATTTTAATAGCCGAAGCACTCGCTGCTCCTTATTTAAAAGGCAATGAAGTTGCTAAAAACTTGCAAGCAATGGCGCTTGATCGTATTCGCCAATTAAGCGCACATGAAATTGGCCACACGTTAGGTATTTCTCATAACTTTGCAGCATCGGTAGGGGATAGATCCTCAGTAATGGATTACCCACATCCGCTACTTAGTTTTAATGAACAAGGTAAGCTTGATGTAACGCGCGGCTATGCAACAGGCATGGGCGTGTGGGATACCCAAGTAATTAAATATGGCTATAGCGATTTTACTAACCAAGATGAAAGCGCAGAACTTGCTGCTATTTTAAAAGAGAACAAAGCCAAAGGCCTTGAGTTTATATCAGATAGTGATGCTCGTGCTAAAGGTGGCGCACATCCAACAGCTCATCTATGGGATAACGGCACTAATCCTTCTCAGGAGCTTTTACGAGTACTCGACGTACGTAAAAAAGCGCTTTCGCAGTTTGGTATTAATAATATTAAAACGGGCGATTCATTATCGCAATTAGAGGAAAAACTAGTTCCGCTTTATCTGTTTCACCGTTTTCAGGTTGAGGCTGCGGTTAAGCTTATTGCCGGTGTTGATTACGAATACGAAACACGCGGTGACTCACCCGTAAAAGGCGCACAAGTCGTTAATAAAAAAACACAGCAAGAAGCAGTAAACGCTATTTTTGCAACGCTTAAGCCAGGTAACTTATTACTTCCTGAATCTGTGTTATCGCTAATTCCGCCAAAAGCATATGGCGAGTCTAAATCGCGCGAGAGCATAGTTGGGCGCACAGGGTTAACGCTCGATGCAATGGCATTACCCGAGGTTGCAGTGCAGCACAGCTTGTCGCTTTTATTAAATGCACAGCGTTTAAATCGCTTAGCGCAGCAACAAGCGCGTAGTAATGACTTTTATAGTTTAGATGAGTTACTTGAGGAGCTATATAGCCAAGTGTTTAACGTGTCATCACCTAATACAATGACAGGTAAAATAACTCAGCGCGTGCAATTTTTAACAGCAAAAGCTATGGCTGATTTAGTAGCAAGCGATAGTGCAAGCCCTGAAGTGCAAGCGCAGTTACGTTACTACCTAGTTAAGTTGAGTGAAGACTTTAACCAAAACTCAATGCTGAGCCATACAAGTACTGGCGAGAGTGCGTTTAAGCAATATTTAGCTGAGCAAGTAAATCAGTTTTTAATTAAAGGGCAATGGCCAAACAACTTTAAAGTGCTGCCAATCCCACCGGGCTCACCAATTTAGAATAAAAAGTAGAAGCGCTTATTTTTAATCAATCATAAAGCAAAACACCGAGTATATTTATACTCGGTGTTATTTTATTCTAAAAACGAATACGTACACTAAGACTTTATTTGCACTAAATCGTAATCGGCCATACCAGGTACTATTGCCTGTAAGCGAGACTCGGTTACATCGAGTGCATTTAAACATTCGCAATACTCAGAAGCTTTAAGCTCTAATTGATGCGCCTTTTTTTGTAGCGACTTATCAATTTCTCTTGAGATAATATCCATGCGTTGCCCCATGTCGTTAATGCGATCTTCTATATTACCTTCGCGCGATTTAAACGCATCTCCGAGTGATACCAAAATAGCACCTAACGATCCATGCACTGCAGAGTGAATTTGCTGACTGATCTCTTTAGTAAAAAAATCATCTATTTGCGAAAGTGATTGAGGGGCTATAAAAAAGAAGTCATCGCCGCGCTTAAACTTATCCATTAGCGCGCGCTCTACATACTTTAGTTGTGTTTTAAGTACTTCAGGTTCTTTGTCTGACATACCTTCAACTACGTGTTCAATAGCGCTTAAACCTAAGTTAACACCATCGGTAGCAAGGTTTACTAATTCGGGGACTGTGTGGCGAATACCATTACTAAACTGTTCGAGTACTTTGCTTTCGTCATCGCTTAAATCAACCCAATAACCGCGAATAAATAGTTGGTTATTGTTATTAATTTGTACACGAGTCTGGCCTTTATCTAATATGCGAATCGCATCGTCAGTGATAATTAAACCATGACGTAATTCAACATCGCATTGGGCTTGAGCAAAGACACTGCTGCTTGAGAGCGCTATGGACAACGCCAATATCGAACGAGATAGAAACGCCATAAACACCTCAAAAAGACTAAAATGGAAGGCGAGTAGGTTAACAAAAAAACAACTTTATGCAAGGGAAAATAAACCTATCAACTATCTCACACAATAGCTGTATAGAGCGCAGCTTGAGTTTTTAGATACGGTTATGCTTAGCAAAATCGACAGTCCAACAAAGGACTTAGTATGAGGCTAAAGAGGTGGAATTAGCTCACATCTAAATAAGAACACGTGGTTTTAAAAATGAAGTTTAAAAAGATACAGCTATTTAGTTAATTAAGTTTTTAATAGCTGACTCCAAATTTACTTTGGAGTCAGCTTAAAAGGCTAGCGGTTAAAAGCCAAAATCTCTAGTGTGAAACTACTATTAATCGAATTGCATCAAGTTGTAACTGCGTTTTTTCAATATACGTAGTTAGGTCGTTGCGTTGCTTATCGTAGAAGGTAATTTCTTCTTGGCGAATATTCGGGTTAATTTGCTTAAGGGCAACAAGTCGTTCTTGCTCTTCACTGAGTGACGTTTGCATTTTAACAAGCGACGCTGCACGAATAACTTCAAGTTTTTCTTGTGCCATATCTTTAGCGGTAGTAATCATAGGGTGAACAGCACTTTGCAATGCACCTGCAAGTTTACTTGCTGTTTGGCGGCCAACGGCTGATAACTGCTGATTAAAGCCTTCAAATGCCACATTCTCACCTAAATTATTACCTGCTTTATCTAGCAATATACGAATTGGTGTAGGCGGTAAAAAGCGACCAACTTGTAATACTTTTGGTGCCATTGCTTCTGCAACAAAAATAAGCTCAACAAAAAAGGTACCAGGCGGTAACTTTTTGTTTTTAAGCAATGCAACCGATGCGCTACCAAAGTCGTCGTCACAAATCATATCCATGGTGCCTTGCACCATTGGGTGATCCCAACTAACAAAGTGCACGTCTTCTTGCGAAAGCGCCGTGTCGCGATCAAAGGTAACGGTCATACCGTCTTCTTTAAGCGATGGGAATGATGGGTTTAACATATGTTCAGTCGGCTTTAAGATAATGGTATTTTCGCCTTTATCTTCTTGGCTTACGCCAAATGTGTCGAACACGTTGATCATGTAGCTTGGTAATTCAAACTGATTGTCGAGTTTTTCGATTTCAGCTACAAGTGAATCTGCAGCACCTTGACCCGATGAATGTAGCTCTAGTAAACGATCTCGTCCGCTTTCCATTTTTTTACGCAATACGGCATTTTGCTGTGCTACTTGCTCAAGTAATGGATCGAGTTCGTCTTCATCGCAGTTATGCGCAGAAATATATTCAAGTAGATCATCACGGAACTCTTTATAAAGCATTTGGCCTGTTGACGAGGTAGATTCGAATGCATCTAGACCTTCGTTGTACCAACGTAGCAATACTTCTTGAGCGGTGTTTTCAAAATATGGCACATGAATGTTCACATCTTGCGTTTGACCTATACGGTCTAATCGACCAATACGCTGCTCTAGTAAATCTGGGTTCAGTGGTAAATCAAACAGTACTAAGTGATGCGAGAACTGGAAATTACGACCTTCTGAGCCAATTTCTGAACACAGTAATATTTGTGCATTATCGTACTCGTCTGCAAAAAATGCAGCAGCGCGGTCACGCTCAATAATAGACATACCTTCGTGGAATACCGACGCTTTAATTGCTTCGCGTTCACGCAGTATTTGCTCAAGGCTGATAGCTGTTTCAGCTTTAGCACATATAAGTAGTACTTTTTCGCGCTTAAGCGTTTTAAGAGTGTCGATTAACCAATCTACACGTGGGTCAAATAAACCCCAGCTTGCGCTTTCGCCTTCAAACTCTTGAAATATTTTTTCAGGAAAAAGAGCGCGGTGTGCACTTAGTTCAGGGTTTTGAATGCCGCCCATATTACCGAGAACCGACATAGCCGTTTTATACTGTTTTGGCAGTGCCATAGGGTAGGCGTGTAATTTACGACTTGGGTAGCCATCAATGCCGCTGCGGCTGTTTCTAAATAATATGCGACCCGTGCCGTGGCGATCGAGCAGCATGTTAAGTATTTCTTTACGTGCTGGTAAATCACCTTGCTGTGCTTTTTCAAGAATATCAGTAATATCGGTTTCTTTTAATAGCTCAATTAGTGTGGCTTTGGCTGTGTCGTCTAGCCCTTGCTCTTGCAGTAATTGATTTGCAGCTTCAGCAACGTCTTTATAATTTGCTTCTTCTTCTTTAAACACGTCGTAGTCGTAAAAACGGTCAGGATCGAGTAACTGTAAACGTGCAAAGTGGCTGCTGTGACCAAGTTGGTCAGGCGTTGCGGTAAGTAAAATAAGGCCAGGAATATCTTGGCTAAGCTCTGCCATACGTTGATACTCTGAGCTTGGCTTGCCGTTATTTATACTTAGGTGATGGGCTTCATCTATAACTAGTAAATCCCAATCAGCAAGCGTTGCTTGTTCAAACCAGCGTTTTTTCTTGGTTAAAAACTCAAGACTGGTAAGTACTAGTTGCTCTGTATCAAACACGTTTGGAGAATCTGCAAACGCTTCGTCGCAACGTTCTTCATCAAAAATAGAAAAGTGTAAGTTAAAGCGGCGTAGCATTTCTACTAACCATTGGTGTTGTAGGTTTTCTGGTACAACTATTAATACGCGACTTGCACGACCACTAATAATTTGTTGGTGTAAAATCATGCCCGCTTCAATTGTTTTACCAAGGCCTACTTCATCTGATAAAAGTACGCGTGGTGCAAAACGTTTACCCACTTCTTGGGCAATATAAAGCTGGTGCGGAATAAGATTAGCACGCTGACCAATTAAGCCTTTAATAGGCGATTGTTCACGTTCAAATTTATGTAACCACGTTTGGTAGCGAAGTGTATAGCGATCAAAACGATCGACTTGGCCCGCAAATAAACGATCTTGTGGTTTATTAAACTTAATAAAATGATCTAAAAAGGTTTCTTTAAGCTTGGCAGTTTCGCCGTTATCAACACGGGTGCCGTGATAACACAGTAACTCGCCTTGTACTTCAATAGACTCTACTTCTAATTCCCATTCTTCAACGCTTTTGATCACATCGCCAGGATTAAATGCCACACGGGTAACAGGTGCTTCTGCACAAGAATAAACACGGCTCTCACCACTGGCAGGAAATAATATGCTGACCTGACGGCCTTCAATGGCAACAACGGTGCCTAATCCTAAATCTGACTCTGTATCACTGATCCAACGCTGACCTAAGGAAAAATTCATGTATGTCTCGTCTATGATGAAAAAGGCGGCTATGTTACCTGTAAGCTAACACCACTGCAAGGCGCTATTTGGCTCACTTTTAATTAATTTTGTAAGTGTTAATTATTACTATTAAAACAACTTGTTTATGACTCTTTTTTAGGTAAATCAAAACTAATTACAGTTTGTAATAAAACGGACTTTTATGACAAATAGACTAAACTTACATTATGCCTTGGCAATTAAGTATTGCAGGTTTAAGTTTTGCCCGTTTTACTTAGTTATTTTGGTATAGCATAAAAATCATAAAACGTAAGGAAAGTGCTATGGAAAAAGCTTCGAACCTTGAAAGTAAAATGTATGTGCTAGATACCAACGTACTACTTCACGAACCCCTCGCTTATTTGTCTTTTCAAGAACATGACGTTGTAATTCCGATGACAGTGCTTGAAGAGCTTGACCACATAAAAGACAGAAAACACGACGTAAGCCGCGATGCGCGCGTCGCTATTCGTGGATTAGATGAAGTACTTAAAAATGCAACGCCCGAGCAAATGCTACAAGGCGTGGCGCTGCCGAGTAACAAAAAGGCAAAAGCGAGCTCTGCAGGTACCCTCATTATTGTAAACGACCATTTATTTGCCGACTCCATTTCTGGTTTGCCTGGTAACGAAAACGACCATCGTATTATTAATTGCGCCGTGTATTTACAAAAGCAGCACAGTGATTCAAAAGTTATATTAGTAACAAAAGACATAAACATGCGTTTAAAGGCCAAAGGCGCAGGGCTTAAATATGTTGAGGATTACCGTACCGATCAACTTATTGACGATATAAGCTTACTCACTAGTGGTTATAAAAAAATTGAAGGTGATTTTTGGGACCATGTAGGGGAATGTAATACGCAGCAACACGGACGAGATACGTTTCATCATGTGCCTAAAAACTTAATACCTGATGTATTTTGTAATGAATATTTACTTGATGGAGGGGATCAGTTTGCGGCGCGTGTTAAATCGTACGATAACGAGCACATAACGCTAAAAGATATTGGTGTTGAGCGTTTAATGCATCAACAAGCATGGGGCGTTAAGCCCAAAAATATTTATCAGGGAATGGCGCTTGATGCGCTGCTAGATACAAGTATTGAACTTGTTATTTTAACCGGCCCTGCGGGGTGTGGTAAAACCTTGTTAGCGCTTGCCAGCGCCCTTGAAATGGTCATCGAAAAAGGTATTTACGATAAAGTAATAGTTACCCGTAATACGCCAGAAATAGCAGAGTCCATTGGCTTTTTACCAGGCACTGAAGAGGAAAAAATGGCGCCATGGCTCGCAGCCATTACCGATACGCTGGAGGTATTGCACAAAGGCGACGAAAATCCGATATCAAGCCGAAACTACATTATGGAGAAGGCTAATGTTCAGTTTAAATCGGTTAACTTTATGCGTGGGCGTAGCATTCAAAATGCGGTGGTCATTTTAGATGAGAGCCAAAATTTAACGGCATCTCAACTTAAAACGATTATTACCCGCTGCGGCGAAGGTACTAAATTAATTTGTACGGGTAACTTGGCGCAAATAGATAGTAACTATTTAACGCCAGTAACATCGGGCTTAACGTACATAGTAGAGCGCTTTAAAAACTTTGAAGGCAGCGCAACTATAAACCTCAACGGTGTTGTACGTAGTCGCTTAGCGTCATTTGCAGAAGAAAATTTATAACTTGCGCTTAACAAATTGGCTCGATAGTCTATCGATTGATTTTCGAGCCAAATGGCAGGCAGTACATTGAATTTTTTACCTCTGAAGCATTATTATCGTTCATTATTTATTGCGCTTTTAGTGCCATTGATTGTCGCTTTTTTACTGTGCTTGCACTTATATAATATAAAGCTTGAGCGGGCGGTTGAAAAACGCGAAGCCGATTTTACGAATGTTTCAGCACAGGTTACTCACGGGATGGAGTCGGTGAGTAATCTACTCACCACCATGTTTAGCTTATACGAACAAACGACCTATCCAAAAGTAAACCAAAGCTTACTTGAGGGCATAAATCAATATGATGGTTACTATTACCGTCACTTTAGTGAGCAAGGCACTGAAATTGTAGGTAAGGGGGAGTTTGCGTTATCTACTAAGGCATTAGTACAGTGGCAACAGGCGATTGCATTAGGGCCTTCGTTTAATACAACGCTTGCATTAATGCAGTCGTTGTCTGGTGTAGCATATGTTGATAATAATGGCTTTGCTTATGTAAGCAGGCGTAACAAAAGCCAAAGTTTAATGCTTACTGAAATCCTAAATGGAAAATTTAAGCCAAAATTTGCACCAAACAAACTTACTTCAAGTCCTATTGTTAAAGTGAATGATAAATCGTATTTTGCTATTGGCCGACAACGAAGCACCGGCTCAGCCGATTACATTATTTTGATTTATGATGTTCAGGCAATTTCTGGGTGGTTAAAAAAGGTTTCACCGAACAGTGGTGAATACGTTTTTATGAACCAATCACATCAAGTTATCGCCAGCTCTAAACAGTTAATAGAGCAAGCAACAGCATTAAAAAATTATTGGCCTGATTTGGCCCAGCACCATAGTAAAAAAACAGTCTTAACTAGTGATAGTAATTACTTTATGCAGCCAATGGATGAGTTACCTATTCACGCAGCATTTTACGAGCACAAACCCCAACTAATAAGCCCAATTAAGTATGAAATACTATTAGAGTTTGCATTTTTAACGCTATTTTTAAGTATTATGTTTGGCGTGTTTTTTTGGTTAAGTCAGCGCATTTTTATTAAGCCAATGACTCACTTAATGTCGTACCTTGAGAGTAACGGTACACAGCAAGAAGAGCAGCTCGATTATAAAGTACCGCTGAGCTGGCAACCTTGGTTTTCTAAAGTGAAGCGGGTATTTACTAAAAACAAACAGTTAGTTGATTCATTACAAAGTGCAAATAAAGCTCTGGACGACCAGGTTCAGTTGCAATCAGAAAAGCTAAGCCGCAGTTACGAAGCAAAAGAGCGCCACTTGGCTTTGCTCAACACTATGCTAAACAGTGTGCCAGATCTTATTTATTTTAAAAATATTGATGGATCATTCTTAGGATGCAATAAAGCATTTGAGGCGTACATCGGTAAAGATCAAACTGCATTAGTCGGTAAATATGTAGATGATTTAGGCGATAACGATCAACAAATAAATGCGCTTGAAAAACAAGTATTACAAAATAGAAACAGTGTTGAACAGCGAATAGAAACCGATAAAAAAACGTATCAACTTACTATTGCACCTTTTTATAACGAGCACCAACATCTGTTGGGGACTATGGGTATTGGTCGCGATATTACCGAACAGCAACAAGCATTATTGGCCTTAAAAGCATCAGAATCTAAATTTAGAAGTGCGATTGAATTTGCGGCTAACTGCGTGGTTTTACTCTCGCTTGAGCACACAATATTACAAGTAAATAAAGCGGCAAGAAAGCAGTTTTCTGAACAGCCAGTACTGGTTGGTGAGCAGTTAAAAGCATTGTTTGACGATACTCAATGGCAGCAAATAAAAAGCACTTTAGCGCAATTGCTAGATGACAAAAAACGCGTATACCACTTAACGCTTGCTCAAGGGCGCTTAACAAGTTGGTTGCAACTGAGTGTATCGCTTGTATGGGATGAAAACCGCGACCCAGCTTATTACGTTATTCACATTCAGGATGTGAGCGCATTAACTAAATCAAAACTAGATGCCGAACGAGCAACCCTTGCTAAAAGTCGCTTTATAGCCAATTTAAGTCATGAAATACGCACTCCTCTTAACGCTGTTTTAGGGTTGCTTGATATGCTTATTGAGCAAGGATTAACGCAAAAGCAATTACAACAAACGGATCAAGCTAAGCATGCAGCACAAAGCTTGTTGCTAATGCTCAATAGAATGCTTGATTTTGCACGCATAGAAAGTTCGCAAACCGATTTAAAACAAGCATCTTTTAGTATGGTTGAGCTGGTGGATATTTGTGAAAGTTTAACGGCTCCATTGTGCGAAGGAAAAGGTATTGAATTTGTTATTGATATTGACCCGTTAATAGCGCCTGATTTGATATGCGACAGTATTCGCTTACAGCAAATATTAGGTAATTTATTAACAAATGCTGTTAAGTTTACAAAAACAGGTTCTATCACTTTAAAAATGGAACTTATTGAAAGCGATAGCCTAGAGCAACAGCATATTTGCTTTAAAGTAATTGATACCGGTATGGGCATAGATGAAGCCGATCAGAGGCGTTTATTTGACGCCTTTACGCAAGGTGATGAGTCTTCAACACGTATACATCATGGTGTTGGGTTAGGTTTAGCGATTGTTAAACATGCGGTGTCATTAATGGGAGGGGAGATTGCTTTAAAGAGTAAAAAAGGTCATGGCTGTGAGTTTTACTTCAGCGTTAGTTTTTTGGTTGATACCACTAAAAATACGATGTTACCGACTAATACATTGGCTATTTTATCGGATCAAAGTAAAGAGCTTAAGCAAGTAACAAATGCTTATACAGAGCTTGCTAATATTAATTTAGATGAAGTACTCAAATACCCAATTAAGCTCTCCAATACTCAGCAAATAATAATCGATGCGACCGATTTACCTGCACTTTTAAATGTTGAAGCAATTAATGATTCGTTATCAGCTAAAGAAACATCGGTAATTATTATTAATCATCAGCACACACTTAATTTACCAACAAGTGAGCATTTAGCTGCGCATCACGTTAAAGCATCGGCATTGGGACAAAGGCTATTTAGCTTGAACTCTCAGCAACAGCCTAAAGCTAGTACCAATGCCGTAATATATAATATTGCTGAAACTAAAGTTGATATATCGGGTCTACTTGTATTAGCCATTGATGATAATCAACTTAATTTAGAAATAATTAGCAGTGTATTACGCCAAGCAAACGTAAGTGTTGTTACCGCTTTAAGCGCATCTATCGGCATGGAATTATTGCAAGTTTTAAAGCCTGACTTAATATTGATGGATGTGCAAATGCCGCAAATAGATGGCTGCCAAGCTACGGCTTTAATTCGTCAACAGTTTGACGCAAAGCAACTGCCTATTTTTGCTTTAACGGCTCATTGTGAACCCGCTGATATTGAACGTTCTTTAAAGTGCGGTATGAATAAGCATTTAACTAAACCAGTTGTTGCTAAGGTACTTATTGATGCAATTGCCGATTTAAACTTAGTTAAACCAAGCTTTTTTGAAAAATCATTCGCATTAACGCAGTTTAGTATGGATGAAAAGCTCCTCAATACAATGATTGGTAAATTTGCTAATTTATGCGAAACCCAGCTATTGCAAATAGAAGAAACAACCAATAAGGATGATTTGGTACGCTTAGTGCATAGTATAAAAGGTGTAGCAGGTAATTTAGGTTTTAGACGATTGTCTCACTGCGCTTTATTGTGTGAAAGAACACTTAAAACAACTAACAAGCCTGTTGAAATAACACTGAAAGAGCTTATTATGCAGTTAGAACAGGTAATTGTTTTTATAAAAGGGGTAGGGGCTAGGGATGTCGAAAAGAGCTAAAGTACTTATTGTAGATGATGATCCAATCAACAGATTAGTACTTGAAAAAACACTTAAAGTAGAACACGACGTATTCTTAGTTGAAAGTGGTGAAAAAGCACTGACCTTTGTAAAAACTGCGCAAGTTGATTTAATTATCCTTGATGTGATTATGCCAGGAATTGACGGCTATGAAGTGCTTGTGCAACTTAAAGAAAATCCGATAACTCAATCGATCCCCGTTATATTTATATCAGCTAATCGTAGCCATGACGACGAAGCTAAGGGCCTAGAGCTCGGTGCTATGGATTATATCACCAAGCCATTTAGCCCTTCTATTGTGCGTGTTAGGGTTCGTAACCAATTACTTATAAAGCAAAAAAATGATCTGCTAGAAATGTTAGCCTCAATCGACGGCTTAACTGAAATCCCAAATAGACGCTACCTAGACGAAAACTTAGCTCGTGAATGGCGCCGAAGTAAACGCAGTGGAACCCCGCTATCAGTGTTACTTATGGATATAGACCACTTTAAGCGTTACAACGATTGCTACGGACATCGTGCTGGTGATGAATGCTTAAAGGATGTTGCACAAGCACTCGCAGCTCAATGTGAACGTGGTAGTGACTTTATAGCTCGTTATGGTGGTGAAGAATTTGCAGCTGTATTACCTGGAATGAATAGGCATGAGGCTATGGAGTTTGCTAACAAATTACGCAATGCTGTAAATGCTTTGAATATAGAACATAAAGGCTCATTAAATGCAGACCACATCACTATTAGTATAGGTATCGCCACCACTCAAAGTGGTAAAGTGTATGCTGAGCAAGCGTTATTAGAAGAGGCCGATTTAGGCCTATATGCCGCTAAAGATGCAGGGCGAGATAGAATAGTTGCACTCTAAAAACTTAATATACAAAAACGCCAATATTCATATATTGGCGTTTTTGTATCAAACTACTTTTTATTGGTTACTGCGTGATCATACCTAAAGCGGTTTCACCAATGCCCACTAACTTATCATTTTTAAATACAAGTGGCGTACATTCATCTTTCGTTGTTTTAGAATCTGAATGCTTGCTATGAGTTACATAAAAAAGTACTTGGTATACATCGTCATCTTTTTTTAATAGCTCTGTGAAATTAGGCGTTTTTAATTGCGTCAAAACAGATTGGTAACTGCTATCCATTTTTAGCTCTGATATAACTTCACGATTATTTTTATGTTGTGCTTGCCAGCTAGATGAATTCTTACCAGCCCAATGAGTCTCAGCTTCACCATCTGATACGGCAATAACACAGCCTGTTAAAAATGGAGCGATTAAAGCGGCTGCTAAAAGTGATTTTTTCATTTTTATTTACCTTAATAAGATTTTTAATTGGTTATTAGCTGTATTAAAGCAAAGAGTAGACCATATTTATAAGTTGTTATTAATCAGTTTGTTAAGTAGGTTAAGCTGTTTTTATCTAATAAAATATTAAATGTATTAGTAAAAACAGCCATTTTTTAGCTTATTTGATTACTACAATAAAATCACTACACCAAGCGGTTGCGTGATTCGCCTTTATTAAATGCAGCAATATTTAAACTTACTTCATTAATTAAACGCACAATAGATTCGGTGCTTGCCCATGCTATATGTGGAGTAAGTAAAAGGTTATTACCTTTGTAATTAGCAAGTGGGTTTGAAAGCTCAGCAGGTTCTTTAGTTAGTACATCAACACCGGCTCCAGCAATTAGGTTTTGCTCAAGCGCTGTAGCTAAGTCGGATTCGTTAATAATTCCACCACGTGCTGTATTAATAATTATAGCACTTGGCTTCATCATTTTAAGCTCATTAAGTGCAATTAAATCACGTGTTTCATCTGTTAGAGGGCAGTGTACGCTGATTATATCGGCTGTTTTAATGACGTCTTCAAAAGGCGTACGACCGTCGCGACATTTAACACCTTTGCGCTCTGCAACAATAACATTTGCGCCAAATGCCTCAGCCACTTTAGCAACGCCTTTACCTAGCGTACCACCGCCTATAATGGCAAATGTTTTACCTTGTAAGTCGTTAAAGCTGTAATCGAGTATGCAAAACATTTCACTTTTTTGCCACGCGCCTTGCTGGCAATCCGCCTGATAGCGGTGGGTGTTACCCAGTAAGTTAGTAATTAAAGAAAACGTATGTTGAACAACAGAAGGTGTTGAATAGCCAGCTACATTAGTTACGGCAATACCAAATTCTTTAGCGGCTTCTAGATCAACATTATTAGTACCAGTTGCACTTACACAAATTAATTTAAGCTGTGTAAGTTTGCTAATAGTGTCGCGATTTAAAACGGCTTTATTAGTGATTAATACATCAGCACCTTGGCAATGTTCAATAACTTGCTCTGGGCTAGTAAGTTCATAAGTCGTTAATTTACCAAGTTGTTCAATACCAGTAAGAGACGTTTTAGCTAACGTTGCGTTATCAAGAATAGTAATGTTCATTATGAGCCCTAAAATAAGTGGATCTGAAAGAGTTAAAATCGTAAAAAGATGCCTACGATCCATCAAAAATCTAAAATACGAGCTTAAGGTACTACGAAAGAAAGGCTTTGTTAATGGTATTACTACCAAATGATTAGAGGGCTTTGTATTAGTGGTCTGCCCACTAGCAGATTGAGAACATGGTATTTTGCTAGACTGATCAGATTTTTGCACTTTTGAGCAAGCTCATGGTCATAGAAGGTAATTAAACTCGGCTTTAAAGCAAGTTGCTAAAAATAAAATCGCTTTTTTGGTTATTTCGCATTTTAGATTGGCTGAGTTATAATCGGATATAGACATAAACGGTGCGCTTTGGCGTACCGTTTTTTAACATTGTAGATGTAGTAATGAGTGAATTAGAAGATAAATACGCAGATATACGCCCATACAACGACGACGAAGTTGCGGCGTCGCTTACACGTTTAATTAACGATGATGCGTTTATTGATGTAATAGCAAAGTATAATTTACCGCGCTTTTTATCGGCAGTGCCTTTTATTGCGCGTCCAATGGTAAGAAGTCAGTTACGCAAAAAATGGGGCAAAGTAAGCACCGTTGAAGATGTGCAAAATGAAGTGGCACAATACTTAGATAAACTAGTGAAGCGCACCACATCAAAAGTTACCTTTTCTGGGTTAGAACAGTTAGATGCTAACCAGGCCTATTTATTTATTTCAAACCACAGAGACATAGTGCTTGATCCTGCATTAGTTAACTGGGGTTTATACCAACATAAAATGAAAACAGTGCGTATTGCTATTGGCGATAATTTATTGCAAATACCTTACATTACTGAGCTTATGCGTCTAAATAAAAGCTTTATAGTTAAGCGCTCTGCTAAAGCACCAAAAGAGATGTTAAAAGCACTGACTCAATTATCGTCATACATTTACGATTCTGTGGTCGGTGGAAATTCTATTTGGATTGCGCAAAAAGAAGGGCGTGCAAAAGACGGTTTTGATCAAACTGATCCTGCGCTTTTAAAAATGCTGCAATTAAATGGGCGTAAACAAAAGAAAGAGTTTGGCGATTATATTAAAGAGTTAAAAATAGTGCCTGTTTCTATTTCTTATCAATATGAGCCGTGTGCAATTGCTAAAGCCAAAGAGCTTTACCACAAGCAACATCATGGTGAGTACGTTAAATCGGCTGGTGAAGATATTGCGAGCATTGTTGAAGGCTTTAGTACTGCTAAAGGGCACGTGCATTTAGCATTTGGGCAACCAATTGAATCTAAATGTGATAGTGCTGAAGAGCTTGCTAAAACAATTGATAGGCAAATTGTTGATTCGTTTTATTTACACCCAGGCAATTACATCGCTGGTGGTTGTAAAGATGCGGTAATAGACTCTCCTGATACAGCGACATTTGAACAACGTTTAGCCTGTGTACCTGAAGAGTTAAAACCATTAGTGCTAGCTATGTACGCTAAGCCATTTCACCGTAAAACAGAGATAAATACTAATAGCTGTGAACATTAATACTCACAGCTCAATGAAACTAAGCAGCAATTAAATTGCTGCTTTTTTTTTTGCTCAAAAATAACGCTATACTAATACCTCCTCTTCAACTGGGCGGTACTTATGCATGCAACAAATTGAAATATTTGATATTCCAAGTCCTTGCAAGAGTATTTGCTTAGTTAATAACAGAGGGTATTGCAAAGGGTGTTATCGTAGTCGGGATGAACGCTTTTCGTGGAATACCTTAACCAACGACCAAAAAAAGAAGGTGCTTAGTTTGTGCCAGCAGCGCTACAAACGTTATCTTCAAAAAAAGCAGCAAAATGCAGTGCCAAGCACACAGGCGCAGCAGCAAGGGTTCGACTTTTAAAAGCTTAATCCATACTTGGCTCTTAGTGCGTACACAGTGCCATTGTTAGTTAAGTTAATTAATGACATTTTAAGCTTTTCTACCAAGTTTTCATTACGCTTATTTAAATAATGATAAAGCGGATAAGTATTCAGCACTTCTTTTACAAAGCAACCTTGAGGTGACGGGAGCTCATTGTTTTGCATTATAAAATTAATCATTAAAGCTCCCTGTACTTTTTTCTGAGCAAGCAAATTAAGTTGGGTATTCATGCTTTTAACTTTAATAATATTCCCTGCAAACTGTGTGCTTGCTAAATAATGTTCTTGGACAGGGTAGCCATCAACAATTGCGACGCTATCGAGCTGTTCTAAACTGCTAGGTAAACAGTTTTTATATAATACTAAGTCAAACTTAAATAGCTCATAATCGACCCTAATTAAGTTTTCGTAATTTTCTTCAACGCTTGCATCTCTTCCTAACTGCCCATCAAGTACGCCATTATTTGCAGCTAGCAAAGCATTTTGGTGGCTAAAATCGATTATATGTATTTTAAAACCGATATCTGCGTATGCTAACTTTAATAACTCTAAGGCATAATCAGCTTGTGGTGTGCTTTGCGGACGATTAAAAGTGAGGTTGTATTGATGACTAAAACAAGAGGCACTAAAAAATAAATTTACCAATAATAACAAGATACTAAAATGTCTATTCATTATCAGTTCCAATTACTACAGAAATAAATAAAATAAGACGCGTATAATAACAAGGAGATTACCTCTTGCCCAGTTTCGGGGTTAATCAAATAATTTTAAAAGCGAATGAGGAAGTATTGTGAGTTTTAATTTATGCCTATTGCCACGTGAAGAAAAATACCAAATTCAGTTAGATTATGAAGCGTCTTTTTGGGCGTATCAAATTAAGCGAAATAAAAAAACGAGAGAGCAAGTTTATAATACAATCCATAGCCGTCCAATGGCTGAACAAATGGTTTTGAAGCAAAAGTTTGAGCAATATTTAGCGCTAATGCTTAGCTAAGTGTTGATATAAAAATGTATATAGTTAAGTTGCTGGATGGGCTAAAAGTTCCACTCGTTAATAAATTTTATAAAAAATATAATGTAAGAGGGCGGGCTAATAAACAAGATAAGGTATGGGTTACTTACTATAATAATGAAATAGTTGCAGCATGTAGGCTGCAAGATAAAACAGAGTTCTTATTTTTATCTACCATGTTTGTTGCGCTGGAACATCGCGGTAAAGGTGTTGCTAAACAGCTATTATCAACACTCTTAAAGTCGCAAGATAAGATGATTAATACCTTCGCATATAAAAACGTAGTTGATTTATATTGTGCTATTGGTTTTAACCAAGTGTTAACATATACTCTTGCTTTACAAGTACTTTTTGATACTTACAAACATCGAAATATAGTCGCTCTAGAGTACCCATAATAATAAATAATAATATGGAATAAGCATGAGTAAATGCGTTAATGGGATCATTAGTTGCTTTGTAGTTTTAATAACTATCCTAAGTTGCCAAGTAGGCGCACAAGTAAAACGTTTATCTCCAAGCGAAGGCTTATCGCAAAGCTACGTTAATACAATGCTTATCGACACTAATGGTTACCTTTGGCTTTCTACTGAGGCTGGGCTTAATCGTTATGATGGCTATCAAGTTATTCCAATAAACGGCCCTAATGGTGAATTAGAAGAAGCGATCATTGATCGTATTTACCAAGACCCTCAAGGGCACATTTGGATAGCCTCTTTACTTGCAGGCCTATTTAGATACGACCCCGTAACAGATTCATATCAGCAATTCCTAGAAAAACCTACCAGTGAAGAAGAGATTATCAATCAGTCTGTGTTTAGTATGGTGGCCGTTGATAAAAAAACACTTTGGATTGGCCGAGGCCGCGATTTTGCAAAGCTTGATATCGCAACCGGAAAAATAACAACTATTTTTGAGCTGCCTGCTAAATATAAAAATACTCTTGTGAGAAAGCTGTTTGCTTACAATGGTTATATATTTATAGGTACAAGCCATGGCGCATACGTATTTGATATTGCCACAGAGCAAGTTAGACCCCTGCAGCATTTAAAAGGTGAAGCTGAGCATATTTACCAAAATAATGTTAAGTCTTTCGCATTAGGTGAAAATAAACAACTATTAGTCGGGGCGGTACAAGGCTTATACGAAGTTGATATTAGTAATTTATCAAAAATGTTTGAACGCCCAGATTTACCTTTTAAAAGTAAAGTATTACTAAGTGACCTAAATGTTTGGAGCATAGTAAACGAACACGGAACAATAGATTTAGCTACCGACAAAGGCTTGTTTAAATTTGATTTAAACACCGGGGAGATGATTAAAAACACTCGAATAGCCCAAAGTAAGTACACACTTGCCGATACCAGTATTATTGATATGGCAAAAGATAAATCGGGTGGTACGTGGGTTGCGACTAAGACTGATGGTGCGTTTTATTTATCTCATGACAGCTATCATTTTAATAATGTCGATGGCACTTTGCTCGGGGGGGATGGTTTATCGCATCACTCTATCTGGGGGATTACCGAATATAAAGACAAGCTTTGGCTTGCAACGCATAACGGTATTACCGAGGTTGATTTAAAAACAAATATTGGTAAAGCTTATTTAAAAGATTACAAAGTTGACTTACTCACCACTGAGTTTACCGTATATGAAATAACGCCTTATAAAAATAATTTATGGCTTTATACGAACCGTGGTTTGTTTATTTTTGACCCTGTAACGCATCAAGTTAGCGAACCTAAAGTGCATAACCCTGCTAATCAGGAGTTAATTACCGGTAGGGTGCATGGCGTAACACTAATGCCAAATGGCGATCTATACTTTGTACACTCAGATCATGGGGTATTTATATACAATATAGATTCTCAAGTAATAACGCGTTTGGGTGGCCAGTTTGATCAGTTTGAACCATTTTTAGCTCATGGCTTTTTACCTGCGCTGAGCAATAAACCAGATTCACCATTATTTTTTAATGCCGGTATTTTATACCAAGTAAACCCAAGTGATTTAGCACTTAAAATGATTTATAAAGTGCCAAAACAGCATGAAAACGTAGCCATTAGTGTGCTTTCTTACTTAATAGATAACAACAATATATTGTGGATATCACTTTCTAATTTCGGCTTAATAGGCCTTGACGCATCTACCTATCAATTAGTCCATACAATTGATTTAGAAAGGAATAAATTAGGCACTCTGCTATACGATATGGTGCTAGATGATGATGGCATGATCTGGATGAGTAGCCATAAAGGCATTTGGCGATTAAACCCAGAAACACTTCATTTTCAGCAATTTTCTACATCAGAAGGGCTACTCTCTGCTGAGTTTAATAGCAACGCCATGGCACAGCTCAAAGATGGCCATATTGCGTATGGTAGCTTAAAAGGTTTTACTTATTTTCATCCAATGGAAAACCAAAACTATCAGTCGCTTATTGATCACGTAAATATTACGCGAGTTGATTTAATGTCACGAGATTTATCGCTTGATTTAAAACAACCGCTCAACGAGGTTGTGTTAAACCATGATGATATAGGGCTTGAAGTTGCATTTTCGGCCATGGCATTTAGTAATCAAGAACGCATCATTTATGAGTATCAACTCGATAACGGACAAAAAAGTTATACCCGAAATAACAACCGTGTATTGTTTCCAAAATTGAATCCAGGTAATTATCAATTAAAAGTTTGGGCTAAAGACCCCCTGACTGGCGAATATACCTCGCCTGCTATTTTAAAAATAAAAGTAAAGTATCCGCTTTGGCGTGCACCTTATTTTATGGTGCTTTACGGCATGCTGTTTATTGGCTTTGTTGCTATGTGGGTTATGCGCCGTAATAAAATTCAGCGTATTTTATTGGCAGCAAATAAAGAAAGTAAAGAAAGCGAAGCCCGTCTAAAGCTAGCGCTTGAAGGTAGCGAATCGGGTGTTTGGGATTGGGAATCAAGCAATCCAAGTATTTATCAACCTCGCTTAGCGAGTGAGTTAGGCTACGAAAATGAAACCGTGAGCCTTGATGAATATTTATCTAAAATTCATCCGCAAGACAAACAGCTATTTCGCTTAGAGTGGCTTGAGTTTTTATCTACCGATAAAGGTTACTTTAATTGCACCTACCGCCTGCGCCATGCAAAAGGCTATTGGCGCTGGTATAAGGATTTTGGAAAAGTAGTTGAGTGGGATGATAAAACGCCACAAAAAGTAGCGGGTACCTACACAAATATGACCCGTGAGATGGTGTTTGAAGAACACGCTTTACTATTTACGGCAGCATTTGAGCAAACACGTGATTGGGTGTTTATCCTCGATAAAAATTTAAATATTCGGGCTTCTAATAAATCACTGCAAACTGCCTTTAATTTCTCTGCTGAGTCGTTATCTAGTCGAGCATTAAATTTAGGTATATCGCGCAGCAATCGTTTTGATTATTTACGCATAATGCAAAAGCTATCTATTGGAGAACACTTTTCGTGTGAAGACAGTGTAGTTTTAGCAAGTGGTGAGTCGCGTCATGTACTTGTGAAAATAAGTGCAGTGGCCGATAACGAACAGCGCCTTAATAGTTATGTCATTATTTTAACCGATATAAACGCACAAAAATCAGCCGAAAACGAGCTGCACTTATTGGCCAACTACGATGCCTTAACAGGGTTGCCAAATCGTACGTTATTTAATGACCGCGTTGAACACGCCCTTGAGCAAGCAAAATTTCACGAATGTAAAGTCGCTTTATTACATATAAATATTAAGCGTTTTAAATACTTTAATGACTCTTTGGGGCATGCAGTTGCTGATGAGCTAATTAAAGAAGTTGCTGAGCGTTTAAAATGCTCCTTGCGTCCATCTGATAGTGTTGCTCGATTTGGTGGCGATGAATTTGTAGTACTGGTGGAAGATATTCAGCAAATCGAACAAGTACTCATTATATGCACTAAGTTGATGGATTGTGTGAATCAAAATATTACGATTAATGGCCAAGTTGTAAACGTTAATTTAAGTATTGGTGTGTCTATATCACCAGATGATGCACAGCAAGGCTCTGCGCTTTTAAAAGCTGCGAGTATAGCGTTATATCATGCAAAAGACTCTTTAGAGGGGCGTTATCAGTTTTATAAGCAAGAGATGAATCAGCATGTTCAAAGAGCGCTGCATCTTGAGTCTCAGCTAACTAAAGCGTATCAAGAAGAAGAATTTTGTAATTACTACCAGCCTATCATTAACGCTGAAAGTCAAAAAACAGAAGGCTTTGAAGTACTGCTGCGTTGGCCTGAAAATAAGCTTGTGCAAACTCAAGAATTTTCGGTGGCAGCAGAAGGTATAGGCCTAATTACAAAAATTATGCTGCAGACTTTTGCGCGCGCTTTATTAGAGCTAAAAAAGTGGCGAAAAGCCTCACCTAGCCTGTATTTATCTATTAATTTATCGGCTCTTGATTTTGAGTTTAAAGACCTTGTTCCTGAAATTAAAAAAGCGTTAAGTAATTCAGGAGTATCGTCTGAGGCAATTGTTTTTGAAATAACCGAATCAATATTAATGCGTGATTCAAAAGAAGCGCTACACAGCATGGAACAACTTAAAAAGTTGGGCTGTAGATTGTATATGGATGATTTTGGTACGGGTTACGCATCGCTTACTTATTTAAAGCGTTTTCCTATTGATGTATTAAAAATAGATCGAAGCTTTGTACAAGACATAGGCATAGATTCTGACGATGAAGCTATTATTCAATCAATACTCGCGCTTGCAGATAGTTTAGGTAAAGAATGTGTAGCTGAAGGCGTAGAAAGCTCGCACCAACTCGCCTTTTTAAAGGCGCGAGGATGCATGCATTTTCAAGGGTACTTATTTAGTAAACCGGTACCTAATACCGAAGTACTACCGCTTATTAATCGCAATTGGAGTGATATATTTAATTAATAATAGCAGTACTTATTTAAGGCCTTTTACCGCAGTGCCTGCAAAACAAATGGCTATTATGCTCATTCAACTGCGTTTTAATGGCCTTATTAGCTTCTAGTTTACTCAAGCCTAATTTATAGCGTAGTTCTTCTAGGTGTTCTTGTTGAGTATCATTAAGAGTGCCATCTTGAATTTGTTCATGTACGGCATCTTCAAAAAATTGGCGGCGTTTACGTATTTGTTCTGAAAAACTAGACGCCAGTAAACCGGTAGGTATTGCAACCATTCCCATGCTCAGTAGTGTGATAACCCCGCCGAAAAACTTACCCAATGGCGTTATAGGTACTACATCGCCATAACCAACGGTTGTTAATGTTGCCATTGCCCACCACATAGCCGCGGGAATAGAGCCAAATTTATCGGGTTGTATGTCGTGCTCAATTAAGTAAATTCCGCATGAAGCTAAAATAAGCACGACGGCCATAATAAAAAAAGCAGCCATTAATGAACTACCTTCATCGTTAAAGGCTTTTAAAAGTAGCTGCATGGCGCGTGAGTAGCGAGTGAGTTTAAATACCCTTAATAGTCGGAGCACGCGTAAAAAACGTAAATCGAGAGGAAATAAAAACATCATTAAGCTTGGTAAAATCGCAATTAAATCAACAATTGCCAAAGGAGAGAAAAAATAGCTAAGCCGACGTTTGGTATGAGACCCTTCCATTGCTGCATATTGTGTTTTATCTACGCAAGCCCAAAGCCTGGCTAAGTACTCAATAGCAAAAATAGCGACCGAGACAATTTCTAAAACTAAGAATTCGTTGTAATACTGCTCTGCCACACTTGGGATTGACTCAATAACAATGGCTACAACGTTGATCATTATTAAGCTAATGAGTGCAATATCAAGAATATGTCCCGCTCGATGGTACTGGCCTGTGCCTTCAAACAGGCAAGCCATTTTTTGTCTTAAAGTGTGTGGTTCATTCATTATTTAAGTTTAAGTACCATGTTAATACTGCCTTCTTCAAAGTCGCGACTAATTTTAAAACCTAACTTACGGGCAAGCTCAATCATCCCTGTATTCTCTGGTAAGGTTATGCCTTCAATCGATTCCACACCTTGACGTTTACAGTGGTTAATTGCTGCACTCATTAATATGCGACCAAGCCCTAAACCTTGGCAATCTGAGCGTACTACAATGGCAAACTCAGCATGCAGGTTATCGGGGTCCATAATGACGCGAGACACACCTAATGTGCGAGTTTTACCTTCAAAGCGTTGGCAAACAATAAACGCCATTTCACGGTCGTAATCAATTTGCGTCATTTTAGCGAGTTGATCGTGGTTAAACTGTGGTAGTTCGCCAAAAAAGCGTTTATATCTGTCTTCTTTATTAAGTGACTCGTCAAATGCTTTATGAGCTTGTTCATCTTCTGGCTTTATTGGCCTGAGCGTAGCTTGGGTGTTGTTTTTAAGTGTTACCACTTCAACAAGTTCAATAGGGTAGGGACGAATAGATAAGCGCTTACGATTGCTCTGAGTTTGATAGCGGCTAAGTGTCATGGTGGCATCGAGCACTAAAAACTGTCCATTACTGGCAAGTATAGGATTAAGTTCCATTGAGCTTATGTCAGGTTGATCAATAACTAACTGAGAAATACGCGTTAGCAGTGCACACAAACGATACTTATCAACTTTTTCGGGTAATATGCGCTCCTTTAGTACGCCTTTATCGTGCGCTGCGGCAATTAAATACTTTGCTAAGTTCATATTTAGTGGAGGCAGAGCAACAGCGGCTTGCGCATATTCAAGGCCGGTTCCTGCTTCACCTAATAATATAACAGGACCAAAATTAGGCTCGGTTTTAATCGCAATTCGCAGCTCATTTGCGCCTGCTCGCGGCGCCATTTTTTGTAATGAAAACCCTTCAATAACAGCATCCGGATAAGTGTTTTTAATACGGATAAGCATTGCAAAAGCGGTTTGTTCAACCTCGTTGGCGTCGTTTAAGTTAAGCACCACACCACCTACTTCAGACTTTGAAGCAATACTTGGGCTAATAAGTTTTAACGCGACCGGAAAACCAAGTTCTATGGCTTGCTCTCTGGCTTCTGTTGGGGTGTAAGCCACCTCAGTTTGAATGCATGTAATACCATAGTGATTTAATACTTGGCTTGCCTGATGGGTAGGTAAGTAGCTTTGTCCGTCATCTAAAAACTCATTAATAAGCGCTTTAGCTGCTACTTTATTTATTTTTGCGTCATCTGTATTCGACTCAGGTGTTTGCGTTAAATGCTTTTGGTTACGGCGATACGTTACCAAGTGCATAAACGCGCCAACAGCACCCTCTGGTGTTCTATAAGTTGGTATTGCGTTGTTTGAGCACACTTTTCTGGCGGCGTAAGATGCGTCTTCACCCATAAAATTAGTTATAACGTAAGGGCGTGCCATTTTGGGTAATGTTTGTAAGGTTTCTACAATAATGTTGGCGTAGTCTTCGCTGGGTGCAAGCGCTGAGGGAGTATGGATAATCAGTAAGTTTTTAACTTCTTTTGCGTGCAGTAAAATTTCTAATGCTTGCTTATAACGCGCAGGTGCTGAGTCGCCAAAAATATCCACAGGGTTTGAGGTGGTTTCTGATTGCGGAATTACTTTATTTAGCGCATTTCGGGTTTCAGCGCTCAACTCGGCTAATTTACCGGAGCTTTGAATTAGCTCATCAACGGCCATAACACCCGGGCCGCCACCATTAGTTAAAATTGTCAGTTGCTCTACTTTTAATAATTTTGGATGCATGGCGAGTGTTTGTGTTGCTGCAAATAGCTCTCGTAAATCATTTACGCGCAGCATACCCGCTCGTTGAAATAACGCATCGTAAACAGCATCAGAGCTTTGCTTTCCGCCGGTGTGAATTTCGGCTGCAAGTGCGCCTGCACTTGTTTTACCTGTTTTAATCGCAATTACAGGTTTACTAAAGGCAGCAGCTCTTGCTGCTGATATAAAGCCACGAATATCTTCAATGTTATCAATGTAGAGTAAAATAGCTTTGGTTTTAGCATCACGACCTAAAAAGTCGAGTAGTTCATTAAAGTTTATATCAAGGCAATCACCTACCGATACAAAATATGAAAATCCAATTTCTTTGTTTTTAGCCCAATCTAAAATGGTTGAGCATACTGCTGCTGATTGCGATACAAATGCAATTTTACCTGGGCTTGCTACTGTATGTGAAAAGCTCGCATTTAAACCAATATGAGGGATCAGCAAGCCCAAACAATTGGGTCCAAGCAAAGTAACCAGCTTGGCTTGAGCGCATGCTTTAAGTGCGCTTTTTTGCTCTCCAGAAAGCCCATCTGCAATAACAATAGCCGTTTTACAGCCAAGCTCTCCAAGCTGCTCAATAATATCAATTAAGGTATTTTTGTTAGTACAAATAACAGCAAGGTCGGGTACTTTTGGTAAGTCAGCAATAGAGGGGTAAGCAAGTACGCCATGTACTGCGCTATGGCTTGGAGTAACGGGCATTATCGGCCCTTTAAAACCGCCTTGAAGTAAGTTGCGCATAACCACAAAACCAGCACGAGTTGATATATTAGAGGCACCAATAACGGCCACTGAGCTTGGGTTAAAAAACTGGGTAATGCGCTTAAGGCTCATGGTTTTTCCTAGGCTGATTAAATTTTGCGTTATTTATAGTCTCAATGTACCCTGTTTACTGTGTTATTTCGAGCGTCTAGATACTTATTATTGATATCAATCAAGGAGATTATTGTGAATAAAACCCCCGGTTTTTACATTGTTATAGCGGCTATTTGTTTAAGTATAGGCTTAATTAGCTTAGGGTTTATTTTAAAGAGCACAGCTCTCAGTGTAAAAAAGATGGAGCGTACTGTGCAGGTTAAGGGATTGGCCGAGCGAGAAGTTATAGCCGATACGGTAATTTGGCCTCTGCAATTTAGTGATGCCGACAATAATCTTGAAAAATTAGTCAGCCGAGTTGAGAAAAAAAATGATGCTGTAACTGCTTTCTTAAAACTCCATGGTTTTGACGACGATGAAATAACAATAGGCAGCCAGTCAGTTATTGATAAGCAAGCACGTGAATACAGTAATGAAAATCAGCAATTTAGATACATAGTGCGTTCAAATATTATTGTTTATTCTGATGCGCCAGATAAAGTGCAAAACGCGCTGAGTAAAGTAAGCCAGCTTGCTAAACAAGATATCGCGATAGTGCAAGACAGCTACGAAACAAAAGTTGAATACATTTTTACAGGCCTCAATGATGTAAAACCTGCGATGGTGCAAGAAGCAACTGAAAAAGCGCGTGAAGTCGCTAATAAATTTGCTAAAGACTCTAATTCAAAATTAGGCAAAATAAAAACAGCTCGCCAAGGGCAATTTAGTATCAGTAATCGAGATTCAAACACACCGCAAATAAAAAATATAAGAGTGGTAACCAGTGTTGAATATTATTTAAATGACTAGGGCCTGTTGACCTTTCAGGATTAAAATTTGTTCAATCTAGGGGCGATTTAATCGCGGCGTGAGGTTTGTAACCTAGCGGGCTAAGTAAAAACCGAGCAAAGCTTCCGCGTCCTGCTCACGCCCCTTACCTACATCCATGTAGGCAACAAAGAGTAAATTGCCCCTAGGCAGAACCCTTCGGGCAGCGCATGTTTGGCATTTATTCCACGTTATCGCCTATTTATGGGGAATAACCACACTGCATAGGCTCTGCCTTGCCTAAATACCAAACATACTGCTGCAAATTTAACCTCGAAAGATAAACAGGCCCTAGGAAATAATATGTCAGAGTCTAAATATGGTCAGTTTGTACTGGCGCCCCGTTCGTATTTTTTTACTGCTATAGCGAGCGTGGTGTTTGCGTTTATTGGCTTTAGTTATAATGCATGGCGAATGGAGGCAAGTGAAGAGAACAACAATACACGCATTGCTAGCTTTCAAATATTACAAGAACTAGCCGAGCTTGAGCTTATTGTATTTGCGGCACATTACGATAATAACAAAATAGATGGCAGCCCTAGAAAAGGCTGGGTTAAAGTTAACTTAATTCATGACTTAAGCTACTTAGCCGTTGATAAAGTACATTTAAAAACAAAAGACTTACAAAAGGTCTGGCAAACAAATTGGCCAAATATGATTGATCAGCAAAGTGCTGCGCAATCTATTACACATGCCATAGACAGTGTGCGTACAGAAGTTGTGAGTGAATTAAAGCGCCTTGATTAAGTGAGCAACTTGCGCCGTTGAGCGTTGCAAGTAAGCGGCGCTCAGTAAAATTGTGGTCTCGTTAACTTTTTGCCCTTTTAGTACGTTGGCAAGCTGCTGTTTTGCGTTAGGATTTTGTTTTTGCTCTATTTCCATTAATGCTAACAAAGCTGAAAATTCATGCTTTACCGGTGTGCTCGATTTATTTGCATAGGCAATGTAGCAGGCAACTGGTGTTAATCCGTGAGAGTTGGGCTGCGCCAACGCTTTAACTAAGTCATCATTTGATTCAAACAACATTAAAGAGCGTACATAGTTAAATGGCAGCTTTGTAGCATCGGCATGCTTAAACACATTGTGCAGTACGTTATTTCCTTGAGTATCTTGTACTAAAAAGCCTTTATTTACTCTCAGCGCTGGGGTAAAAAAGCTCAATGCGTCAATATTAGTGAGTTGGTTAATAAATAGAGAAGGTGCTGTATTAGTACTTAATATATGGATTGCTATGTTTTGCATAAAGTCATACTTAACACTCAACCGTTGGGCGCTGTCATATAAATGGTTAAGCTGCAAAGTTTGCTGAGCAGGACTTAACTGCCTAAAGTCGTTATCGAGTTCATTTAACTGTTGCTTTGAAATACGCGCATTAAGTAGTTGTATGCTTAAATCCATTATTATTTCCAAAATCTTTTTTGATACTATAAAACAAAAAAGGCCGCAAATGCGACCTTTCATATTTAAAGCAATTGTTTAAATTGGTTTTAAGCCTTTTTGCTTGCTACCCATTCATTAACAAAGTTTTCTAGTACATTAAGTGGTACAGGACCATTTTTAAGCACTACGTCGTGGAACTGGCGAATATCAAATTTATCACCAAGTTGCTTTTTAGCCTCTTCACGAAGCTCTAAAATCTTAAGCATACCCACTTTATAAGCTGTTGCTTGTGAAGGCATTACAATGTGACGCTCAACCATTTTAACACCGTCAGATGTTGCATTAGGCGTGTTATTTACGTAGTAATCAATACCTTCTTGGCGAGTCCACTTCATTGCGTGAATACCCGTATCAACCACTAGACGACATGCGCGCCATAGCTCCATTGAAAGACGACCAAAATCTGAGTAAGGGTCTGAGTACATGCCCATTTCTTTAGGAATGAACTCTGAGTATAAACCCCAGCCTTCAATATACGCTGTGTAGCCACCAAATTTACGGAATTTAGGAATACCTTCTAGCTCTTGCGAAATAGCTATTTGCATGTGGTGTCCCGGAATACCTTCATGGTATGCCAGTGCTTCCATTTGATACGTTGGCATTGCTTCCATATCGTAAAGGTTAGCGTAGTAAACACCTGGGCGTGACCCATCTGGAGCCGGCTGTTGGTAAAATGCTTTACCTGCTGCTTTTTCACGGAATGCTTCAACCGCTTTTACTTTTAAACCTGCTTTTGGTTTAACAATGAATAACTCATCTAAACGCGTTTTCATTGTATCAATAAGCCCAGTGGCTTCATCAAGGTAGCGTTGTTTACCTTGTGCATCATTAGGGTAGTAAAATTGCTTGTCAGTTTTCATAAACTGCATAAACGCTTTTAAGTCGCCTTTAAAGCCAACTTTATCTTTAATTTCACGCATTTCATCATGAATACGTGTCACTTCAGATAGACCAATTGCATGAATTTCTTTAGCCGTTAAATCTGTTGTAGTTGTGCGCTTAAGTGCGTTGTTATAAAACGCTTCGCCATCAGGTAATTTCCATGCGCCATCGCGATCATCTGCGCGTTTTTCAAGCTGTGCAAGGTAATTAATTAGTTTAGAGTAAGATGGTTTAACAGCCGATTTTAATGCATCTGATGCATCGCTGATTAACGAGTCTTTTTCGTCTTGGCTAATTTCAAGCGCTGTTACTTTACGTTTAAAGTCAGCAAGCAATGTAGAATCATCGCCTTTTTCAAACGGTGCACCGTGAATAATGTTTTTGCTTGAATCAATAACATGCGGGAATACAAATTTAGGGGCAATGATGCCTTTTTCTGCACGTACAGTTAAATCATCGATAAGCTGATCAATAACACCAGTTACACCATTTAAACGTGAAATGTAGTCTTTAGCTTCTTTTACATTACTAATTGAGTGCTGATTAATTAAAAACGCAGGGATCATAGAATGCGTACCAAACATTTGGTTCACAGGGTAATTATGGTAGCGCCATTTAAAGTCAGCAATTGAGCTTTCAAGATCTTGTTTTTTTAAGTCGTAGCTAACTTTTGTTGCATCATCTAATAAATCACGGCTGATTGCTTTTAGTGCAACTAGGTCAGCTTTTGTTTGCGCTAAATCTTTAAGCTGTCTTTCTTCGCTGCCATCATCCCACTTATCGTAATCTTGCTTAATACCCATGTATGTTTGATATACAGGACTGCTCATTACGTCGCGGTTAAATGTATCTTCAAAAAATGCATTGGCTTTGTCTATTTCACTTTGTTGTGATTGAACTGCTTGTGCAATAGGAGCTGAAGTCGCTTGTTGTGTTGTTTGCTGGCAACCAGCAAGTAGTGCAACGCTTACTGCGGCCGCAATAAAAGTAAGTTTACGCATTGTTTTCCCTTTTGTTGTTAGAAACCCATTAGGGTATTTTATATTTATTTTTTGTGTAGCGCTGGGGGCTACACAAATAATTCTAGCAGGTCATTTAAAAAGCGATGACCTTTTAAGCTTACCTGCCAATGGCTGTCTGTTTGAGTCAATAAACCTTTATTAATTGCTTGGTTTAATGCACTTTGCTGACTTTGCAGTGGCAGTGTTGTAAGTTTATTAAAATCATTAATTGGGCAAGGCTCAACAAGGCGAAAGCGATTCATAAAAAATTCAAACGCTAAATCGTCTTGCTCTACATGCCAGCTTTTATACATATACGGTTTAATTAAATCCATATAGCCGCGTGGGTGTTTAACCTTTTCAGTACGCGTAATAAGCCCTGTATTTGCATCAGTAACCTTACCATGCGCGCCGCAGCCAATACCGAGATAATCGCCAAAACGCCAATAATTCAAGTTATGTTGGCACTGATAACCTGGTTTTGCATAGCCCGATATTTCGTATTGTATGTAACCTGCTTGAGCTAGTAACTCGACCCCTTGCTCTTGAATGTCCCACAGTATTTCGTCTTGTGGCAAGGTAGGTGGTTTTGAAGCAAACTGAGTATTGGGTTCAATAGTTAATTGATACCAAGATATATGCGGTGGATCGAGCGCTATTATTTGTTTTAAATCACTCAGTGCATCATCAAGTGTTTGCCCAGGTAAGCCATGCATTAAATCAAGGTTAAAGCTATTTAAACCGGCTTCTTTAGCTTGTTGCGCGGCATAGTTTGCCTCGTCGCTGCCATGAATCCGACCAAGTGCTTTTAACTTGTCGTTTTGCATGCTTTGCACACCGATAGAAATACGGTTAATGCCTGCTTTTACGTAATCTTTAAAACGACCTGTTTCTACTGTACCTGGGTTGGCTTCAAGGGTAACTTCGCAGTGTTCTTCAAGACCAATTAGGTTGTCGACTTCATTTAATAAACGGGTATAAGCTGCACCAGTTAATAGGCTCGGAGTGCCGCCGCCAATAAAAATACTATGAATTTTACGCCCTTGCACTAGGTGCAAATCAGCTTTTAAGTCATCAATTAAGTGTTGAACATATTCAGCTTCAGGTATTTCACCTTTTTGTCCGTGGCTATTAAAATCGCAGTACGGGCATTTTTGCACGCACCAAGGTACGTGCACATATAAGCTCAGTGGTGGAAGGTTCACAGGCCGCCTTTTTGCTGTAGCTCTAGCAATAGTTTTTGTAGTGCTTGGCCGCGATGACTCACTGCATTTTTTTGCTCTTTTGTAAGCTCAGCACTGGTACAATTTTTCTCTGGTACAAAAAATACAGGGTCGTAACCAAAGCCACCGTTGCCATTTTGAGTGAGCGTAATTTTGCCTTCCCAGCTTGCACTGCAAATAAGGGGGGTAGGGTCATCTGCGTGGCGCATTAATACCAGTACACACCAAAAACGAGCACTACGGATAGGGTTATTACCCAAGTCTACGAGTAACTTATCAATGTTATCTTGATCGCTGGCACCTGGGCCTGCAAAACGGGCAGAGTAAACACCGGGTGCGCCATTTAGGCCATCAACTTCTAAACCTGAGTCATCGGCAATAGCAGGCATGCCAGTAATTTTAGCGGCATGACGCGCTTTAATAATGGCATTTTCAACAAAGGTAGTGCCGGTTTCGGCAACTTCACCTACGTTAAAATCGCTCTGTGGAACTACATTAATATTCAGAGGGCTTAGCATGTTAGCTAGCTCATTTACTTTGCCAGGGTTACCTGTAGCAAGTACTAAAGTTTTGGTCATGTTATTAATCTACGTAAAATTTTTGCTGAAACTGTAATTTTTGAAATTGATTACTTTGTTGTATTTCAATCTCAAAGCGTAAAATCTCTTCGTTGGTATAATCAACTTGGGCAAGGTAATAAATTGAATCACCTTCTTTTACTTCTTTAAAAGTAAGCGTTTGTTTATTGCCAAGTAGGTTTCTAGCTGTGCCAGTAAGCTTTGCTGTTTGGGCTGTATTTTCGGCATCATTTTTTAAAACAGAAATATTCACAATGCCTTTGTATCCGCTTCGCTCAAGGCCATACGCTTTTGCTATTTTTGGCTGAATAAAAGTAGAAGGAAAGGCGATGTAATGCACTTGCCAAGGGCCAAGCTCTTTATATTGTGCGCCTTGCATTTCTTCGCTTTGCGCGTTAAATGCAAATGCTAAACAAGCAATAAAACAAAACTTAATTAAACGGTTCATTATGTATTCCTCAAAACATATAAAAAAGAGGCCTTTGGGCCTCTAATTAAAAAATCCATATTAGACTAAAAAATCCATAAGCAGCATTTGCAAAAACTGAATACCAATAATAAGCACTAAAACTGATAAATCTAAGCCACCCATTGATGGCAATATTTTACGAATTGGTTTTAGCATTGGTTCAGTAAGCTGATGGAAAACCGCTTCTATAGGGTTATAACCTTGGCTAACCCAACTTAAAATAGCGCGAATAATAAGTACCCAAAAAACTAAGTTAAGGCCTTCTTTTAGTACCGTTATAAGTGCTTGTATAATTACAGGCTGTATTGCCCACGCATTATATATAACAAGCATTAAAGTACTAATTTTGGCTACAGCCACTATAAATGCCAGCAACAGAGATGCTAAATCAAGTCCGCCAAACCCCGGAATGATTTTACGCAGTGGTTTTACCGCAAACGAAGTGGCTTTAACCACAAACTGGCTCATTGGATTATAAAAGTCGGCTTTTGCCCACTGCAGCCAAAAGCGCAGTAATACCACCATTAAAAACAAATCAAACAGGGTACTGATTAAAAATTGCATGGCATTCATAGTGTAACCTTCAATAAAAAAGTGGTTTTAAAGTTCTTTTTCCATTTGCTCTGCACGCGCAATACACGCATCCATTGCATCGCCAACGGTTTTAGTTAAGCCTTCATCTTTTAAGTGCTCAACAGCTGCGTGAGTAGTACCGCCTTTAGATGTTACGTTTGAACGTAGTTGCGAAATAGTAATATCAGGCTGGCTAAGTGCCATTTCTGCGGCGCCAAGGGCTGTTTGCTGTACTAAACGACGAGCGTCTTCATCATTAAAGCCCAGCGCTTTAGCTTTTTCTTCTATGGCTTCCATAAATAAGAAAAAGTAAGCTGGTGATGAGCCGGTCACAGCAATAATATCGTTAATTTGTGATTCTTTTTCGACCCATACAACAATGCCAGTGCATTCAAAAACTTGTTGTACAAACTCGTGTTCGCTTTGTGTTTCGCCCGCGCCATATAAACCTGATACACCACGGCCTAATAAAGACGGTGTATTTGGCATACAGCGTACCATTTTAACGTCTTGACCTAGCATTTCACGTAAACGTTTTACAGTTAAGCCAGCAGCAACAGAAATAAACAGTTTATCGCTAAAATCTACGCCCGACTCTTGAAACGATTTACATAAATCGCCCATCATTTGTGGTTTAACAGACAAAACAATTACATCAGCATCGCGCAGGGCTTCGTTATTGTCACTGGTGGTTTGCACCTTGAAATCAAAGGCTACCTTTTCAAGCTTTTCTTGGTTGCGGTTAGTCGCAATAATGTTACTTGCGTTAAAACCGTTTTTTACCATGCCACCAATAATGGCGTAGCTCATATTACCTGTGCCTATAAATGCGATTTTTTTATCTGACATAAATCTGTTATCACCTTTTAAGTTCGTGTTCCAAAAATGTCTGTGCCGATCCTTACCATGGTTGAGCCTGCACTAATGGCAGCTTCAACATCGTTACTCATACCCATCGACAAAGTATCTACTTGAGGATATTGGGTCTTTAGTTTATCAAAGCAAGTTTGTAATTGCTCAAAAGATTGAATTTGCGTATCCAGATCGTTGCTTTTAGCGGGAATCGCCATTAAACCTCGAAGTGTTAAGTGCTCACATTGGTTAATAAAATCGGCAAGTTCATCTATTTCATCGCGGTGGCAACCCGACTTCGCTTCTTCATTACTTATATTTACTTGAATAAGTATATTAAGAGGCTGTTTATCGTCTGGGCGCTGGGAATCTAATCGTTTCGCTATTTTTATGCGATCAACACTTTGCACCCAATCAAAGTTGGCAGCCACTAAAGCACTTTTATTAGATTGAATAGGGCCAATGAAATGCCAAATGATGTCGCTATATGACTGTAGTTGAGCTATTTTATCTATAGCCTCTTGAACATAAGATTCACCAAATTCGCGCTGACCATGCTCATAAGCTGCAATAACATCTTCGCTTGGTTTAGTTTTAGACACTGCCAGTAGAGTGACTTCGTTAGTGTTTCGTTGTGCAATTTTTGCCGCGTCTGCAATTCTAGCGTAGGCGGATGTGAGTCGTTCTGCTATTGTAACCATATATTTATCAGTTAGTTGTGGAGTCATAAATGGATATTACCGAATTATTAGCGTTTAGTGTGCAACACAAAGCATCCGATTTACATTTATCGTCGGGTGTTTCACCTATGATACGCGTAGACGGTGATGTTCGCCGCATTAATATACCAGCCCTTGCAGACAAAGACGTAAACAGTCTGGTTTACGATATTATGAACGATAATCAACGCAAGGACTATGAACAAAATCTCGAAGTGGATTTTTCGTTTGAAGTGCCTAATTTAGCACGTTTTCGTGTGAATGCGTTTAACTCTAATCGCGGGCCTGCTGCGGTATTTCGTACCATACCAAGTGAAGTGTTAACGCTTGATGATTTAGGCGCGCCAGATATTTTTAAAACAATCTCCGATACCCCACGTGGACTCGTGTTAGTAACAGGGCCAACGGGCTCTGGTAAATCAACAACACTTGCCGCTATGGTCGATTATATAAATCAAAATAAACATCACCATATTCTAACAATCGAAGATCCAATCGAGTTTGTTCACGATAATAAATTAAGCCTTATTAATCAACGTGAGGTACATCGCGATACTCATAGCTTTTCAAACGCGCTACGTAGTGCATTGCGTGAAGATCCAGATGTAATATTGGTTGGTGAGTTACGTGATTTAGAAACAATTCGTCTTGCAATGACCGCTGCTGAAACAGGCCACTTAGTGTTTGGCACGTTACATACAACATCTGCACCAAAAACCATTGACCGTATTATCGATGTATTCCCAGGTGAAGAAAAATCAATGGTACGTTCAATGTTATCTGAATCTTTGCGTGCTGTTATCTCGCAAACACTGCTTAAAAAGATTGGTGGCGGGCGAGTTGCAGCACACGAAATTATGATTGCAGTACCTGCTATTCGTAACTTAATTCGTGAAGATAAAATTGCACAAATGTACTCGTCTATTCAAACCGGTGCGTCTGTGGGCATGCAAACAATGGATCAATGTTTAACTAATTTAGTTAATCACGGCATTGTTACAAATGCGGCAGCGAAAGAAAAAGCACAAGACAAAACACAATTTGGCGGGTAAGAAACTATTATGGCTTTATCTTTAAACGACTTTTTACTCATCATGATTGAGAAAAAAGGCTCTGACTTATTTGTATCGAGTCAGCTACCTGTAAGTGCAAAAATAAACGGCGAGCTAACAGCCCTCAGTGACGATAGGCTTACAGATGAGCAATCGCTTGAGTTAGTTGAATCTGCAATGAGCGAAAAGCAAAAAGCAGAGTTTCATACAACGAAAGAATGTAACTTTGCGATTGCCACCGACGAAGGACGCTTTCGTATTTCTGCCTTTTGGCAACGCGATAAAGCAGGTATGGTTATTCGCCGTATTGTTACGCAAATACCTGATGTGAGTGAGCTAGGTCTTCCTTCTATTCTTACCGATGTAATTATGTCTAAGCGTGGCCTTGTTTTGTTCGTTGGTGGTACTGGCACGGGTAAATCAACCTCGCTAGCCGCACTTATTGGCTACAGAAACCGACATCAACGTGGTCATATACTGACTATTGAAGATCCGATTGAATTTGTTCATGAGCATCGTAAAAGTATTATTACTCAACGCGAAGTAGGGCTTGATACCGAAAGCTTTGAGTCAGCACTTAAAAGCTCATTACGCCAAGCTCCCGATGTAATTTTGATTGGTGAAATTCGCTCTCAAGAAACTATGGAATACGCACTAAGCTTTGCCGAAACAGGTCATTTATGTGTTGCAACACTGCATGCTAATAATGCTAACCAAGCGATTGACCGTATTATGCATTTAGTTCCAAAAGAAAAACACGATAAGCTTAAGTACGATTTAGCACTTAATTTACGTGCTATCGTGGCGCAGCAATTAGTGCCGACTGCTGATGGTGAAAGCCGTGTTGCAGCTATTGAAATATTGCTTAACTCACCAATGGTTGCTGAACTGATTAAAAACGGTGATATTGGTGGTATTAAAGAGGCAATGGCTAAATCGAAAGAAATGGGCATGCAAACCTTTGACCAAGCATTATTTGAGCTGTATAGACAGCAGCGAATTAATTACGCTGATGCACTGCATCATGCTGATTCGCCAAATGATTTACGCTTAATGATTAAACTGCGCAATAACGAACAGCAAGGTGCGGGCTTTTTACAAGGCGTTACTATTGATGGCCTTGACGATAAAAATAGCGATCAATGATTTAAAAAGTAATGAATATAAATACTTAATATAAAAAAAGCGCCAATTGGCGCTTTTTATTTATATAACAGGTTATTTATATAGCCTGTTTATTCACCGTAACTAGACTCAAAAAAACTTTCTAAAATAATAACCGCAGACATATTATCTACGTTACCTTTGCCTAAGTTTTTATAGCCACCACTTTCAAAAAGTCGCGCTTTAGCATCCGCAGTCGTTAAACGCTCGTCTTGTGTTTGCACCGGAATGCCATAATGATTATGTAATCTGTTGGCAAACTTTTTTGCTTTAAAGGTAACCTCTTGTGACGTTCCATCCATATTTAGTGGTAAGCCAACAACCATTAAGTCAGGCTGCCATTCGGTTACTTGTACAGCAATATGGTCCCAGTTAGGAATGCCATCTTGTGCTTTTACAGCCTTAAGGCTAGAGGCGCTGCCTGTTAGCTCTTGCCCAATAGCAATACCAATACTTTTGGTGCCAAAGTCAAAGCCCATTACAGTGCGTTCGCCTTGCGGCTTAAGCGATTTTTTTGTCATGTGTATCTTGTTTAAGTTTGCTAAGGGTTAAGTTACTATTATGCGTGACCAGCTTCAGGGCTGAGTTGGCTAATATCAAAGCCCAACATTGAAACTGCTTTTTCCCATCGTTTTTCAACGGGGGTATCAAAAATGATCTTCGGATCGGCTTCTATTATCAACCAACTGTTATCAAGTAACTCTTGTTCGAGTTGTCCTTGCTCCCATCCTGAATAACCCAATGTAATAATAAATTGTTCAGGTGCTTGTGCGGTAGTTAAGCTTGCTAAAACATCTTTTGAGGTAGTGATCATAATATCGCTACTGAGTTTTTGGCTTGCTGAATAACCTGATTGAGGAGAGTGCAAAACAAAACCACGGTCAGTTTTAACGGGTCCGCCTGCAAACACACTTACTTTTGCTGCGTTTTGAGTTTTGTCGTTATCAATTTCTATTTTATCTAAAAGTTCGCCAACGGTAACATCAATAGGTTGGTTTATTACCAAGCCCATAGCCCCATCTTCATTGTGCTCACAAATATAGGTAACAGCACGTTTAAAAAAAGGGTCTTGCATCGACGGCATCGCGATTAAAAAATGATTTTCTAATGACTGCATAGATTTCACCCTTTTTAGTTAATGAACTTTGAGTATGGCACATACCTTTGTTTTTAAAACTAAAAAAGCACTTTCATACAGTTTAAAAATTAATAGTTAACAACTATATTAAAATTTATGACACGAAAGTGCTTTTAATAACGATAGGTAGATACTTATTTATTTATTTATTTATTTATCTAGCTTTCTTTCAATGGCATCAAACAAAATACCTGTAATAGAAATATCATAAGCAGCTTCAATTTCGCGCACGCACGTTGGTGCAGTTACGTTAATTTCAGTTAATTTATCGCCAATAATATCTAAACCTACAAATATTAAGCCTTTTTCTTTAAGCGTTGGTGCAACCGCTTGCGCTATTTTTAAATCTGACTCGCTAAGTGGACGGGCTTCGCCTCGACCGCCAACAGCTAAATTACCGCGTGTTTCACCATTTTGTGGAATTCGCGCTAAACAATACGGAATAACCTCACCATCAATAACCAATACGCGCTTGTCGCCTTGTTTGATCTCTGGGATGTAATTTTGCACCATAGCAAAGCGGCTGCCGTGCTCGGTTAGCGTTTCACAAATTACACCAATGTTGGCATCGTCTTCTCTAAGGCGGAAAATAGATGCGCCACCCATGCCATCAAGGGGTTTTAAAATAATGTCTTTATGCTCGGCTAAAAACTCACGAATTTGTTTTTGGCTACGTGTAACAAGTGTGTCTGGCGTATGTTCGCTAAACCATGCTGTAAATAGCTTTTCGTTAGCATCGCGAAGGCTTTGTGGCTTGTTAATTATTAACGTACCTTCTTGTTCTGCACGCTCTAAAATATACGTCGCGTAAATGTATTCAGTATCAAAAGGAGGATCTTTTCGCATTAAAATAACATCAAGGTCGGCAAGGGCTATAGTGGCTTTTTCTTCAAGCTCGTACCATTTTTCTGCATTATTAAACACTTGCGCTTTAGACGCTGTAGCGTACGACTTACCTTTACGAAGAGATAAATCATCCATCTCCATATAATAAATTTCGTAGCCGCGTTCTTGCGCTTGCATCATCATTGCAAAACCGGTGTCTTTTTTGATGTTAAATCCACTAATAGGATCTGAAATAATACCTAACTTAATTGCCATGCGCTGTGCCTTACTATAAATGTTACTGTTTATATGAGGGTGCTTTTAGTTATTTCAATTAGCTAAATCGCCAAATTGAAGTTGTAATGCACTTAAGACCGTTAAAGCGGCTGTTTCCGTTCGTAAAACGCGCGGGCCTAAGCGAATATCCACAAATTCTAGTTGTTTAGTTAGTGCCATTTCATCGTCGGTAAAGCCGCCTTCTGGGCCGACTAAAAAGCGAACGCCATCTTTAGGTACCGTAATGGTTTTAATGCTGTGCTCAGCACGAGGGTGAAGAGTGAGCTTAATTGCATTGGTTTGTTGTGCAAGCCATTGTTTTAAATCTACAGGGGGATGAATAATTGGCACAAAATTACGCCCAGATTGCTCTGCCGCTGCTATTGCAATTTTTTGCCATTGTTGGTGTTTTTTCTCAAGACGATCGCCCATTAGTTTCACGCCACAGCGCTGACTAAAAATAGGGGTGATTTCGGTAATACCCAGTTCAACTGACTTTTGAATTGTAAAATCCATTTTATCACCACGGGATACACACTGGCCTAAATGAATTTTAAGCGGAGATTCTACATCATGAGGATTAAGCTCTAACGGCATTACGACGACTGTTTTTTTTGTTACCTCAATTATTTCACTAAGGTATTCGCCGCCTTCGCCATTAAAAATAGATACATGCTCGCCTACTTTCATGCGCAGCACTCTGCCAATATGCCCTGCAGCATCGTCATCTAAAGTTACAGGGGTGTTTAGGGCAATACTCGATGTTTGATAAATATGAGGAACTCGCATAGGGCGTCACTTATTACTTAGCGTAAAAATATATACTGCTATGGTAAGTAAGCTGGGAGCTGTGCGCAATTATTTATTTTTATTAAGTTGCTCTGCAAGGTCTATTAAATCTTGTGGTGTGTGCGCTATATCGTGGTGATTTTGCGAAGGTTCCGTTAACGTCTCGTCAGTAACTAGGCTTAGTGTATAGCCTGTATCATCAAAGCTTATTAAAAAGCGCTCTTCATGTAACGAGTTATAAATAAAGCGTTGTTTATCGCTTGCTAGTAAGTAATCGGTACTATTAAAAAGGACTCCGTGTAAATCGTGATGCTCTTTTAGATAGTTAATTAATTCAGAAACGCTTATTTCGTTTTCAAGGTCGCAATAACTATAGTCTTTAATAAGTTCGTCAAACATCATTTTTACTAACTGGCGGGTATTGCTGCCTGCAGCAATAAGCGTACTCGCTTTTGTTTTACCATTATTATTTACATAGTATTCGGCAAATGCTCGGCTAAATTCGTTGTCTATGTCAATTAACAAGTAATTCGTTATTTCAAGTGGCATAGAGCTAGGACCTTGTTGCATTTAAGTAATTACCATTATTACTTAAATGCAGACTTTTAATGGCTGTATTTTAGTAAAAAGGTCTAAAGAGAAAACATGCTAATAAGTAAATAACCTATAGCACAAAAAACAGCAAACTCTATACATGCTACCCCAATATTATCTTGATGGTCTATTTCAAGAGCCGTATCAATATTTGGTAAAGAGATAACTTTTATCACATACGTTAAGCTGTAAAGCAGTATCCACATTACACCGCAATGCATAACGAGTGTAAATATGTTTTCTACCATTTTACCGTTTTGAAATGCTGCGCTAGATAAACCAGCATATACAGCCAATGCTAAACCTATTGATTTGCCAGCATACCTTATACCAATAGATGTATTCTCTAGGTTAAAGTTACTTTGTAGCGAAGCTCCTTGATTTGCTTTTGCAAAACGGTGTTCTCGTATTTTACTATCCAGTGCAAACATTCCCTGAAGCGTAAAAAAGCTAACACAAGCAATAAGTAAGTTGCTAAATCCTTGGGTGTGCGTCCACGTGTACAAGCCAAGTGCGATAATACAGTTAGCGATTAACATGCCTGAATCTACCAATGCAGCACATACATTTTGTTTTAGTATGGCAGCTTCTTCGTTAAACCTGTGGAGTATCCATTTTCTGTGAATTAAATGACCCACTTTTATAAAAGTGAATAAAAGAATAATAATAATTAACACTTTTAACGGGTTTGACTGTGCGGTACTTATACTTATTTCGTCAAATAAGAAAGCCATAGTGGCTATAACAACTGATATTTCAGATGCAAAACTAATACCCATGGCAAAGTTGTCGTGTTGTGCTAGCTCATCTTTAAGCGCTTGTTTTGCTTTGATTTGAGTGACAACTCGTAAACAAAAAATAGTTATGCAAATAACCGCAAAACTAATGGCAATCGCAATAAAACTAGTGTTAGATAAAGACAAATATGACATGGTAATCCTAATTAAGTTAACCTTTCTAGGTTTTAATCATTCTAGTACGGTTATTGATGATATAAAAGAGAGGATTGATGAGTAACGTAAAGCAACTTCCTATTCAATTACAAAAACTTGGCTTGATGCGCTTTGAACAGTTATACCCGCAGCAAAGTAAACAAAGTGAAGTTGTAAGGTTATTAGCATTAAGCGACTTTGCTTGGCGCAGTTTAGAATCACAACCTGATTTAAATACTTGGCTATTATGCAAAGACGAAATACAAAATAGAGTAATAGATTCTCCTTTTAAAAACCTTAATTTAGCTGATATTGATGAAGTGCAGTGCCATAAAGTATTTCGCCAATATCGTGAAAAGTACTGGCTCAAAGTCGCCTTTTTAGATTTATGCTGTAACAATCCCATTGCCGATAGTATTAATTACATAAGCCAACTGGCTGACATGCTAATAAATAGTGCTAACCAATGGGCGCATGCACAGGTGGCAAAAGTAAATGGTGAGCCGCTTGATGAGCAAAACCAAGCAATGCCGTTAATGGTGTTGGGTATGGGAAAACTTGGCGGACAAGAGCTAAATTACTCCTCTGATATTGATCTCATTTTTGCATATCCGCGCAGTACAAAAACCCAAGGTGGCCGCAGAAGCCTTGAGGCTCAAGTATTTTATACCAAAGTTGCACAAAAGCTCATTGCATCACTTAACCAAGCCACCGGTGACGGGCAGGTATTTAGGGTTGATATGCGCCTACGCCCGTTTGGCGAAAGTGGCCCTTTGGTTATGAGCTTTAATGCCATTGAAGATTACTACCAAGAACAAGGTCGCGACTGGGAACGCTACGCGATGTTAAAAGGGCGCTTAATTGGCACGCCTAACAAATATTGGGATGAATTTATTAAGCTTTTAAAGCCGTTTGTTTATCGCCGGTATATTGATTTTTCGGTGATTGAATCTTTGCGTAAAATGAAGTTAATGATTGCACAAGAGGTTCGCCGTAAACGCTTAACTAATAATATAAAATTAGGAGCTGGTGGTATTCGTGAAGTTGAATTTATAGTGCAAGCCCTACAAATGGTACGAGGTGGGCGAGAGGCTAATTTACAAACTCAATCATTACTTAAAGCATTAAATGAGCTGGCACTTAGCCAAGTTATAGATGAGCAAGAAGCGAGCGAGCTTAAACGTAATTACCTTTATTTGCGAAAAGTTGAACAGTACTTACAAATATTTGACGATCAGCAAACGCAAACACTCCCCGATGATGAATTGAACCAGCAGCGCTTAAATTTATTATTAGAACAAGCTGATTTTTCTGCCACTTTAATCACTATTGAAAAGGTAATGAAGCAAGTTAACGGCGAGTTTGCACTCGTTATTGGTGAAGAAACCGCACCACTAGATACCTGTGAAGGTGCATTTATTAGTGCTTGGGATCATGGTGATGTGAGCTTTCTAAAAGAGGCTAGAGATGAATGGCAAACACCCCTTAACGATTTTAAATTAAGGTTGTCTAAGGTCAACATAGGTAACCGAGGGCGTGAAACCCTTGATAAATTAATGCCTGTTTTATTGAGCCAGTTAAATGACTTTAATGCCAGCGCAGCTGCTTTTACAATGGTTTGCCAAATTTTTAATAAGATAATTTCACGTACTGCTTATTTAGAATTGTTGTACGAAAACCAAGGTGCGTTAAAGCAACTTGTTTTACTGTGTTGTCATAGCAAATGGATAGGCGAGCATATTTCTCGCTACCCTATATTGCTGGATGAGCTAATAGACCCGGCTGTTCTTTATAAACCGACACCATTAACCGCTTATAAAGATGAAATAAGACAGTATTTTTTACGAATAGAGCATGACGATTTAGAACTGCAAATGGAGTCGCTTAGGCAATTTAAGCAAACGCATCAATTACGAATTGCAGCTGCCGATGCAACCGGTGTTCTTGATGTGATGAAAGTAAGCGATCACTTAACTGTATTGGCTGAAGCGATTGTTGATCAAGCTGTTAATATTGCATGGCATAACACCGTTAAGCGTTTTGGTATGCCCCCTGGCACTGATGATGAAAACAAAGGTTTTGCTGTTATTGCATATGGTAAAACAGGCGGCTTAGAAGTAGGGTACGACTCAGATTTAGATTTGGTGTTTGTGCATAATCATGATGGCTCAAGCCAAACCAATGGTGAAAAACCGATAGATTCTCGCCAGTTTTATTTAAAACTCGCTCAGCGCTTAATGCATTTATTTAATACTCGTACTGCATCGGGTATTTTGTATGAGCTTGATACGCGATTACGCCCTGAAGGTGCATCAGGTTTACTTGCTATCAATTTAGAGAGCTTTAATCACTATCAGCAAACTCAAGCATGGACGTGGGAACATCAAGCACTTGTGCGGGCTCGGTTAATTTTGGGCCAAGACGATCTTATAGATCGTTTTTCACAAATCCGTAAAAATATACTTTGCCAACAGCGCGATGATACCGTGTTAAAAGCCGATGTAATAAAAATGCGCGAAAAAATGCGCGACCATCTAGCGAAAGGAAATACTGAGCAATTTGACTTAAAACAAGATGTTGGTGGTATGGCTGATATTGAGTTTATTACGCAATATTTAGTACTTAAACACGCGAATGAGTTTGAGCAGCTTACCGTTTACTCAGATAACGTAAGAATATTAACGGATGCAGCAAATATAGGCTGTATTACTAAAGAGCAAAAACAGCAGTTGATCAAAGCGTATATAGATTATCGCTCGTGTTATCACGTGCTGAGCTTGGATCAAAAAGGCAAATTGATCTCGCGAGAAACTTTTTTACAAGATATTACTAACGTAACGAATATTTGGAATAGTATTTTTGAATTGAATTGAATTGAATTGTAAAACCCAAGCGCTTGCTTGGGTTTTTTGTACGTGTAACCCCTTAAATCTTTAGCTTTAAACAGTTTGTTCGCACAAATTCTGATGGTAACTCTGTAATAACCGCTGCTCTTTGTTTGTGGCAAAAGTAAGTGTAAACCTCATGCTCAAAGTCGTCATTTATAGCACGACCAATTTGATAAAGTGCTGAAGTAAAGTTGCTGTCTACTCTAAAATGATCTTTAACTACGTAGTCTTTACTTAAATACCAGTAAAGCTCAATACCTTCATTTTTAGCATATTGATAGAGTACGTCTTTAAGTGTTGTGCCATTTTCAAAGCGTCTAGGTTCAACTTCTCCAGTCCAAGTGGTCGGCATTGGATCTACTGTTCGCGCACGTTCCGCTAATACTCTATCTAAGGTCTGTTCTGGTGTTTTAAGTTTTAAAACAAATTGATCTCGTTCTTTATTACTTTTTACTTGGTTACGAATAGAGGAGTAAAAACGTGATAATCCTTCGGCAGCTGCATTTTTAGATTTTTTAATATCAAATAAAGAACCATCACTCAACAAAAAGTATACGGCGAGTGCTATTAGTACAGCTGCAAATGATAAATGCCTAATCCAAAACCACATGATTATTACCCACCTTATTTGTTCCTATTATTGTTATACCATTACTTTTTATAAAAAGAAGGGGTATTTTTATCAGGTCGAGTTTTAAAACGACGGTGTAGCCACATATATTGTTCGGGTGCGGCATTAACAGATTGTTCCATGCGTTGATTTACACGTGTTACATCAGCCTTATTATCCCCACTGGGGAAGTTTTCAAGCTCTGGCAGTATTTCTAAGTGATATTTACCATTTTCATCACGGCGAGTTATTAAACTCATTGTTTCGCAGTTTTTACTGCCTGCAAACATAAGAGTACCCGTTGTAGTTGCAGCGTCAGGTACTGCGTAAAATGGGACAAATTCACAGCGGTTACGACCGTAATCTTGATCGGGTAAGTAATAACATACCTTTTTATTTTTTAATGCTTTCAGTAAACCTTTTACATCTTTTCGACCGATTAAATATTCGTTAGAGCGAAGGCGCCCATTAGTCGTAAAGTATTCCATTAGTGGGTTGTTATGAGGGCGATAAAAGCCAACACCCTGACACTCTAAGCCCATAATACGGCTAGCCATTTCAAGATGCAGAATATGAGGGACAAGCAATAAAACACCTTTACCAGACGCTTGTACGCGTTCAAAGTGCTCAAGCCCTTTAAAAGACCCTAATGCTTTTTGTGCTCGCCACTGCGGCCACCACCAGGCCATACCAGTCTCAACCATTGCAATACCGGTGTTTTCCATATTTTTGAGCACAAGTTTTTTTTGATCTGCTTCGCTCATATCAGGAAAACACAGCTTAATATTTACTTCTGCAATATGGCGACGGCGCTTCATAAATTTATGAACTAAGCGACCAAGCTGTTTACCCATTGCCAATTGTAGTTTTTGCGGTAACCAAGAAATTAAATATAAAAATAGAACGCCAATCCACGTTAACCAGTATCGAGGGCCCAAAAAAGATGCTTTAAAAGGAGATGAGGTGACCACAAAAATATCTCTGAGAATAAAAACGATAGTTTAACGCTAAGCGCTGTAAAATACAAAAAGCCAGCATTTAGCTGGCTTCCAATGTGTTCATACTACACGAGTAATGAAAATTAAGCGGCTTTTAAACCTTGGTTTATAGCAACTAAATCTGCACTTGTTAATGTACCCGCAGCTTGTTTTAGGCGAAGGGTAGATAACACATAACGGTAACGTACATCAGCAAGGTTACGCTTTGCATCGTACAAATTTTGCGTACTTACTAGTACGTCAACAATGGTACGAGTACCTACTTCAAAACCAGCTTCAGTTGCTTTAAGGGCACTTTGAGCTGAAACAACCGCTTGCTCTAGCGCTTTGTAAGTAGCAATGTCTGAAACAACTTGATTATAAGATGTAATCACTGTGCGAGTTACTGCGCGGTAATTTGTTTCATAGTCTTGGCTCGCACCTACGTAAAACGCACGGGCCTGATTTGTTGCAGCAACTGTTGCACCACCTGAATATAAAGGTACGCTAAAGTTAAGCCCTACAGAGCTTGAGTCTGAACGTGGCTGATCATCAAAGTTAGCGCCATTTATTTGATTGTCTGTAAGAGAATCGCCGTAACTAGCACTTAGGGTTAGCTTTGGGTAATGACCCGCTTTTGCTAATTCAATTTGATCTTTTGCAATATCAACCGTTACTTTAGACACTTGTAGGTTTATATTTTTATCTTCAGCTACTTTAACAAAGTCGCTTGAGCGCTTAGTTGGTTTAGTTGTTGAGAAAGTATCTGTATTTAAAAAGTCTAATTTTTCGTGATATTTACCTGTAATCTCACGAAGTTGCTCACGTGCTGTTTCTACAGCATTACCTGCAATAATTTCTTGAGCTACAGAGTTATCAAACTGAGCTTGCGCTTCATGTACGTCTGTAATAGCTGTTAAGCCTACCGCATAACGTTGTTTTGTTTGCTCAAGTTGACGTTCAATTGCACGTTTTTCAGCTTCAACAAATTCAAGGTTATCGCTTGCACTTAATACGTTAAAATAACCTTCAGCAACGCGTACAATTAAGTTTTGTTTAGCTGCATCGTATAGGCCGTTTGCTTGAAGCGCTTGCTTGTCGGCAATATCTAACGTATTCCAGGCACCTAAATCAAATAATGTTTGGCTTAAGCTCACACCGCGAGAGAATTGGTCTGTATCACTTTCAACTTTTACTTGGTTAGATAAGTCGCCAACGCTTTGGTACGACGTTGCATCGCTTTTTGTATAACCCATAGTTAAACCAATTTGAGGTAATAGTGCACTCATCGCCAAATCGCTTTGGTAAGACTGCGCATCGGCTTGGGCTTTTGCTTTTAAAACAGTAGGATCGTTAGCTGTCGCTATTTCAAAAACTTGTAGTAAATCTTCAGCTTTCACTGCTGTTGCACCTAATGCGCATGATAAACTAACTAGCGCCGCAAGAATGTTCTTTTTCATGTGGGGTTCGGTCCTTAGACAATTTTTGTACTAAAAGCATGTTAACCTGTTTTACTGCATAACAAAAAAAATAATTAGTAAAACAGTATGTTCAAGTGTAACAGAATATATTAACGCATTTTAAAGCTTTAGATAAGTAGGAGGTATGTACGTGGTTGATAAAAAGCTCGTTCAATTTACACATAAAGATGTGAATTTAAAGCCAATAAAAAACCTTTATAAAGGTTTTTTTCAGGTTGATTTATACCAGTTTGAACATGCTCTTTTTGCGGGTGGAAAATCTAAAGTAATTAGTCGAGAAATATTAGAACGTGGCGATGCAATTGCAGTACTCCCTTACGATCCAATATCAGATACTGTTCTTTTAATTGAGCAAATACGTATTGGCGCTATTAAAAGCAAGCATTCGCCTTGGCTGCTAGAGTGTATAGCCGGAATGACAGACGGCAGTACGGATTACGAATCAGTTGTAAAAAAAGAAGCGTATGAAGAAGCTGGGCTTGAATTAACTGAACTTGAATTTATGCTTTCATACCTATCAAGCCCTGGTGGTACAACTGAGCGCTTGCATTTGTATTTAGCGCGTACTGACTTAAGCCAAGTGAAATCAGGTGTATATGGTCTTGAAACTGAAGGGGAGGATATAAAAACTCACATTCTATCAGTTGATGATGCGCTAATGCGCCTCAATAACGGTGAAATGGATAATGCGGCAACGGTTATTTGTATGCAGTGGCTTGCGCTTAATCGTGAAAAAATGGCAAGCAAATGGGCATAAACTCTTACTAATATTATGGTGGTACTTTGACAGCACGATTAGTAACAAAGCGATATATTCAGAGCCTCCCAAAGTATTTAACACTTTGTGAGCATAACTATGTGCGACTATTAAAGTTGTTACCGAGCGAGCGCAATATAGGAAGCATTCGTGAAGTTAAACTTGGCAACAGTGAGTTTGCTACAAAAATTGATGGCAGCGCAAAATACACCATGGATATTTCAATTAAGCAGCTAACAGGAATGGTTAAAGGGATTACGCCACTGTATTTAACGGTACGCATGTATCACGATGCCAAAGTGGCTGAAATTGTTCATCACGATTACCATCAACGCATAAAACCATCTTATGGATACCCTAACCCTAAAATGCATCAAAAAGATGAAAAGTATCAACTTAATGCTTTTTTATACGATTGGTTAGTGGCCTGTGTAGAGCACGGACAAGCGACGTTAAATTGGGATGTAAATAATGGCTTGGTTTGATGATACATATACATTTGATAAATCATCTTTGTGGATTGCGCATATTACTGACAGCCATTTATTTGCAGACAAAAGCGGTGAGTACTTTACTGTAAATACCGCAGATCATTTTGAACAAGCCTTGGCACACATAGCAAAACAATCAATAGACTGCATTATTTTTGGTGGCGATTTAACACAAGATCATAGTTTTGAATCGTACTTATTATTTAGTGAACTTATAAATGCCAGTGACATTACTTGTCCTGTATTTTGGGTGCCAGGTAATCATGATGAATTAGCAATGCTTAATCGCATAAGTGGTGGGCAAATAAATTCGGCTAAACATATTATTGCTAATGGGATTGAGCTACTTCTTATTAATTCTAAAGGGCCCACGCCCGCAGGATGGGTTACTGGCACGCATTTAGATGAAGTAACGGACGCTTTAGTCAACTCGAATAATAGTAAAGTTATATTTTGTCATCATAATCCGCTGCCAATAAACGGCTACCTTGATAAACACTTATTAGAAAATGGCCCACAGCTTTTAAATATCTTAGTTAATAGTAATAATGTATCTGCGCTTTTTCATGGGCATGTGCACAATGATTACGAACAAAGTTTTAGAGGGCTGCCCATATATGCGACCCCGGCCAGCTCAATACAGTTTGTAAAGCACACTTCACAGTGGGAGCAAAAAAATGCGGGGCCAGCTTACAGAACGCTAAATATAAAGAGTAAAAAAGATAAAGTAGAAGTAAAAACGGAAGTAGTATGGCTAAACGCGTAATTTATATTCATGGCTTTAATAGTTCACAAAAATCATATAAAGCTGTGCGCTTTGGTGAGCTTATGGCAAACTATGACGTTGATTATTGTGTACCGAACTTAAACCACGAGCCCCTACAAGCTATAATTGAGCTTGAACAATTACTAACGCCAAATACCGTTTTATTAGGTAGCTCGTTAGGTGGTTTTTTTGCCACGTATTTATCGCAGCGTTATCAAATTCCTGCAGTGGTTATTAATCCCGCGGTCGCACCCTATAATTTATTACAGTCGTTACTTGGACCTAATTATAATCCGTATCAAGATTATCATTACGATTTAAATCACAGCCATATTGAGGCACTTAAATTACTCGCTGTAGATAAATTAGCATACCCTGAGTTACTGTACTTATTACAGCAAACAGGCGATGAAGTGTTGAACTTTCAACACGCAGTAAAATATTATTCGCAATGCAAGCAATTGATAGAATTTGGTGGCGATCATAGCTACGTTGAATTTGAACGCACCTTTGCAAGTATTGTAGATTTTCTTAAAATCACGTAAAACTAGTTAGCCTGAACTGAGGTTAGTTACTATATTAACGCTTTAGCGCATATAACAATAAAACTAGTAAAACGTATTAGAGCCTTAGCGGATATAAAGACAAAAACTATGAGTGATCAAAATTATAACGCCGAAGCCATTGAAGTACTTAATGGATTAGATCCGGTAAAACGACGCCCAGGGATGTACACAGATACAACACGTCCCAATCATTTAGGCCAAGAGGTTATCGATAACAGTGTCGATGAAGCTATGGCTGGTCATGCTACTCGTATCGACGTAATACTCCACGAAGACAATTCGCTTGAAGTAAGTGATGACGGGCGTGGTATGCCTATTGATATTCACCCAGAAGAAGGTATCCCTGGGGTTGAATTGATCTTCACTAAATTACACGCCGGTGGTAAGTTTTCTAACAAAAACTACCAATTTTCGGGTGGTTTACACGGCGTAGGTATTTCGGTAGTAAATGCGTTATCTACGCGTGTAGAAGTAACAGTAAGGCGCGACGCTCAGCAATTTAGAATGGCATTTGAAAGCGGCGATAAAGTAGAAGACTTAAACGTAATTGGTACAGTGGGTAAGCGTAACACCGGCACTACGGTTCGTTTTTGGGCTGATGTTAGCTACTTTGATTCACCAAACTACTCAATTACCAAGCTTAATCATTTATTAAAAGCCAAAGCAGTTTTGTGCCCAGGACTTCGTATTAAGTTTGTTAATAAGCAAACAAAAGAAACCCAAGAATGGTTTTACGAAACAGGCTTAAAAGATTATTTAGTTGAAGCAATTAAAGGTTTTGAAACATTACCGCAAGACCCGTTTGTTGGCGAATTTAAAAGTTCAATTGAAGGCGCTGACTGGGCTGTTGTATGGCTACCAGAAGGTGGTGAATCAATAGCTGAAAGCTACGTAAACCTTATTCCTACCGCGCAAGGTGGTACGCATGTAAATGGTTTACGCCAAGGTTTGCTTGAAGCAATGCGTGAATTTTGTGAGTTTAGAAACTTACTCCCTCGTGGTGTGAAATTAACTCCTGATGACATTTGGGATCGTTGTAGTTACGTGTTATCGGTTAAAATGCAAGACCCTCAATTTGCCGGTCAAACAAAAGAAAAACTATCATCACGCTCGTGTTCTGCGTTTGTATCGGGGGTTGTAAAAGACTCGTTTAGTTTATGGTTGAATGAACATACTGATACCGCAGAGTTATTAGCTGAGTTATGTATTTCAAATGCACAAACTCGCTTGCGTGCAGCTAAAAAAGTAGTGCGTAAACGTGTTACTGCAGGTCCTGCTTTACCGGGTAAATTGACCGATTGTAGCGCGGCCGATAACGACCGTACCGAATTGTTTTTAGTGGAAGGTGATTCTGCTGGTGGCTCTGCTAAACAAGCAAGAGACCGTGAATTTCAGGCTATCATGCCGCTACGTGGTAAAATTTTGAATACCTGGGAAGTTGAGTCAGGCCAAATACTAGCATCACAAGAAGTACACGATATTTCAGTGGCGCTGGGTATTGATCCAGAATCAACCGATATGTCGGCATTACGCTACAATAAAATTTGTATATTGGCCGATGCTGACTCGGATGGACTACACATCGCAACACTATTATGTGCACTGTTTGTTCGCCATTTCCCAGAGTTAGTAAAAACAGGGCATGTGTATGTAGCAATGCCGCCATTATTTAGAATCGATATTGGTAAAGAAGTTTATTACGCACTTGATGAGCAAGAAAAAACCGCTATTTTGGCGCGCATAGAAGCCGAGAAAAAACGCGGAAAAGTAAACGTACAACGATTCAAAGGTCTGGGTGAAATGAATCCGTTACAACTGCGTGAAACCACGATGGATCCAAATACACGACGTTTAGTGCAGCTTACGCTTGATGAAGAAGTAGAAACCATGGAAATGATGGATATGCTGCTTGCTAAGAAACGATCGCCTGATCGTCGTCAATGGTTAGAAGATCATGGTAACAAGGCACTCGTTTAATTACCTGTGCTTAACACTAGGAGAGGCGAATGAAAAAACTACTAGGAAGTTTGCTGTTACTTGGGCTGACTACCGCTCCTGTAATGGCGAAAAATATACTCGATAAGCTCACAGTCGCACCGGGATTTGAAATAAGCTTATTTGCAAATGATGTAGAAAATGCACGTCAAATAGCCGTTTCAAAAAAAGGTATTGTGTATGTTGGCTCTCGCAAAGCGGGCAACGTATATGCGCTTATTGATCATAATAGCGATGGCGTAGCAGATAAAAAAATTGTTGTGGCTAAAGGCCTAAACATGCCCTCTGGCATAGCAATTAAAGATGGCGATTTATACGTAGGCGAAGTACATCGTATTATTCGCTTTAAAAATATTGATACCCAATTAAAAGATCCAAAATTTGATGTGGTTTATGACGCATTACCGAGCGAGCGTCATCATGGTTGGAAATTTTTACGTTTTGCACCAACGGGCGAGCTAATCATTCCGGTGGGTGTACCGTGTAATATTTGTGCTGAGGATGAACGTTTTGGTCGTATTTTTGCGCTTAATGTAGAAACAAAACAAATAAAAACAATAGCCAAGGGCGTTAGAAACACCGTCGGTTTTGATTTTCATCCAGCTACTCAAGCTTTATGGTTTAGTGATAACGGTCGCGACATGATGGGCGATGATATTCCGCCTGATGAGTTAAACCGTGCAACGCAAGAAGGTGAGCATTTTGGTTTTCCGTATGTTCATGCCGGTGCAATTATTGACCCTGAGTTTGGTGAAGGTAAAAATATTGCCGATTACACGTCGCCAGCTCTTGCACTTGCTGCGCATGTAGCGCCACTGGGCATTCATTTTTATAACGGTAAGCAATTTCCAGCAAGCTATAAGCAACAATTATTTGTTGCTGAACATGGCTCATGGAACCGCTCTAAAAAGTCAGGTTATAAAGTAGGGCTAGCAACAATTGAAGTAGGTCGCGTAACTAAATATACGCCATTTATTACTGGCTTTATGAAAGACGAAACAACATTTGGACGCCCTGTTGCATTTGCAGAATTAGGTGACGGCAGTCTGTTAGTAAGCGATGATTACGCCAATGTAATCTACCGTGTAAGCTATAAGAAAAACTAGGTAAGCTTTAATGAGTGATACAGATACCTTGCTAATGCAAGGAATTGAGCAACAAACAATGGGGCGTTTTACCGAAGACGCCTATTTAAATTATTCCATGTACGTGATCATGGACCGCGCCTTACCGCATGTAGGTGATGGTTTAAAACCAGTACAGCGTCGTATTATTTATGCGATGAGCGAACTGGGTTTGTCGGCTAACGCTAAGTACAAAAAATCAGCCCGTACAGTGGGTGACGTACTCGGTAAGTACCATCCACACGGCGACAGTGCATGTTACGAAGCGATGGTATTAATGGCGCAGCCGTTTTCTTACCGCTACCCTTTGGTAGATGGACAAGGAAACTGGGGTGCGGCAGATGACCCTAAATCGTTTGCAGCAATGCGTTATACCGAAGCGCGTTTATCTAAGTTTTCAGAAGTACTATTAAAAGAGCTTGGCCAAGGCACCGTAGATTGGACACCAAACTTTGATGGTACGATGGATGAGCCTGTTGTACTGCCTTCTCGTTTACCGCATATTTTACTAAACGGTATAACGGGTATTGCCGTAGGTATGGCAACCGATATTCCGCCACATAACGTACGTGAAGTGGCTAGTGCATGTTGTTTATTACTTGATAAACCAAAAACAGAGCTTGAAGAATTACTTGAGCTTGTACATGCACCAGATTACCCAACAGATGCTGAAATAATTACTCCAAAAGCCGATATTCATAAAATATATAAAACCGGTCGTGGGTCTATCAAAATGCGTGCGGTTTATACCGAAGAGCATGGCGATATTGTTATTACAGCGCTGCCGCATCAATGTTCTGGTGGTAAAGTACTTGAGCAAATTGCAGCGCAAATGAACGCTAAAAAATTACCAATGATTGCCGATTTACGTGACGAGTCAGATCACGAAAATCCAACACGCATTGTAATTATTCCGCGCTCAAACCGCATTAAAGCTGAGCCATTAATGGCGCATTTATTTGCAACCACCGATCTTGAAAAAAATTACCGCGTAAACTTAAACATGCTAGGCCTCGATGGCCGCCCGCAAGTTAAAGATTTACGCTGTATTTTAAGTGAGTGGCTAATATTTAGACGCGAAACAGTGCGTCGTCGTTTGCAGTATCGTTTAGATAAAGTATTAGCGCGTCTACATATTTTAGAGGGTTTATTAGCCGCCTTTTTAAATATTGATGAAGTGATTGAGATAATTCGCAGCGAAGATAAACCAAAGCCTGTATTAATGGAGCGCTTTGATTTAACTGATACGCAAGCAGAAGCAATTCTAGAATTAAAACTTCGTCATTTAGCAAAACTTGAAGAGTTTAAAATTCGTGGTGAGCAAGACGAACTAGCCAAAGAGCGTGATAAATTAGCGCAAATTTTGGGCTCAGAACGTCGTATGTCTACACTGCTTAAAAAAGAAATTCAAGAAGCCGCTGAAATGTACGGTGACGATCGTCGCTCACCAGTGATTGAGCGCTCAGAAGCGAAAGCACTTAACGAAAAAGATTTAATTCCGTCAGAGTCAGTTACTGTTGTGCTATCAGACAAAGGCTGGGCACGCGTTGGTAAAGGTCATGACTTAGATGTACAAGGCTTAAATTATCGCTCAGGTGACGGCTTTAGAGCCTCTGCTCGTGGTAAGAGTAATCAACCTGCGGTATTTTTAGATTCAGCAGGGCGGGCGTTTGCAACTGATGCGCACAGTCTACCTTCGGCGCGTAGCCAAGGGGAGCCAATGACAGGTCGTTTTAACTTAACACCAGGCGCTAATTTTGAGCACGTGGTAATGAGTGAAGACGAGCAAGTATTGCTTATGGCGTCAGATGCAGGTTACGGCTTTATTACCGACTTTAAAGACTTAGTTAGTAAAAATAAAAACGGTAAAGCGCTCGTAAGTGTCCCTAAAGGTGGAATATTACTTTCTCCTATTAGAGTGAACGATGTTGCTAGCGATTACTGTATGGCTATTTCTAACGAAGGTCGAATGCTTTTATTCCCGCTGCGAGACTTACCAAAATTAGGTAAGGGTAAAGGTAATAAAATCATCTCTATACCAGGTGCTAAAGTACAAGCCCGTGAAGAGTTTGTAAAAGTGCTTGCTGTTGTACCACTAGGTAGCAGTGTTACGCTTCATGCTGGTAAGCGTAAACTAACACTTAAACCAAGTGATTTAGAGCATTATCATGGTGAGCGAGGACGTAGGGGTAATAAACTACCGCGTGGCTTACAGCGTGTTGACGAAGCCGTTGTTGAGCTAACACCTCAAGATGATGAACCAATAGACGTTATTAGCGAAGAGTAGCCAATTACTTTTTTGTATAAATAAAAACGGTCTGCATTTGCAGGCCGTTTTTGTTTTAAAATAAAGAGCTTAAATATTTCAGCGTACACTTGTGCGCTATTGACTCGTTTGTGTCACAAAATAACGCTATAATAATTATAATTCATTTTTGGAGAAGCCCATTTGCTAGCTGTTATACGCGTTTTTATTATGCTGCTGTTTATATTATTCAGTTGTATTTTTGGTTTATTACTTTCGATTGTAAGACCATTTCACCCTAATAATGTACATATTATAGCGGGTTGGTTTGGCTCAATGGCTAAAATGGTTGGCGTTAAGCTAGTTCTAACACGTCATAAAGATGCCGTTGATCCAGGTCCTGCAGTTTATGTTGCTAATCATCAAAATAGCTACGACTTATTTACAGTGCCAGCAATGGTGCCAAAAAACTGCGTAAGTTTAGGTAAAAAGAGCTTAAAGTGGATCCCATTTTTTGGTCAGCTTTATTGGTTGTCGGGTAATATATTAATAGACAGATCGAATCGCTCTAAAGCGGCAGGAACTATCTCAAAAGCAGCCGAAAAAATTAAAAATAATGGCTTATCTGTATGGATGTTTCCAGAAGGCACACGAAGCTATGGAAGAGGGTTGCTACCATTTAAAACGGGTGCATTTCACACCGCAATGAGCGCAGATGTACCCATAATTCCGGTATGTATGAATACAACACATAAAACCATTAAGCTAAATCGTTGGGATAATGGTACAATTCACATCGAAATGTTAGCGCCTATACCGCTTGATAAAGAAATTAGCGCGCGTGAGCATGCTAAAAGCGTGCATAGCATTATGGCTGCTAAAATAACTGAATTAGATGCTCAAGTGAGAGAAAAATAATGGAAAACTGGCGTGAAATAAGTGAAGACATCGTAAGTTCACTACTTGAAGATGGGTCAGACCCTGAAATACTTTATGAAGTAGAGCACCACTTTGTGTGTGAAGACTTTCCTAAGTTAGAGCAAGCTGCACTTGCTGCTTTTAAATTGGGTTACGATGTTGAAGAACCAGCAGAGCTTGAGCTTGAAGACGGTAACAAAATTTGGAGCTTTGACATTGTAGTTGAAGCTGAGCTAGACGTAGACGTTATTATGGAAGACGTTGATAAGCTAGCGCAACTAGCCGTTGAGTGCGAAGTTGAGTACGATGGTTGGGGTACTTACTTTCAAGAGTAATTAGCTGACTGTTATAAAAAAGACGATCATTGCAAAGTGTTCGTCTTTTTTAATGCCTGTAAAAGCGTGCTACCAAACATGCGCTTCCCCTCAGGTTTTTTCTAGGGACGATTACTCTTTGTTGCCTAAATGGATGTGGTAAGGGGCGTGAACAGGATGCGGAAGCTTTGCTCGGTTTTTACTTATTTTCACATGAAAGTAAGCCAGTAGCGTAACGCAGGAGTAGTTACCGAGCCCGCTTGATTACAAACCCCGCGCCGCGATTTAACCGCCCCTAGATTAAACTAATTTCAATCCGCAAAGGGCAACATGCCGAGTTCTGCTGAAGCTTTTAATTCGAACTAAATTGAATCAACCTTCTAGGTGTTTTCAATAATTTATTTAAAACTTATTGGTATGTTTTGTATAAATATTATTAATAAATTATCTATAAAAAATAAAATATTCACCTTCACTGAACTCAAACACCTCTTAAGTTTTTTAAGCTACCCTTCACTAATATAATAATACTTTCATCTTTAAATTCTTATTTCAAATGCATTTCGTTCTGCCATTATTTTGTTTTATTTTATATAAACAGTCTAAATTAATTGGTTAACCAGTGGTATTCTAGTTAATTAAACTGAACGTAAGCTTTACTGCATAAAATAAAATGAAAACCAATTTTGTTATCACAAGAAATACGATTTTGAATTTTTAATAAATTACCAATTAAAGTTGTATTTAATGCTTTTTCATTATTTTATATTTTGTTCCTTATCTGGTGTTCGTTATTTTTTTGATAGTTATTGTTTTTAAGTATTTGTTTTAATTTGTTTTTATTTATTGTTGATTTAATGAATCTAAATGAAATCAATACTTATTACCTATTAAATAAATTGTTGCAAATTTATTACAAGCAATATAACTTGTGTCTCAGCCCAGCTGGCAACAATCATTGGTAATATTTCATTGTAAACCAGGAGTGGTTTTTTTTACATTTAACTTATTACCAATTACACATAAAAACACAAGTTAAAACCTGTTTACAGGCGGTGATCTAGGCTCAAGTGAAATACTCATTTATAGCCATGTAGTAAGATTTTTTCATGTACAGGTTTGGAGAAATAAAGATAATGATTAACCAAAAATCCCTATTTATGCTTGCAGCAATGACTGCTAGCTCAAGTTTTGTACAAGCGGCAACTGTTAATAATGCTGGATTTGAAGATGGTTGGAATAACTGGAATGAAACAGAACCAGCGGCTATTTCAGGTAGTGCTTACAAGGGCTCTAAATCATTAAAAATTCAAGGTAGCCCAGGGCGTGTTTACCAGAATGTAGATGTAGATCGAAATACTCAGTACACGTTAAGTGCGTACGTACTTGGCAAGGGACAAATCGGCATTAACGATCTTAATGGTTTGTTTAAAAGTGAGAAATTTAACGTTTCTTCGTGGACAAAAGTATCTAAAACTTTTACCACAGCTAATACAGGTTCGCTACAGGTATTTGCCAAGCATGATAAGAGCTCAAGCGATGTTCGTTTTGATGACTTTTCGTTAACTAAGGGGAGTTCTTCTGGCGGCGGAGACACAGGTGGTGGTGATACCGGCGGTGGCGACACTGGTAGTGGCTCAGGTATAGCAAGCAACATCACCAACGGTAGTATTTTTGACCTTGAAGGTAACGATCCTCATCCATTAGTAAATAGCGACACTTTAGAGTTTGTTCCTCTAGAAGCGCGTCATATCACTCCAAACGGGAATGGCTGGCGTCATGAATATAAAGTAAAAGAAAGTGCACGTGTTGCAATGACCGAAACCTATGAGGTTTTTGAGGCAACTGTAAAAGTTGAAATGTCAGATGGTGGTAAAACGATTATTTCTCAGCACCATGCTAGCGATACGGGTACGATTTCAAAAGTATATGTTTCAGATACTGATGAATCAGGTTTTGATGATAGCGTAGCGGATAACGGAATTTTTGACGTTTATGTTCGCCTGCGTAACACCAGTGGTAAAGAAGAAAAACATGCACTGGGTACTATCAGAAGTGGTGGTTCATTCAATCTAAAAGTAGTTAATAATTACGGTGATGTAGATGTGACTGCATTAGGTACTACCTTTGGTATTCCGGTAGAAGATGATTCAGAATCTTACTTTAAGTTTGGTAATTATTTACAATCACAAGACCCATATACACTAGATGAGTGTGGCGAGTCAGGAAACTCAGATTCATTTAAAGAGTGCTTTAAAGATTTAGGAATTACAAAAGCTAAAGTAACAATGACTGACGTTAGTTATACGCGTAAAACTAACTAATTATTTAGTTATTCAGTAGTTTAGAAGGCCACTCAGTTTAAAGCTGAGTGGCTTTTTTAATGCTTTTTAAATGTATAAACTTAATCTATAACCATTTTTTATTTTTAAAATACACACCAATACCGCCAGTAAGTACAATCAAAAATATAACAAACGCACTAAATGCATAGGGGCTCTCGGTACCCGGAATACCTCCTACGTTTACGCCTAACAGGCCGGTTAAAAAGCCTAAAGGTAAAAACAATGCAGCTACAACCGACATTACATACATACGCTGATTTAATTGCTCAGACACTTGGTTAGTGATTGTTTGCTGAATGATTTGCGCACGTTCAATAGAGCTATCAAGCTCCTCTAAATAACGAATAAGTAAGTTTGTTGTTTCGTTTAATTTTGCTTTATCGTCATCTAACAGCCACGGGTAGTGATTATTTACCATTGAGCTAAGGGCTTCTTTTTGCGGTTTTAAATAACGCTTTAAGGCAATTGTTTGACGGCGCAACTGTGATAAACCTTGGTTATCAAACTTTTTACTTGGTTCATCTATTTCTTCTTCAAATTCGTCGAGTGTTTCATCTAGTGAGTCAATAACGCTTTGCATACGTGAGGTTAATTTTTGTGTAATAGAGCATACTAGCTCAGAAATATTGCATGGGCCATTATTTTCATTTAAACAGGTGAGCGTATCCTGCACCGATAATAAACGACGCTTGCGGGTAGTAATAAGAATGTCTTCGCTAATAAATAAACGAATTGAAACCATGTCTTCAGGGCTTTGTGCTGGATTTAAATTTACACCACGTAAAAATAACATATGTCCGTTAGTCGTTGATGTAATTCGCGGGCGTGTTTCATCAGCAATTAAGGACTCTAATTCGTAATCGTTTAAATGAGGCTGTGCCTTGAGCCACTCAACAGCCTCGCTTTGGCTATAGTCCATGTGCACCCAAAGTTTTCCGTGGCTTGGTTGCCAGCTATTTAGCTCATTAGTGCTTTCAATAGGGCGAGCGCCGCCTTGTCCATCAAGTACAAGTGCATGTAGTAAACCATTAATCATAATTATTTCTCATAATAGTGTATTTTTAATACCGTTAACTATAGTGTATCTACTTAAGTATTTTAAACTTACCTTTATTTTTAATAAGTTAAGCTTAAATAGCAAAATATATGCAGAGCCTTTGGGCTGAGTAAAGTGGCATAAAGTACTATTCAGCAAGGCGTGCATTGTGTGACCAGTTGTTTAAAAAGATCAATTTAATTTACTAATCGACTAGATAAATTTATTTCGTTGGTGTTTTTTTACCTGTAGCGTATAAGTCACTTTTTTATTAAGGGCACATTTATGACAGCAAAGATCACAGTTGGTTGGCGTGAGTGGTTAAGTTTACCTGGGCTTGGTATTAACGAGATAAAAGCAAAAATTGATACTGGCGCTCGCACTTCATGTATTCATGCAATTAACATTGAAGAATACGAAGTTGACTCAGAAAAATGGGTTAAATTTACGGCCCAGCCACTGCAAGATGATGAGCAAACACAAGTCACTTGCAATGCAAAAGTTAAAAAAATGAAGTACGTAACCAGCTCAAGTGGGCAAAAAGAGTTACGTTACTTTATAGAAACTACATTGCATGCAGGCGAGCACAGCTGGCCTATCGAGCTTACTTTAACAAGCCGTGCAACAATGAAGTTTAGAATGTTATTAGGGCGTACAGCCATGGAAAATCGTATAGTCGTTGACCCGGCTTTATCTCAACTATTAGGTCGTAAGGTTTAACTATGAAAATCGGTATTTTATCTCGCAACAGAAAATTATATTCAACGCGTCGCTTAATTGAGGCGGCAGAGGCACGCGGTCACGAAGTTAAAGTGATTGATGCATTGCGCTGTTATATGAATATAAACTCTGAGCAACCAGAAATTCACTATCGCGGTGAAAACTTAAAAGAATTTGACGCAATCGTCCCGCGTATTGGTGCATCGGTTACATTTTATGGCTGTTCGGTACTTCGTCAGTTTGAAATGATGGGTGTTTACCCTGTAAATGAATCAGTCGCTATTTCTCGTTCGCGCGATAAATTACGCTCACTTCAGTTACTTTCGCGCAAAGGCGTTGGTATGCCAGTAACAGGTTTTGCTAGCAAACCAGATGATGTAAAAGACTTACTAGAAATGGTAGGCGGTGCACCTGTTGTAATTAAATTACTTGAAGGCACACAAGGCATTGGTGTTGTACTTGCTGAAACACGCAAAGCGGCAGAAAGCGTTATTGAAGCATTTATGGGCTTAAAAGCTAATATTATGGTTCAGGAATACATTAAAGAAGCGGGTGGTGCCGATATACGTTGTTTCGTATTAGGCGATAAAGTAATAGCAGCTATGAAGCGCCAAGCACAAGAAGGTGAGTTCCGTTCTAACCTTCACCGTGGCGGTAGTGCTACATTAGTTCGTATTACTCCAGAAGAACGTAAAACGGCAGTAGCGGCGGCTAAATCAATGGGCTTGAACGTAGCGGGAGTTGATTTACTTCGCTCATCTCGTGGACCACTTGTGATGGAAGTAAACTCATCACCAGGTTTAGAGGGCATTGAAATAGCAACAGGTAAAGACATTGCAGGCATGGTGATTGATTTCATCGAAAAAAATGCTTCAAGTAAAGGAACGGCAACACGTGGCAAAGGTTAAAATTAACCGTCCTTTTTCCTTATTAGGAGAGAGTGTAGGCGTAGGCGAGCGTAAAACACTTGCCTTAGAGGCAGCTAAACTTTATACCCATTCACCACTTAATATTCCTATTGAAGTGGTTAACGGTGTAATGGAAGGTCCTGTGCTTATGGTGTGTGCGGCTATTCATGGTGATGAGCTAAATGGCGTAGAAGTTGTGCGTCAGTTAATTGCTAAAATAGACCCAAGCCAACTGCGCGGTACAATAATCGCTGTGCCTATTGTGAATGTGTTTGGCTTTATTCATAAATCGCGTTACTTACCAGACCGACGCGATATGAATCGTAGCTTCCCAGGTTCTGAGCGTGGCTCACTTGCTGGGCGTATGGCTTATATGTTTTTTAATCAAGTGGCAATACATTGTACCCACATTATTGATTTACATACTGGCGCTATTCATCGAACTAACTTACCGCAAATTCGCGCTAACTTAGCTGATGAAGCAACCGCTGAAATGGCTAAAGCATTCGGCACGCCAGCAGTTATAGATGCATCATTGCGTAATGGCTCATTACGAAGTGAAGCTGCAAACCTAGGTATACCGGTTATAACCTATGAAGCTGGTGAAGCACTGCGTTTTGATCCAATCGCAATTGCGGCCGGTGTACAGGGTGTTGATTATGTTATGCGTCATTTAAAAATGATCCGTGGCAAGCGTCCTAAAAAGTTACCAGATCCTATTATTGCAGGTTCAACTAGTTGGATACGTGCCGAAGTTGATGGCATTGTGCGTGCACAAGTATCACTAGGGGAGCATGTAACTAAAGGGCAAGTACTTGCTTATATTAGTAGCCCACTAGGTGACTCTGAGCTTGAGCTTTTAGCGCCTAAAGGCGGTATTGTTATTGGTCAGCAAACGATGCCATTAGTAAATGAAGGTGATGCGGTATTCCACCTTGCTTACTTTGCAAATGATAATAGTTTAGTAGAGCAGCAACTAGAGAACTTTATTGACGAGATAAACGATTTAGATGACGAGCTTAAAACAGCTGAGCTAAATAACTAATAGCTAGGGCGTGTTTAACTTTGCGGATTGAAATTTGTTCAATCTAGGGGCGATTAAATCGCGGCGCGAGGTTTGTAACCTAGTGGGCTAAGTAAAAACCGAGTAACAAAGAGTTTATCGCCCCTAGGCAGAACCCGAAGGGCAGCGCATGTTTGGCATTTATGCTGCGTTATCGCCTATTTATGGGGAGTAACCACACTTCATAGGCTCTGCCTTGCCTAAAAACTAAACATGCTGCTGCAAATTCAACCATCAAAGATCAACACGCCCTAGTCTTAATTGTGGTTAGTTAAAGCATTAAAAAAGCCGCAGAAGGTAATTATCTTCTGCGGCTTTTTTGTGACTATTACTTTTTTAACTATGTTTTTTAGGGCCAATAATACGTTTTATAACGGGAGCTTTTGTTGGCTTTGGTTCTTTATTTAAAACCATGACAGGGCGTGTCACAAATAAATTATTAGGGTAAATTACACGGTGCCCATCAATATGCTCAAGTACTACATTCATTAAGCCCATTTCAACAATGCGCCCTTCAACATGATTTGCACCATCAATAATTCGTACCCAATAGCCAACACGGCAATCGTTTTGAATAAACATTAGTAAAAATGCGGTGAGATTACTTAATAATGACCAGGCAGCGAAGAGTGCTACGCCCAACATAGCGAATAAAGAGGAGCCTAAAACCAATAAGCCACGCAGCTCTATACCCCAAAATACTAAAACTAAACACAGCACGACAAAGGCGAGTATAATTTTTAGTAAGAGCTCTGCACGGTATTTTCGGTGTAAATCAACTTTCCCCTTAATTGCTTTTTCGAGTAATTTTTTGGTTATTTTTAATAGCAGAGGGAAAACCAAAATAGCGATTATAGTTACAATTAACTTATATTGTGATGCAAACAATTCTAAAACTTCTATTATTTCCACATTAGGCCCTGAACTTTAATACCAATTTAATTTAATTCAATTGGTATTAGTTTAACGCGTTTGTATTATTTAAAAAGTGTTTTTAACGCTTACTAGCCACTGTACTGAGTCTACGTCATCGTAGCTATCAACTGGGGCTGCAATATCAATGTGGATCATAGTTCCTGAGTTTGCACGACTTGGTGCTAAACGAAGACCCACGCCTATATTTTTTAATACATGTGCGTTTTCGCCATTATCTTTATCGTTAAACCATGCTCTGCCCACATCTACAAAAGCTGCGCCACCCACTTTAAATAGTTGTAGTAAATCGTACTCCCAGTAATAGCGCTTTTCTAGATTAACTAAAAAGCTGCGGTCGCCATGTTGATAATCCATAGGGTAACCACGCAGGCCTGTTTCGCCGCCTAAAGTAAGTTGTTGATCAGCAGTAAGGTTTTTGGCGTATTGCACGCGGGCTTTAACATACCAAGATTGGTCTTCACTGGTATTTAAATAATATTGTACTTGGCTGGTGGCCATAAAGTTTTCGAGTTTTTTCTGTTCTTTATTCCAATAGCCATCAATATCAGCACTAAAACGCCATAAGGTATTATCGTTAGTAAAGTGGGCTTTTTTAAAGTTAAAAGAATACACCGCGCGGCTGTCGTCATTACTTAATGACTCATCTGAATAGCCAATTAAGCTTTTAATATTCCAACCTAAATTTAAATCCTCAGTGCGAGATATACTGTCAAAATTGCGTACCTTTATGTAGTTATCTTCAAACCAATGGCCGCTTATAAAGGGGTAACTTAAACTTCTGTCATCGGCAAGTGGTGCAAATGTGGTGTCTATAGCTTCAAAGGTATGCTGCTCGTCGGTATAGCCTAACGTTAGTCGCTGGGTCCAATTATTATTAAGCGCTTTAGAGTGTCCTATAAATGCACGGTTTAAATCAGTAGTTTGATCAAATTCGCTAAACTCTTCGCCGCGTTTATATAGTGACTCTTCGCGCTGCTCAGAATAGCTTAAAATACCGTAACTAAAAGGGGTGTCTATCGCGTAAAATGGATAGGTTAGCTCAAGTAAATGGCGCTTGCCATCGCTGTTATCAGCGTACTCTAAACGGCCGCGGTAGCGAGTAGATAAAATATTAGGATCGTCGTAAACAAATAAATAACCGCTACGATCGCTGTCGGTCGTGCGTGACAAAGAAAGGCGCTTCCCCCAACCAAGCAGGTTTGATTCTCTAAAACCTATACTCGATTTATTTTCTCCGCCGCTACGGCTAAAGTTTACTTCAGGTAAAAGTGTCCATAAATCACGGGTAACCACTTCTACATTAACGTCACCGTCGCAGTTTTCGATTGCACTAATTTGTGCATCATATAAGTAGCTTTCTTTACGAAGTAGGCGCTCAGACTCTGCAAGCTTTTTAGCATCGTACTTGTCACCAGGGGAGAATAATAAAAGGTTATTAATGACATCGGGCTCTGTTTGAATATGAGCGCGGTTAGCAAATCGGAATAGGGCATTATTCTCCTCTTCAAGCTCAGTATTAAATACATTAAGTTGCTTGAGCTTTATTGAGGCTATTTTAGCGTTACTATTACTGTGCGTGAGGGTTGTTTTGTCTTGAACTTCTCGGCGTAAGTTTTTATTTGTGCTTAAATCTGTCTGTTCTACAAGGCAGTTATCAGTTTTCGTTGAAGATTGTTGTGCGAATGCATTAGGCACATAAAAGCTTAAAACCGTTAAGCTAATACAACATTGTGCTATCCATTTCTTGTTCACCATTAAACCTCTTTACTGCTACGTAGCAAATGACTATCGTAATATCAGCTTACATCATTGTTATTATAATGTAAGTAAAAGGTATGGATTTTGAAACTAATTAATTGTTACTCATATTCACTTATGTTAATAACCAACCTGGTTTAGAACCGCCTGTGGGCGGGATATTAAAAGCTAACTTAAATAAAATGCTAAAGCGGCTAATAAGTGTTCAGCTTCATGGCCTTCGGCATTAATCCAAATACTTTGGCTGTAATGCTCATAGTTTAAATTAAAGGTCTGCTGATTATAGGTAAAGCGAACTTGATGGCGATCGGCGCCTGCAGAATACTCATTGAGTGTTACATCGTCTGAGTGTAAAAAGAGTGTGCTCCACAGTTCAAAGTCTTCATCGTGTGGAGGCTCGACTGGTGTAATTAAAATGTATTTATGGGCGTGGTCATATTCTATTTGGGTCATAACATTCTTAATTTGTAGCTAGGTAATTGCGAATTGCAGTTAAAAATTCGCCGCCGTACTTATTTAACTTAGTAAAACCCACACCCGACACTTTTAAAAATTCACTGTCGTTTGTTGGCATAAGCTGCGCCATTTCGGCTAATGTTTTATCATTAAATACCACATAAGGTGGTACATCATCGGCATCAGCAAGTTCTTTACGTAGTGCGCGCAGGCGAGCAAACAGTTTTTTGTCGTAATTAAATTGTGCTAATTTATCTTGATAAACGTGTTTGGCTTGCAGGCGTGGCTCGGCTAATTGCAGTGCGTACTCACCTTTTAAAATTGCACGCGCGGCTTCGGTTAAGCGAAGCGACGCACCTTGCGTTATATCTTGGCTAAGTAAACCTTGATGAATAAGCTGGCGTAAAATACTGAGCCAAAATTCACTACTTTTATCCCTACCTATGCCGTAAGTACTTAGCTCATGATGATTGTTATCGCGTATGCGACTAGTGTTTGCACCGCGAAGTAATTCAACAATGTAACCAAGACCAAAGCGTTGGTCAGCTCTATATACACACGAAAGTGCTTGTTGGGCGACTAAGGTACCGTCAAAGCTTTTAGGTGGATTTAGACAAATATCGCAGTTACCACAAGGTTCGCGTTGATATTCACTAAAATAGTTAAGCAATATTTGCCGACGACACGTTTGTGCTTCTGCAAAGCTTGCCATTGCGTTAAAGCGTTGTTCTTCTACACGGCGGCGTTGCTCGTCGTCTATGTCTTCAAAAAAGCGTCTTACACGGCCAATATCAGCTGGGTCAAAATACATTATGGCTTCTGCGGCAAGTCCATCTCGCCCAGCACGCCCTGTTTCTTGATAGTACGACTCTATACTTTTTGGAATATCGTAATGCAGTACAAAACGCACGTTAGGCTTGTTTATACCCATACCAAAAGCAACGGTTGCGACCACTATTTGTATATCGTCACGGGCAAAGCCAGTTTGTACAAATTGTCGTTGCTCGTTACTCATACCTGCATGGTAAGCGGCAGCGTTTAGCCCTGCATCTGCAATTTTTTCAGCAATGTCGTCTACGCGTTTACGGCTGGTGCAATAAATAATACCGCTTTGGCTTTTTTGCTCCTTTAGGTAGCGAAGCAATTGCACCATAGGTTTAAATTTTTCTTCTATGGTGTAGCGAATATTGGGGCGATCAAAGCTGCCAGTATGAATATAAGGCTGTTGTAATTTTAGTTGCTCAACTATATCAAAACGGGTGGCTTTATCGGCAGTTGCAGTGAGCGCCATCATGGGTACATGTGCAAAACGTTGCTTTAATTCGTTTAAGCGAAAGTAATGAGGCCTAAAATCGTGACCCCAATGCGACACACAATGCGCTTCGTCAATGGCAAATAAGCTTACATTTAAATGCGATAAACGCTCTAAAAATTCGCGTTGTAATACTTTTTCAGGTGCCACATATAAAAGCTTAATTTGCCCCTGATGAAGCTGTTGATACACCAATTGCTGCTCTTCTCGCGCTAAGCTGTTATTTACGTAAGCGGCTTTTACCCCAAGTGCTTGAAGTTGCGTTACCTGATCTTGCATTAGCGATATGAGCGGAGATATGACAATAGTTACGCCTTCGAGCACTAAAGCGGGTATTTGATAGCAAACCGATTTTCCGCCGCCAGTAGGGAGCAATACAAGCGAGTCTTGGCCGTTAATAGCAGCATCAATAACTGTTTTTTGGCCGTCGCGAAATTCACTGTAGCCAAACACTTGTTTGAGGACAGTTTCGGGTTTACGCACAAGGGTGCTAGAAGGTGGTGTTGATGTATTCATTGGCGGGTATTTTAGTGGTTTTTTAGTGAGATGTCTTTAGCTGAGTTACTTATACCAATCCGCAATACTACTTAATCAATTTGAGGGATCAAATCTGACGCTCGCTGCGTTAAAAATTTCTGATATAGAACAACTAAATAACGAGTTTTTTGCCTTGTTATAGACACTATTTTCTTACCTCCAGATAGATCACTTAATTAAGCTAATTGGTATTAACCTCAACTCTATTGTAAGTAAATTAAACTCTGGTAGTGTTGAAACCGCTTATTAAGATAGATCTGCTTTCTTAAAGTTAGGTTGCTAAGTAAATGATTTAACTAGAACCTCGTAGTTTTGCTTAAGTTATGCTTTACTCATCGTACCAGTTTAAACATAGAGAATAATAATGAATAAAGAAATGTTAATTGAACAAGTGGGCGCATTATTTGTAAATGGCATGCCATTTAACCAGTTTTTACAAATATCGGTTGAGTCGTTGAGCCCTGAACAGGCCAAAATTACGTTTCCGTGGCAGGATGTACTCATTGGTAACCCTGCGCAAAAAATACTGCACGGTGGTGTTATTTCAGCCGTACTTGATAATGTAGGCGGTATGCTCGCTGCAGCAAGCGTGATTGATAAGCTCACCGATTTAGATATAGGAAGTGTGCAAACAAAATTAGCCACGCTTGGGACTATCGACTTGCGCACTGATTATTTGCGCCCTGGTAAAGGAGAGAGCTTTACAGCGAGTGCCACACTTATTCGCTCAGGTAATAAAGTATGTGTATGCAGAATGGAATTACATAATGAGCAATCAGTTCAAATTGCTTTTGGGACAGGCACGTATTTAGTTGGATAAAACGTGTATGGGAAGTAAACTAGCGGCCTTTTAAATCACTAAGTGTTTATTATGTCGATTGATACTGAGCAGCGTAAAGGTGCTATTTTTGCTTGTCTTGCTTTTTTTATGTGGGGCCTTGCGCCAATATATTTTAAGTTAATTCAGCATGTTTCTGCCTTTGAAATTTTAATGCATCGGGTTGTTTGGTCGGTTGTATTTTTAGTACTAGTAGTAAGTGTTTTAAAGTATTGGGATAAAGTTAAACGCATTATTGTTCAGCCTAAGCTTTTGCTTATGCTTGTTATTACCTCAACATTACTAGGGTTTAACTGGGGTTTATTTATATGGGCTATAAATAATAACCATATGCTTGATGCGAGTTTGGGCTATTACATAAACCCTCTTTTAAATGTATTACTGGGTATGCTCTTTTTAGGTGAACGCCTGCGTAAGTTTCAAGGTGTAGCAGTGGCACTGGCCTTTACCGGTGTTGTGCTGCAGCTAATTAGTTTTGGCTCGTTTCCGGTAGTGGCATTTTCATTAGCTATATCGTTTGCGCTTTATGGTTTGTTACGTAAAAAACTACCCGTTGAAGCCTTGCCTGGCATTTTACTCGAAGCACTTATATTACTGCCTGTTGCACTCATTTATTGGTGGTTAATGGTGCCTACAGCAACATCAAGCCTGCCAGCTAACGATTGGCATACTAATGCATTACTGATTAGTGCAGGTATTGTAACTACATTACCATTGCTGTGTTTTACCGGCGCCGCTAAGCGTTTGCAATACACTACATTAGGCTTTTTTCAGTATATTGGGCCAAGCCTAATGTTTATATTGGCAGTGGTGTTTTACGGTGAAGTGTTTGACGCTGAGAGATTAGTAACGTTTGCATGTATTTGGAGTGCGCTAGCTATTTTTAGTTGGGACTCTTACCATCAATCACGCAAACGTAAAAAAGCGGCTATTACAGCCGCAGAAGTATAATTAACCTAATAGAGCTGTTAGCTAACTACTTTATTACGACCAGATTCTTTAGCGTCGTAAAGCTTTAAATCGGCCTGTTTTAATAATTCATCAATTTGATAAACAGGCCCATCTGCAAAACCAATAGATATAGTAAATTTGATTTTTTCTTTACTAAACTCTTGGCTGTTCGCCTCTATAAAGTACCTAAAACCTTCAAGTCTTTTTAGTGCTTCTTGTTTATCCGCATTTGCAAAGTAAACGGCAAACTCTTCACCACCTAAGCGGGCCACTAAATACTTTTTAAAATATTTACTAAAGCAAATGGAGAGCCCTTTTAATACTTCGTCGCCTACATCATGCCCGTGAGTGTCATTAATTATTTTAAAATGGTCAATATCAAGCATGGCTAGCGCTCCTGAACCTTGCTTATTTTTAATATTTTTAAGTGATTTGCTTGTTTCTTCAAAAAAGTAACGACGATTAGGTAGATTAGTTAGGTAATCGGTGTTGGCTTGGCGTTTAATTGTGGCTATTTGCTCTAGCATATCGACGTTTTGGCTAAGCCTGCAGTAAAACTCTTCACTATTAAAAGGTTTATGTAAATAATCGTTTGCGCCATTTTTTAAAAATAAACTAGAAAGCCCTAAAGAGTCAGAGCCCGAAATACCAATAATGGCTTTTTCGTCGTTGCTATATAAGCGGCGAATTTCGCTACATAACTCATCACCATTCATGTTTGGCATTTCGTTATCAGTAATGATGACTGAAATGTCGGGTGAATTTTCGAGCATTTTTAATGCTTCTTCACCGTCTTGTGCTTCAATAATTTGATATTTGTGACGAACTAACAAGCTGCAAATGTATCGGCGAGTCGATTTAGAATCATCAACAACGAGTACTTTTACATTTTCATTGCGAGGTAAGCGGTGTAATTGTTTTTCTAGGTATTGGTAAGCTTGTTTGTTTTCTTTAATGATGTAATCGATGATTGGGTATTTTTCTACGGTGTCGCGAGTTTTTTTATCAATATTGCCCGTCATTACAATCGTTGGAATATCAGCATTAACAGTGCAGGGTACTGCTTCACCTGATGGGGCATCAGGTAATATAAAGTCAACTACAGCGCAAAAGTAGCTATTTTTACTTATAAGCTCTTTTGTTTGTGCTAATGACTCTGCTATATCAACTTCATAGCCTGCTTTAAGCGCGATGTGCTTTTGCACTCGCGCCATTGCAGGTGTATCTTCAACTATTAGTATTTTTCGCGTCACGGAACAACCCTGTTTATATTTTGCAAAAATATTTGCTTATACAAGTTGTAACTGTTAAAACGCAAAAAAGCAAATAACTTAAGTACTTACAGATTATCCGCTTCTGAATAATACTCTTGGCTAATCGGTGCCGGTCCTGACATTTTTGAGCGGCCAAATAAAGTATGAAACTTAGTTTTACAGGTCGTTAGCTTTAAGTATTTTATCCAAGCACGTTCGATTGGGTTAGTAGGTTCTTGTGAGCCAGTTACTACTGCTACAAACTGTTCTTGATGTTCGTTTTGCGGCTCAATTGTTTTACTGTATAAGCCTCTTAAAACAACACCGTGTTGTTCTAATATACTGGCTTCTAATAAGGTGAAGTTTCCGCTGCGGCTAAAACCACGTGGAAAATTCTGATCATCATAAAATTGACGTTGGCTAACAAATGCTTGGCGTAGTAATGAAATGTTATTGCTCATAGCTTTATCCTCATACCCTATTAATTAGCTGGAGTATGATGCAAGTTTGGCAATTTATTAAACAAATTATTTTTATCGTGAGGATAAAAAATTGGATATCGATTTATTAAAAACATTTGTTGAAGTAGTGCGTACGCGTCACTTTGGTAAAGCGGCCGAAAACCTTTATATTACGCAGTCTGCAGTGAGCTTTAGAATTCGCCAATTAGAGCAAGGGCTTGGTGTTAATTTGTTTATTCGCCAGCGTAATAATATTCAACTTACAGCACCTGGCGAGCGCTTATTACCGCACGCACAAATGATTATTACGGGCATGCAGCGCGCCAAAGTAGATGTTGCACTTGCCGACAATATGCATAAGCAAATTAGCTTAGCAGGAACGCCTAATATTTGGGATGCTTTTTTACAGTTTGGTATAACAAATATTGTATCGGCGATGCCGGGCGTGTCGTTGGTTGCAGAAGTTAAAGCACAACAAGAAAGCACTCGACTTTTATTAGAGCGTACTCTCGATTTGGCAATATTGTTTGATCCACCAAAAGTAGATGAATTAGTGGTAGAGCGAATTTGTGAGTTGCCAATCATTCCAGTAAGCGGATACGACACCGCAACGAACGAAAACTTTTTTGATAATCAATATGTGTATGTGGATTGGGGAACTACTTTTTCTCTTTGGCATGCGCGTCAGTTTACAGGAAAAACGCCACCTTACTTTAGAACCAGCACGGGACGTATTGCACTTGATTTAATACTGCAATGTGGTGGTAGTGCATTTATACCTCAAGTATTGGTTGAAGGGCATTTAGAAAAAGGTGAGTTGTTTCATGTTAAAGGGGTAGAAAACACCTCAAGAGACGTATTTATAGCGTATCACAGAGACAACGAGCAAAAAGAGCTAATAGAAACCTTAGTTAATTTACTTTCGCAAATGACGCCAAGCTTGTCATTAAAGCAAGGTAAGTAAGTTCGGCCGTTTATTAAGCTTTCATGTTATTTTGATTTCACATTTAATGCATTTTTATTAATAAAAAAAGACATTAATATTTCCGTTGTAATATTACTGTCATTTAGCGGTGACAAAATGCAGCAGTTTTAAAAATTAGTCTTTTGTGATTATCCAAGGAAATAACATGAAATTTGTAAAATCGAGCTTATGCTTAGCACTATTAAGTGGTTTATCTTTTAATGCACTTGCTGATGTAGACATTTACGGTAAAGCGAATGTAACAGTGCAATCATCTGATGATGGCGAAGGGTCTTTTACTGAGATAAAAAGTAATGCATCTCGTCTTGGTGTTAAAGGTTCTGAAAAAATAAATGATAGTTTAGAAGCAGTATATAAGTTTGAGTTTCAAGTGGATGTGTCTGATGCTGATTCAAAAGGCGATAACGACGACAACATTTCTGCGCGTAACCAATACGTTGGTTTAAAAGGTGCGTTTGGCCAAGTGGTTATTGGTCGTAACGATACTGCGCTTAAACAATCTCAAGGTAAGTTAGATTTATTTAACGATCTTGAAGGCGACATTAAAAATGTATTTAAAGGTGAAAACCGCTTAGGTAATACTGTTAGTTATTCATCAAACTCATACGAAGGTTTTAAAGTACTTGCTACTTTTGTAGCTGAAGATGATGTAGACGCTGATAACGGTTACTCAATGGCGGTTACTTACGGTGACGTTGCACTTAAAAAGAGCGCAGTATATGCCTCTATCGCAGCCGATAGTGAAGTAAATGGCTACGATGTAGTACGTGCATCAATCCAAGGTAAAGTTGAAAACTTTAAGTTAGGTGCAATGTACCAAACACAAGAAAAAGTTGACGGCAGCGCAGAAGCGGATGGTTACCTATTAAATGCAGCTTACAGCATGGGTAACAACACATTTAAAGTGCAATACCAAGACATGGACTTTGACGACAGCGACGATAAGTCAGCAATATCAGTTGGTCTTGATCACAAATTAAATAAAAACATTAAAGTATTTGGCTTTTACTCAAGCTTCGACATGGACAACAACGTTGACCAAGACTACGTAGGCTTAGGTATGGAATACAAGTTTTAACTATTCGCTAAATTAGTTAAAACACTCCCTTTTTAACCGCGCTCTTTTGAGTGCGGTTTTTTTTGCTTTAAATTATTTACTTAGCCGCCCATAATAGAGCTTCATTTGGAATGAGGTGCGAGTCCTCGACTGTTCCCGCAACTGTAAGCAGCTGAGCTGTAAGTCAGATACAAATGGTATAATACCAATTTTATTAAAAACATGATCTTTCTAGCGAATTAAATAACTTACTAACTTTGTTCAAAATTATTCATATATAACAACTATATGTCATAATTTCGCCTTGTTATTAAGCTATTTATTTGTCGCTATAATAGCTTACTAATTTAATGCAATTGGTATGAATTTTTTTAACGAGCGGGTTTACTCATTTTTTCTTGTAGTGCATTAGTATTTTTATCGCATTTTGGTGAGTTTAACCTAGCCTAGGACTGACTATTGCACACTCAAACGCCATTAAATACACCATTACTAAACGTTAAAAACGTATCGTGGGATATTGGCAATAAAACGATTCTCAAAAAAATAAACCTTAAAATAACCACAGGTAAATTTGTTGGTTTAATTGGACCTAATGGCGCAGGTAAATCGAGCTTATTGCGTTGTTTATATCGCTTTAATAAACCTAGTGATGGCGTGGTGGAGTTTAACAACACCGACATTTGGCAGCTAAAAAGCGATGAGTACGCAAAAAAAGTAGCGGTTGTTTTACAAGAAACCCCCTCGCAATTTAACTTAAGCGTATTTGACGTTATTGCGCTTGGGCTAACGCCTCATAAATCGTTATTTAGCTCAGTAACTAACATTGATAAACAAAAAATCATCCAAGCTATCAACACCGTAGGGTTGGCAGATCATAGTGAGCAAAGCTTTGAATCACTTTCGGGCGGTGAAAAACAACGTGCCTTGATAGCCCGCGCCATAGTCCAGCAACCTCAACTGTTAATAATGGACGAGCCAACTAGCCATTTAGATGTTAAATACCAAATACAGGTAATGGAGCTTGCTAAATCGTTGGGTGTAACGGTGTTTGCATCGTTTCATGATTTAAACTTAGCCTCGGCAATGTGCGATGAACTAGTGGTTATTAAAAACGGTGAAATTACACATACAGGTACGCCAAGTGAGGTATTAACCGAAAACATGCTAGGCGACGTTTTTGGTGTCTGCGCTCAAGTAAATAACCACCCGCAAATATCGAAGTCGGGAAATAGCATCCCTCATATCACTTACTTTTATGGTTATGAATAATATGAGCGCAGTTAATAATCGCCACTCATTTGCGCTTTTTATAAGTACTTTAGCTGCTTTATTTAGCTTATTTGCAGCACTTAGTTTTGGCGCAGCAGAGACCTCACTTCAAGATGTATTTAATAGCTTTTTACTCTCAAATGATGCGTCTTTTAATTCGCGTATTATTTACGAGCTAAGAATGCCACGCACATTACTCGCCTTTTTAGCAGGCTCTGGCTTAGCAATTGCGGGGCTTATTTTACAAACGGTAACGCGTAACCCTTTAGCCGATCCTTACTTGTTTGGTATATCGTCGGGTGCCTCATTTGGTGTGGTGTTACTTATGGCATTAGCAGGCATTAGCGCAGGCTTTATGCTATCGGCAGCAGCACTGCTGGGCAGCTTACTCGCTATGAGTTTATTAATACTTATTGCAGGTAGGCAGCAAAGTGCACAGGTAGAATCAATGTTATTAGCTGGTGTTGCTCTGTCGTTTTTATTTAGTGCGTTTACCAGCTTGTTGCTTTATTGGAGCGATCCTCAGGCGGTAGCCGCTATTTTATTTTGGACACTGGGCAGCTTTGCTCGTGCGCAGTGGGCTACGCTTTGGTTACCTTTATTGGTAATTACATTGTGTACGTTTGTAATGCTGAGCTATAGAAGGCAGCTCAATGCTATGTTGCTGGGCGATGAAAGCGCAATTACATTAGGTGTGAGGGTCCAGCGCTTTAGAATACTCATGCTGGTTTTGAGCTCATTAATTACCGCTGTGCTGGTGGCTATGTGTGGTGGTATTGGGTTTGTAGGATTAATGGTGCCGCATATTGTGCGCTTTTTTATCTCCCAAGGCACCATCGCGGGATTGCTAGTAACCAGCTTAGTGGGCGGTACATTTATGGTGTGGGTTGATGTACTTTCGCGCTCCTTGCTAAAAAACCAAGAGTTACCTGTAGGTGTTATAACCGCTGCTATTGGTAGCGTGTTCTTTTTAAGTTTATTGTTTTTTAGAAAGCGAAGGGTGTAATTCCATGAAAACCTTAATGGTTCAAGGCACTACATCAGATGCTGGTAAAAGCACCCTAGTTGCAGCCCTTTGCAGAGTGTTTGCTAAGCGTGGAGTAAAGGTTGCGCCTTTTAAACCACAAAATATGGCACTTAATAGCGCGGTAACAAAAGATGGCGGAGAAATTGGCCGTGCGCAAGCCTTGCAAGCAATAGCCGCTAAAGTCGAGCCCGAAATAGATTTTAATCCCATATTGCTTAAACCTAATAGCGATACGGGCGCACAAGTGATTATTCACGGAAAAGCCATTAGCAATATGGAAGCGGGCAAATATCACGACTATAAAAAAGTGGCGATGGATGCAGTAATTACCTCACATAACCGCTTAGCTAAACGTTTTGATTTACTCCTTGTTGAAGGAGCGGGGAGTCCTGCTGAAATAAACCTGCGTGAAAACGATATTGCCAATATGGGTTACGCCGAAGAGGTAGATTGTCCTGTCATTATTATTGCCGATATTGATAAAGGTGGTGTGTTTGCACATTTGGTAGGTACGCTTGCGTTGTTAAGCGAGTCAGAACAGGCGCGTGTAAAAGGCTTTGTTATAAACCGCTTCAGAGGCGATATAGGTTTGCTGCAAGGCGGGCTTGATTGGCTTGAAGAATACACAAACAAACCCGTGCTTGGCGTATTACCTTATTTGCACGACCTCGCGCTTGATGCCGAAGACGCCGTCGCAATTGATAATAATGTAACCAACGCCACAATTAATATTGCAGTGCTACTTGTTCCCCATATTAGTAACCACACCGATTTTGATGCACTGCGTTTGCACCCAAACATTAATATAAATTATGTGCGCCATACCCAAACGATCCCAGACGTTGATCTGATAATTCTCCCAGGCAGTAAAAATGTGCTGGGTGATTTAAACTTTTTGAAAAATGAAGGCTGGGACACTCAAATTAAGCGCCACTTACGCTATGGTGGCAAAGTACTTGGCATTTGTGGCGGCATGCAAATGCTGGGCAATACAATCAACGATCCCGATGGTATTGAATCGTCATTAAAACAAGTGAATGGGCTTGCTCTATGCGACTTTGAAACCACGCTAACAGCACAAAAAGTATTAACTAAAATAACCGCTACACTGCTTTTAAATAACCAATCAACACCCTGTAGTGGTTACGAAATACATGCAGGAATTAGCCAAGGTGCAGCGCTTGATAAGCCATTTTTAACCTTTGATGAAAGCCATCCACATGGTTTTATGTTCGATGGCTTTATTAGCGATGATAACGCCATTGCGGGCACCTATTTACATGGTTTATTTGATGAAGCCGATGCTACATCGCAAATTTTAAAATGGGTAAAACCAAGCGCCTCAATTAACCCAATTAGTATTGCCACTCATCGCGAGCAGCAGTTAGAACGATTAGCAACCATGTGCGAAACGCATTTAAACATACAGCAAATTATCTCGATTTATGAAGGACACAATAATGACTGAACAAAACAACGATAAGCACAAGCAGCGCCAACAAAAAGTAAAAGAACAAGTGGATGCGCGCGTTGCTGCAGCACAAGATGTAAAAGGTATTTTTCAGGTAATTACCGGCAATGGTAAAGGTAAATCAACCTCGGGTTTTGGCGTTGTAGCACGCTGCGTAGGGCATGGTAAAAAAGCAGCCGTTTGCCAATATATTAAAGGTACATGGGAATGTGGCGAGCGTAATTTATTACAAGGTGCAGGCGTTGAGTTTGTTGTAATGAACACCGGTTTTACCTGGGATACGCAAAATAAAGAAGCCGATACCGCAGCCGCCCAAGCAACATGGCAAGAGTCAAAACGCATGCTTGCAGATAGCAGTATTGATTTAGTATTACTCGATGAGCTTACGTATATGGTGACCTACGGCTACGTTGATTTAGATGAAGTGGTAACAGCGCTTAATAACCGCCCACCAATGCAGTCAGTTATTATTACAGGGCGTGCAGCGCATCGTACTTTAACCGACCTTGCCGACACTGTAAGCGAAGTGCGTAATGTAAAACACGCATTCGACTCAGGCATAAAAGCGCTAGAAGGGTTTGATTACTAATGCTTAAAGCGTTTTTTATTGGGCTGCTGCTTTTTAGTGTATCGGGCAGTGCACTTGCAGAGCAGGATAATGATTCTAAAAAGCTGCGCATAATCGCGCTTGCACCACATATAGTCGAAAACCTATTTGCCATAGGGGCGGGCGATAATATTGTGGGCACAGTTGATTACGCCGACTACCCTGCTGAGGCCCAAAGTATTGAGCGCATAGGCGGTTATTACGGTATCTCGCTTGAAAAAGTATTGGCGCTTAAACCTGATTTAGTAATTGCGTGGAAAAGCGGAAATCAAAGCGAAGATTTAGCCCAAATAGAGCGCCTGGGCATAAAAGTATATTTAAGTAACCCGGCCACAATCGCTGGTGTAGCCGACGAGTTACTTACTTTTGGTGAATTTACAGGGAACATTAAGCAAAGCCAGCAAGCGGCAAGCGCATTTAAACATAAGCTAAATGGTATTGTTAAAAGCCAGCAAGATAAAAAAAATATTACCGGGTTTTATCAGTTATGGGCTGAGCCCATGATGACAGTAAGTAAAAATACATGGATAAGCCAACTGATTGAAACATGCCATGTAAGTAATGTATTTGCACAGAGCGTTACAGATTACCCACAAATTAGTATCGAAAATGTCATTGTTACTAAGCCACAAGTTATTATTATCCCTGATGAAAAATCAAAAACACCACAGCCGGTTGTTAATTGGCAAAAGTGGCCAGAAGTGCCCGCTGTTAAAAATGATCAATTTATTAGCGTAAATGCCGATTTATTACATCGTTTTACTCCGCGCATGCTAGATGGACTCGCGGATATGTGTGATAAAATAGATGCATCACGTAAACAGATTAAGAGTACACAATGAGCGATTGGGCTACATTTTTAGAAAGTGAATTACAGCAACCTTACATGCAGGAAACGTTAGAGTATGTGGCTAATCGCCGCAATGAAGGTGTTGCTGTTTATCCGCCTGAACCTCAAGTATTTAGTGCTTTTGATGCCACAGCACTAAATGACATCCGCGTTGTAATTTTAGGACAAGACCCATACCACGGAGAAGGGCAAGCGCATGGCTTGTGTTTTTCGGTATTGCCTGATGTAAAAAAGCTGCCGCCGTCGCTTAAAAATATGTACAAAGAGTTAGCTACCGATGTCAGCGGTTTTGCTGTTCCTGAACATGGGTACCTGCAAAGCTGGGCAGATCAGGGCGTGTTTTTACTCAATACAGTATTGACCGTTGAGCAAGGGCAAGCGCATTCTCATAAGCATTTAGGGTGGGAGCAATTTACCGATAATGTAATAGCGCATATTAATAAACACTGCGAAGGTGTGGTATTTATTTTATGGGGTGCACATGCACAAAAAAAAGGTAAAGGCATAGATAGCGCTCGCCATTATGTTTTAAAAGGGCCGCACCCATCACCGCTTTCGGCGCATAGAGGCTTTTTTGGCTGTCAGCATTTTTCAAAAACGAATGAACTATTACAAGCCCAAGGTGAAAAACCGATTAACTGGCAGGTGTAAATAACCTGAGCTCTGAATAATAAATTTATCTCATACAGCTATTTTCAGCGCATTAAAAAAGGCTTCCATATATCGGAAGCCTTTTTGTTTAGTTGGGGCGTATTGAATTAAAAGTCGAGCTCTTCAATTGCAATACTGTCTGTAAAGTAGTCTAGTTCTTGTAGTTCTTTACGTAGGCGCTGTTTGTCTTTTATTGCTTCTATTTCACGCCATTTTCTTTTTTTATTTTTCTGAGAGGTTTTCCTTGTTGTATCTGGTCCTTCTAATATCTCTAATATATCGTTTAGGCTATCCATGAACTTCTCCTATTGATTTTATTGACCTCAAGAATACCTATACCACAGGCCTAGTTAAAATAGAATAAAAAAGTGACAGTTATGTTACATAAGTGTGATTAATTGATGAAGGTTTATACGAGGATTATATGAAGTCGATATGAAGATTATATAGAGGGGTAGCGTATTTTAGGCATAAAAAACGCCGCTATTGCGACGTTTTTAAAACACGATTATAGCAAATTACATTGCTTTAAAGCGCGCCTCTAGTTGTTCTTGTGCATCAGCAAAAGAGCGAATACCTTCAGCTAGTTTTTCAGTAGCCATAGCATCTTGGTTATGTAACCAACGGAACTGTGCTTCTGTTAATGGCTCTGGTTTTGGCTCTTGTGGAACATCGCTTTCAAGCAAATATTCTTGTGCGCCTTCAAGGTTACCTAAATCTTCTAAAAGATTAGGGCTAATAGTTAGCTTGTCACAACCTGTAAGTGCAATAATTTCGCCTGTATTACGGAAACTTGCACCCATCACAACTGTTTTGTAGTTATGGCGTTTGTAAAATTCAAAAATGCTGCGTACAGACTGAACACCTGGATCTTGTAGCGGATCGGTTGGTTTTTCCATACCGTTAGCAACGTGCCAATCTAAAATACGGCCAACAAATGGCGAAATTAGAAATACGTTTGCATCGGCACACGCGCGAGCTTGGGCATCGCTAAATAATAAAGTAAGGTTACATTTAGTCCCTTCTTTTTCTAGCTGCTCAGCGGCTTTAATACCTTCCCATGTAGACGCTACTTTAATTAAAATTTTGTCTTTGCTTACACCTTCTTTTTCGTAAAGGCTAAGTAGGGTATGTGCTTTATCAATCGTAGCTTGCGTATTAAACGAAAGGCGTGCATCTACTTCAGTAGAAATATAACCAGGTACAATAGCGCTAATTTCTTTACCTAGTAATACGGCAAAGTAATCACATGCTAGTTCAAGTTGTTTAGCTGGCTCTTGCTCGGTTTCTTTTGCGTAGCTCCAAGCTTTATCTAGGTAAGGCTTATATGCTTCAATCTCGCTCGCTTTTAATAAAAGTGACGGGTTTGTAGTTGCATCTTCTGGTTGATGCTTTTTAATCGCTTCAATATCACCAGTATCGGCCACAATAGATGAATGTTGTTTTAGCCTTTGTAGAGCTGAAGTCATTTGCTTTCCTCATTCCAAGCAAGTTAAAAGAAAAATCTAATCACTCTTAATATATTCAATCCATACTGCAACAGTGTGACAATGCTTGATAGGTCTTATGTCCTGATCAATAAAAAAACGGCTATGCATGGATTTTAAGAGAGGATTTATTTAAACAAAACGTGCTTTTCGTTTCATTTAATGTTGAAATTGACACTAAATAAATTACAAGTCAATAGCTAACTATGATCACTGTTATTTCACCTGCAAAAAATCTTGATTACGAAACGCCACCCGCAACAGACAAGTTCACTCAGCCTGAATTACTAGAGCACAGCGAAGAGCTCATGAAAGTATGCCGTGAACTAACACCAGCGCAAATTGGCAGTTTAATGAAAATTAGCGATAAGCTTTCTGGGCTTAACGCAGCACGCTTTAGTGAGTGGGCGCAGCCGTTTACACAAAGTAATGCTAAACAAGCCGCACTTGCCTTTAACGGCGATGTATACGGCGGTTTAGATGCAAGTACACTAACGGCAACTGAGCTTGATTACGCACAAAACCATTTACGTATACTCTCGGGTTTATACGGCTTATTAAAACCACTTGATTTAATGCAAGCTTACCGTCTTGAAATGGGCACTAAGCTTGAAAACTCACGTGGTAAAAACTTATATGAGTTTTGGGGCAGCGTAATAGCGAATAAACTAAACGACGTATTAAAAGCACAAGACGCACAATACTTAGTTAACCTTGCTTCAAACGAATACTTTAAAGCGGTTGATAAAAAAGCGCTTAATGCACAAATTATTACCCCTCACTTTAAAGATTGTAAAAACGGTCAATATAAAGTAATCAGCTTTTATGCTAAAAAAGCACGCGGCATGATGGCGCGCTACATTATCGAAAATAAAGTAACGCAGTTAAGCCAACTTAAAGAGTTTACGGTAGCAGGTTATTACTTTAGCCCAGAGGCAACAGTTAAAGAGCTTGAGCCGGTATTTATGCGCGACGAACAAAATTAGGTTTATAAGCTTAAATAAAAAATTTAAAAGCCATGCATTGCATGGCTTTTTTGATGTTGGCGTTATATTTGCAATCTCATCTAATATTAATGAGAACACTAATTAAATAGGTGCAAATAAAATGATCAGCATTCCGTCAATTGACGAAGCCGAAAAACTAATAGAAGAAAAGCTCGGAGGCTGGTTTGATATTGTTATCAGCCATATCCCTAATTTTATAGTTGCGATACTGATCGCAATTGTGTTTTCAATATTGGCACGCTTTGCTGGCAAGCTGATGAAAAACGTATTACGCCGCTCACTCGACTCAAAACAAATTGCCGACTTAATGGCGTCAATTTTTAAAGTTATTGTGTTGTGCATAGGTTTATTTATAGCGCTCGATTTTGTTGGCTTAAAAGGCACCGTTACTTCGCTACTTGCTGGTGCAGGTATTGTGGGTTTAGCCATTGGTTTTGCGTTTCAAGACATGACCGAAAACCTAATAGCTGGTATAGCAATGGGTGTACGTAAGCCATTTAAAACAGGGGATGTAATAGAAACCGATGATGTGTTTGGTTCGATACATTCTATAAACCTACGTAACACGCTAATAGAGAGCTTTTACGGGCAACTAATACTTGTACCAAACAAAGTCTTATTTAGAAATGTACTAAAAAATTACACCACGCTAGGTATTAGACGTATAGAAGTACCTGTAGGTATTTCGTACGGCGATGACATAGAAAAAGCAAAAGACGTTATAGTCGAAAAAATTAACGAATTTGACTTTGTAATACGCAAAGACGAAACCGCCGTATACGCTGAAGGCTTTGGTGACAGCAGCATCAACTTACTGGTGTGGTTTTGGATTAAATACCCAGGCGAGCCTGACTTTATGACGGTACGCCATAAAGGTATAGTTGCCGTTAAGCAAGCACTAGACGAGGCGGACATTAGCATTCCATTCCCAATTCGCACTTTAGATTTTGGTATTAAAGGGGGCGAAAAACTCGATGCTATGATTAGCGATAAAATAAGCCAGCAGTCACCAAATAAAGACAGTAGCGACGGTACTGACTCTAGCCAAAGTGAGTAATTTAGTTAAAGCTCATTAGGCAAAAGCATTGGGAAATAGTTACTTACCAACAGCGCATTTTTACAGAGTAAAAATGCGCTTTTTAGACATTTTATAAAATAAAGGATATTTCTAATTTTAAAGTTAAGTCCTTTCATATAAGTATAAATTATCATTTTCCAATAAGAGCGCAATAAATAAACTTGTAACCATTACAAATACATAAACAACGAGGTGTTTGGATAATAAATGCATTTTAGTGGTTTTATGTTCCTTTTTTGTTTGTTTCCCCTTGTAAATTCGAGGTTTTTGAATAAATAAATTTATTTTTAGCTTTTGGTAGGCTAGATTTAACTTAACTGCTCTTTATTTAGTAAATACAAATGCCAAGCAAGAAAGAAAATTCAGCTTTTCAAACGAGTCACTGGAGTTTAAAAACTAAGCTAACATTAATTTTCCTACTCGTAGGGATAATACCCGCCCTCATAATTACTACAATTTCTACATTACAATCAAAATCACGCGTCGAATACAATATATCTCAGTCGCTTGAGGCGATTAATCAAATAAAAAAAACTCAGATCGAAAATTATTTTAATCAAAAAAGGGCAGATATTGAGCTTTTGGCTTTGATTGTTCCGCAGCTTGAGGAAGACAACTATGATCGCTTTTTTACAGAATATATACAGAAGTATGACTATTACGATGTGTTTTTAATTAATAACAATGGGCTTATTTATTACACTCAAGCTAGAGAATCTGATTATCAAACAAACATATTACAAGGGAAATATGCGAGTTCAAATTTAGGAGATTTAATTAAAGAGGTTAAACAATCTAAAAGTTTTAGTATTGCTGATTACAAACCGTATGCACCAAGTAATGGAGAACCCGCTGCGTTTATTGCTATACCTGTTGATGGTAGCGATACAATAGTTGCTTTGCAGCTTTCGAGCAAAGGGACTAATCAAATAATGGGTGTTCGCGAAGGGATGGGAGAAACTGGTGAGAGTTACCTAGTTGGAGAAGATAAGCTAATGCGTTCTGATTCATATCTTGACCCTGAAGGACATTCACTCAAAGCAAGTTTTGCAGGAACTGTAACAAATAATGGTGCTGATACAGAGGCTGTAAATTTAGCTTTAAATGCTCAACATGGTACTAAAATAATAAAAGATTATAATGGAAATAACGTACTTTCTGCCTTCGATAGTATAAAGATTGGAGATTTCAGCTGGATTATATTAAGTGAAATTGACGAATCAGAAGCATTTGCACCAGTCCATCAGACTGTGCTTTTTAGTGTGATTTCTATAATAGTAGCTGCAATTGTTGTTGTATTTATTGGTGTTTTCTTTTCTCGAAAAATAGCGACTCCAATAATTGTAGCTTCCACTTTTGCTAAAAAAGTGGCGGCAGGAGATCTTAGCAGTAATATCGAAGTTAATTCACACGATGAGGTAGGCATGCTACAAGTTGCATTGCATACCATGTTAGAAAATCTCAGAAAAATGATTGGTGAATTATCTAACGTTGCAGTTCAGCAAGGCAGTACAGCAACAGAGCTTGCCTCAGTTACTGAGCAAACTAGCTTAGCAGTTACCGAGCAGCAAGCACAAACTATACAAGTTGCAGCCGCCACTACCGAAATGACTGAAACAGTAAAAGAGATAGCGAGTACAACTGCTAGTGCATCATTATTATGTGAAAATATTCAAAGAATGGCTCGAGAAGGCTCTGAAAATAATGATAGTACTTACAACGCACTTGTTTCTCTTGGAGAAGCTACAAAAAAATCAGCACATGAAGTGACGGAGTTGAAGCATAATTCAGAAAAAATAGTGAATGTATTAGGCGTTATTAAAAAGATAGCTGATCAGACTAATTTACTTGCTTTGAACGCAGCAATTGAAGCAGCTAGAGCTGGTGAACAAGGGCGTGGTTTTGCTGTTGTTGCTGATGAAGTACGAAGCTTAGCTAAGTCTACGCAAGAGTCTACAATGGAGGTTGAAGTGATCATTGAAGCTGTTGTGAGTGCCAGTAACGCAGCTGTTCAAGCAATGACAGACAATGTAGGACAAACAATTCAAGTTCAGGAAATAGCTAAGAAAGCAAACTTAATCAATAGTAATGTAGGCAAAGCAGTAGATGAAATTTTTGATATGGTTGTTCAAATTGCAACCGCCTCTGAGCAGCAGGCAACCACCATCGATGAAATATCACGAAATATAGGTGTCATAAATATGGGTATATCAGAGACCGAGCAGGCAGTTAGAGATATTGCACAGTCAAGTAGCGAATTGTCTAGAATGGCAAACGGTTTAAATGATGAGGCCCAAAAGTTTAGTCTTTAACTTACTCCATTAATTTAGAAATCTTTGATTTAATGCCGCTAATCATACAGATATAACTACGGTAGGATGTTACAGGGACGTACCATAAAAGACGTGAATAAGCGCGTGCCAAATAGTGCACGCGCATAAATAAATATTAGAGTTGGTGAGACACTTTGCAACCGACGAGCTCGTAAATTACAAACTTCCAACATATTTATGTTTTATTCTAACATGTTAAATAACGCTAATTTTGTTACGAATGATTTTAACCCCATCCATATTTTCTAAAAACTTTTGAGCCAGTGCGCGCTGAAAACCAGTTTGTGCTTCACCGTATAAATCTACTTCACCATTTTTTACCTGCACGCGAATATCACTTAACGCTAGGTTAGGATTAGTTCGTAGGGTGTTGGTGATAGCTTGTTGTAAGTTAGGTTGAGTGGCTACACTGCTTACTACGGCCATGTTGGTTGCTGCACTTACTTTTGTAGCGCAAGCTAATAAAAATAAACAACAAAATGATACTAAAGCGATAGTTAACTTGAAGCGGTTCATAACTTAATCCTTACATTACGGTGAATAGTGCAGCCACAATATGGAAATTCCATCGGCTAGGTTATCTTTGTAGTTACAATTTCGGTGCCAATATTAACGCTATGAAATATAAGGGAATTTTATTAAGTGGGAATTCAGGTGGGCAAAAATTACATTTAAATGAGTATGAGTTACATGCTTGGGTTACATATGTAACAGGTACAAACAGCAGAGCCTGCAAGGCTTGCATTAAAAAGCCGACAAAAGTCGGCTTAGTATAAAAATGTTTTAGGTTACTTTTTCTTTTTAACCTTAGCCTTTTTCTTGGCTTTCATTTTTACTGGATCTTTACGCTTTTTAGCTGGTGGCTTAGCTTCTTTATGCTGTGGCTCAACACCCCTAATTACACGGCGTTTTAATTTTTGTTCAACGTAGCGCTCTACTTTATATAAAATACCAATATCGTGTGCTTCAACTAGCGATATTGCTATCCCTTTTTTACCAGCACGGCCAGTACGACCAATACGGTGTACATATACGTCGGCAGTACGCGGCATATCAAAGTTAATAACGTGGCTGATGTCAGATACATCAATACCACGTGCAGCTACGTCGGTAGCAACTAATATGCTTGTTTTGCCACTGTGGAAGTTTTCCATGGCTTTCATACGTTTGTCTTGTGGCATTTCGCCGCGTAACCACGCTGCTTTTACATCATTAGTTGTAAGTTCGCCAATCAATGTTTCTAAGCGTTCGCGAGTTTTAACAAACACAATCGCTTTAGTTACGTCAGGGTTTTTTAGCGTATTAACTAATAATTCAAGTTTGTGATGATAATCGTCGGCTAAATGTACCCATTGGTGAATTTTTGCTTTTTCTTTACGTGACGATTCGGCTTCTAATAGAGCTGGGTCGTTTAATGTTTTTTCAGCAAACCTTTCTACGCTGTCACCTTCAAGTGTTGCTGAGAATAAAAAACATTGGCGACGATTTTTAGCTTCGTCACAAATACGGCTCATTTCTTTTTTGAAACCCATATCTAACATGCGATCTGCTTCATCAATAATAAGCATTTCTACGTGTTCAGCATGAAAGTTTTCGGTTTCTAGGTATTCCATTAATCGACCTGGTGTGGCGATTAAAATATCGTTATTTTTTTCAAAAATTTCTTTATGCGTACCGTAGTTAATACCGCCTGTTACTACACCAATTTTTAGGTGTGTGCGTTTAGCTAGCAGTTCACATTGTTCATGAATTTGATAAGCCAGCTCACGAGTCGGGGTCATAACGAGTACGCGCGCAAAACCAGGGTCACGACGTGGGAAATCCAGTAAGTACTGAATAGCCGGAATTAAAAATGCCGCTGTTTTACCTGTACCAGTAGGCGCAGATGCTAAAATATCGCGCCCCTGTAGTGCTTCAGGAATAGCTTGTTGTTGAATGCTGGTTGGCGTCTCGTAGCCCATTTTATTAATGGCATCGAGTAGCTTGTTATCAAGATCAAATTCAGAAAATTGCATAGAGTGTCTAAAATAAGGGACAATTACCCTGATTATACGCGCTATGCTGCGCTTGGTGAATGAAAAGGTGAAAAAATGTCTGGTTTTGTATTTAAACAATTTAAAGTTGAACACGACCACTGTGCAATGAAAGTTTCTACCGATGGCATTTTGCTTGGCGCATGGGCTAATTTAAGCGGTGCAAAGTCATTACTTGATATAGGCACCGGCACTGGCTTGTTAGCACTAATGTGTAAGCAGCGCAGTAATGAGCTTGATATAACTGCGGTAGAAATTGACGAAAGCGCCTATACCCAAGCATTACAAAATGTAGCTAATAGCCCGTGGCCAACTATAAGTATTACGCACCAAACTATTCAAAGCTTTAGTAGTGAAGTTAAATTTGACGTGGTTATCTCTAATCCACCGTATTTTAATCACAGTTTAAAAGGCGATAATGTTGCGCGTAATACCGCACGCCATACCGACGGCCTAAGTTTTGAAGAGTTAATTAATGCGTTTAAACATTTAAGCCATAGTGGTTCCCGCTTTAGCTTAATACTCCCAAGCGTTGAAGGCGCATTATTTATTGAGCTTGCTACTCAAAATGGGCTTTATTTAAATACCCATTGCCAAGTAAAAGCCACGCCCAACAAAGATATTAGCCGCAGTTTAATGACATTTAGCTACGTAAAAAGCGATATAGAATCATCAACCCTGTGTATTAGAAACTTAGATAATACCTACACTGCTGATTATATAGCCCTGTGCAAAGCATTTTATTTGAAAATGTAAATTGCCTAGCTATGTAGGTTATCTAGTAATAAAGGATAATTTACCTATTATGCATACGTATTCAGTTTTTATTTAATCAATTACCAATCTAGTGTTAACCACTTGTAAATAACATCGAGTAGTTGTTTTGCTCGCTCAACAATTGGATCACACACTATGAAACTCAATAAAATAATCACCACCGCAGGTTTAAGCCTAGGGTTGCTCTTACCTAGCATTGCGACTGCTACGCCCACCACATTTGTACATTTGTTTGAATGGAATTGGCAAGATGTAGCGCAAGAATGTGAGCAATACCTAGGACCAAAAGGCTACGCTGCAGTACAGGTCTCGCCACCTAATGAGCACATTACAGGAAGCCAATGGTGGACACGTTATCAGCCAGTAAGTTATGAATTGCAAAGTCGTGGCGGAAACCGTGCACAGTTTATCGATATGGTAAATCGCTGTAGTGCAGCTGGGGTTGATATTTACGTTGATACGCTTATTAACCATATGGCAGCAGGAAGTGGCACAGGCACAGCCGGAAATAGCTTTGGTAATAAAAGCTTTCCTATTTATAGCCCACAAGATTTTCATGAAAGTTGTACCATTAATAGTTCTGACTATGGCAACGATCGCTACCGAGTACAAAACTGTGAACTAGTTGGACTTGCCGATTTAGATACCGCTTCAAACTATGTGCAAAATACCATTGCAGCATATATTAACGACTTACAAGCTATTGGCGTAAAAGGCTTTCGGTTTGATGCTTCTAAACATGTTGCAGCAAGCGATATCCAAAGTTTAATGGCCAAAGTAAATGGCTCGCCAGTGGTTTTTCAAGAAGTGATCGATCAAGGTGGGGAGGCTGTTGGTGCCTCTGAATATTTAAGCACAGGTTTAGTAACTGAATTTAAATATAGCACTGAGCTTGGTAACACTTTTAGAAACGGCTCGCTTGCATGGCTGAGTAATTTTGGCGAAGGGTGGGGCTTTATGCCAAGCTCTTCTGCGGTGGTTTTTGTAGACAATCACGACAATCAGCGCGGGCACGGCGGCGCTGGCAATGTTATTACCTTTGAAGATGGCCGCTTATATGACTTAGCCAATGTATTTATGTTGGCTTATCCGTACGGTTATCCAAAAGTAATGTCGAGTTATGATTTTCATGGTGATACAGATGCTGGTGGGCCAAATGTACCGGTACATAATAATGGTAACTTAGAGTGTTTTGTGAGTAATTGGAAGTGTGAGCATCGCTGGTCATATATTGCAGGCGGGGTCGATTTTAGAAATAACACCGCCGACAATTGGGCAGTAACAAACTGGTGGGATAACACAAATAATCAAATTTCATTTGGCCGAGGTAGCTCGGGTCATATGGCTATTAACAAAGAAGACTCAACACTTAGTGCAACTGTGCAAACCGATATGGCGCCAGGGCAATACTGTAATGTGCTAAAAGGCGAACTGTCAGCTGATGCTAAAAGTTGTAGTGGTGAGGTTATAACGGTTAATTCCGACGGTACTATTAATCTTAATATTGGCGCTTGGGATGCGATGGCAATTCATAAAAATGCCAAGTTAAATACCAGTTCTGCCTCAAGCACTGAAAGTGACTGGCAGCGAACGGTTATTTTTATTAATGCACAAACACAAAGCGGACAAGATATGTTTATCCGTGGTGGAATTGACCACGCTTATGCAAACGCAAACCTTGGTCGAAATTGCCAAACAAGTAATTTTGAGTGTGCAATGCCTATTCGTCATAACAATTTAAAAAATGTCACAACAAGCCCTTGGAAAGCAAATGATAACTACCTTGATTGGTATGGTATAGAAAATGGGCAAAGTAGCGAAGCAGAAGGTTCTGCTACCGACTGGACAACGAAAGTTTGGCCAGCAGGTTGGGGCGTTGAAAAAACGGTAAACACAGATGGCTTTGGTGTGACACCTTTAAATATATGGGGCGAACACTATTGGATGCTTGATGTAGATATGGATTGCAGTAAAGCGGTTAATGGATGGTTTGAACTAAAAGCATTCATTAAAAATGGCCAAGGATGGGAGACTGCCATTGCACAAGACAATCCACTTTATACAAGTACTAATCATATGGCGCAATGCGGAAAAATTAATAAATTTGAGTTTAATAATTCAGGTGTAGTAATTCGTAGTTTTTAAAAGTAAGCAAAAAAGCTCATATGACAACCTAAACTAATGATTATTAGTTTAGGTTTTTTATTTTATGTACAGCGCTTTAATAGTGTGTTTATAAATCACCTGATATGATTTAGCCATTGGCCACTTAATTTAAAAGGCAACACAATGAAAAAGTTAAATAAATTAGCATTACTTAGCACGTTAGCAGCCACCATTTTTGCAAGCCAAGGTGTGTTTGCTGCTATTACGCCTGTAGGGCTTTGGAAAACGATTGATGAGGATACAAACCAAGCTAAGTCGTATGTACGTATTACCCAAACCAGCGGTGTATTGAGCGGCAAAGTTGAAACCATTCTTAACCCGGCAAAACAAAACGATATATGCAGTAAATGCGATGATGAGTTAAAAGATCAGCCTATTTTAGGAATGACTATAATCACGGGTGTAAAAGCACAAGATGATGGTGTTTGGGGAGACGGTGAAATACTCGACCCAACAAACGGTAAAACCTACACTTTACAACTAACCCCGCAAGATGAAGGTAAAAAGCTCGAGGTACGCGGCTACATTGGCTTTTTTTATCGAAACCAATATTGGCTAAAAGTAGAGTAAGTTTTACTACTTATTTAATCACTGGGCGTTAAATAATTAAGCATTAACTGAAATCATTTTTGCGCTTTGCCTTTCTTACTCACTAAGCCAGCTATATTTAATTGGCATTCAATTTTGAGTAAATAATAAAGGAAAAAAGATGATTAAGTACATAGTTGCTTTAATAATGCTTAGTGCACTGTTAATAAGCGGTGGGGCAAATGCAAAGGATGATGCTGTAAATACGGGTTGGTTTAATAACACGGCTATTAAAGGGTACGACAGCGTTGCTTATTTTACGCAAAATAAAGCCGTTAAAGGCAGCGACAAATACACATTTAGTTATTTAGGTGCCAACTGGCACTTTTCGAGTGAAGAAAACAAAACGACATTTGCAGAAAACCCAAAACGTTATGCACCGCAATACGGTGGTTGGTGTGCTTATGCAATGGCTGATGAAGGTAACGCTGTAGGTATAGACCCAGAAGCATTTTATATTCACGAAGGTAAGCTTTACTTAAACTATAGCGAAAGCGTGCAGCAAAAATGGTTAAGTAATTTACTACCGTACATTGTTATGGCAGATGGGTACTACCCACAAACAACCAATGTGATGACGTTTCAATAAATTGATTTATATTAATTAAAAAGCCCGCAGCTAAACTAGTTGTGGGCTTTTTACTTTTTATTTGTCGGTATTGATAAGTGAATTAAAGCGTTTCGCCGTATTCAGTCATTACCTGTTCAACCCATGTTGCAATGCGGTCGTCGCTTAGCTCGTATTGACTGTCTTCGTCGAGCGCGAGTCCTACAAACTGTTTACCATCAGGCGTTAATGCTTTTGAAGCTTCAAACTCGTAACTACTGTCGTTTGGCCAAAAACCAAGTTGAGTAAATGTTTGCGTATTTATTTCGTCGTGTAGCATGCCTAGCGCATCTTGAAACCACTGCCCGTAACCTTGCTGATCGCCCATGCCAAATAAAGCAATGGTTTTACCATTTAGGTTTACGTCGGCTATGTCGTCCCACTTTGACTCCCAGTCTTCTTGTATTTCACCAAAATCCCATGTTGAAATACCAAAGATGATAAAGTCATACTGCTCTGCATTTTTTAGTGGCTCGTCTTTAATATTGTGCAGGGTAACTATATCGGCACCAATAATGTCGCGAATCTTTTCTGCTGCCATTTCGGTGTAGCACGTAGTAGAACCAAAAAATAAACCAATTTGCATCGTATTTATCACTGTGTAATTGCCTGATATGATAGGCTCAAGTTTACCGTAAGGTATTTTTAATTGATACCTTAGCAAAGCATGAGAGCATAATGTGACAACGCTATCTGACGATTCTTTTGAAAATAATAGCAGTATGAGCAGTAATAGCGACTACCTAGAAACCTTTTTAGATAGCCTGTACTTAGAACAAGGCGTAAGCGAAAACACATTAAGTGCTTATCGCAGTGATTTAGATAAGTTTTGCCTATTTTTAAAGGGCGAAAATTTAATGACGGTAACAGGGCTTGATGTTGAAAGTTACTTAGCGCATCGAGTCGATTTAGGCTTAAAACCACGCAGTACGGCACGTAGTATTAGTGCGCTAAAGCGTTTTTATCAGTACTTTGTGCGCGAAAAACTAATTAGCGATACCCCCATGCTAAATATTTCTCAGCCAAAAGCAGGGCAGTCGTTACCTAAAACACTCTCAGAGGCCGAAGTTGAGGCATTATTAAATGCGCCTAATACCGAAGAAGCGATGGGACTGCGCGATAAAGCCATGCTAGAGCTACTTTATGCAACGGGTTTGCGTGTAAGTGAGCTTGTTGGACTGCGCATGGAGCAAATTAATTTGCGCCAAGCAGTGGTGTTTGTAAAAGGTAAAGGTAATAAAGAGCGCTTAGTTCCACTGGGTGAAGAAGCCATGTATTGGCTTGAGCAATTTTTAAAGGGTGGGCGTGCGCAAATGATAAAACATGCCACCGATTTTGTGTTCCCATCTAAACGCGGAGTAGGCATGACGCGACAAACCTTTTGGCATAGAATTAAACACTATGCTATTTTGGCAGCAGTTGAGTCTCCATTATCGCCCCATACTATGCGCCATGCTTTTGCTACGCACTTATTAAATCATGGGGCAGATTTACGTGTGGTACAAATGATGTTGGGCCATAGCGATTTATCAACGACGCAAATTTATACCCATGTTGCCAATGAACGGTTAAAGTCGGTACACGCAGAGCACCATCCGCGTGCGTAAGTTTGAAAGTAAATATCATTAAGCCGGTCAATATATTAAGTATTTTTAGGATAGAGAGAAGTTATGAAAAAATTAATGTTAGCAGGTGCCATGTTGTGCACAAGTATTAGTGCATTTGCAAATGGCGTTGCTGTAACACCAGATGCTAATGATCCTATTATTACTAAATTTGCCGAGCTTGGTGTAACTGTAAAGCAAATTAACCCAAGTCCAGTAACGGGTTTAAAAGAATTGATTACTAATAAGGGCGTGCTTTACGCAAGTCCAGACGGTCAATATTTAATGCAAGGTACGTTAATTGATTTAAATAATCGTAATAACCTAACAGAGCAAGCATTAAATGGCGTGCGTGTTGAAGGTCTTAAAGAATACGAAGAATCGATGATTGTGTACAAAGCGCCAAACGAAAAACACAGCATTACTGTATTTACCGACATTAGCTGTGGTTACTGTCGTAAATTACACCGCGAGTTAGACGATTTACTTGATGCGGGTATTACCGTTAAGTACTTAGCGTTTCCACGTGGTGGCTTACAAGGTTCAGGTTACGCAGATTTAATGAATGTATGGTGTGCACGCGATCAGCAAGAAGCACTAACAGAAGCTAAATCGGGCACAAGCACTAAAGTAGTTGCAGGCTGTAGCGCACCGGTTGCAGAGCATTACCAATTAGGTCAAAGCTTTGGTATTAGCGGCACACCCGCTATTATTTTAGAAGATGGTACAATGATCCCTGGTTACCAGCCAGCAGCAGCACTAAAAGCAGCATTAGAAGCTAACAAAGCGTCGTAATTAAACGCTTAGTTATTATTAAAAAGGCCTTAATGGCCTTTTTTTGTCTTTTTAATACGACTCAATAAGTTAAAACCCTGCATGAAAAAACTAATCATTGCGCGTGAAAACGTTGACGACTCGCATCTGCCGAGTAATTTACACCCTGTAATTAAACAAATTTATGCTAACCGCAATGTATTCAATGCCGAAGAGCTAAATAACAGCGTAGCTACGCTTCACGACTTCAAATTGTTTAAAGACATCGACAAAGCCAGCGACTTATTAATTGAAGCATTAAAAGCGCAAAGCCAAATATTAATAGTTGGCGACTTTGATGCCGATGGCGCAACAAGCACTGCAACATTAATGCAAGGCCTTGAGATGTTTGGCTTTAAGCATTTAGATTACTTAATTCCTGACAGGTTTAGCTTAGGATATGGCTTAAGCCCCGCGCTTGCTGAGCAAATAGTACAAATAAAACCTGATTTAGTGATCACCGTAGATAACGGCATATCGTGTATTGCCGGTATTGATATTTTAAAAGCGGTTGGCATAAAAGTGCTGGTAACAGATCACCATTTACAAGGTGAGCAGCTGCCAAATGCAGATGCAATCGTAAATCCAAATAGGCACGAATGTGATTTTCCGTCTAAATCTATTGCAGGCGTTGGCGTTGCTTTTTACTTATTAATAGCGCTGAGAAGCGTAATGCGAGATTTGGGTTATTTTGAGCAACAACCACCGCCTAATTTAGCTAACTTGCTCGACATTGTAGCGCTTGGCACGGTTGCCGATGTAGTGGCACTTGATGCAAATAACCGTACCTTAGTACACCAAGGTTTAGCACGTATTCGCAGTGGTAAAACACGCCCAGGCATTACCGCGCTTATTGAAGTGGCTAACCGCAATGCTGCCCGCTTAAGCGCAAGCGACTTTGGCTTTTCACTTGCGCCGCGTTTAAATGCAGCAGGGCGATTAGACGACATGAGTTTGGGTATAGCTTGCTTGCTTAGCACCGACATAAACCAAGCGCGTAGTATAGCCAGCGAGCTCGATAGCTTAAACTTTGCAAGGCGCGAAATAGAACAAGGCATGCAAGCCGAGGCGCAAGCCGTGCTTGATAGGCTCGCATTTAGCGATGATAACATTCCTGATGCTATTTGTTTGTTTCAAGACGATTGGCATCAAGGTGTTATTGGGATTTTGGCTGGTCGCTTAAAAGAAAAATACCACCGTCCAACCGTTATATTTGCTGGTGGCGAAAACGGTGAGATTAAAGGCTCGTGCCGCTCTATTGAAGGGCTGCACATGCGCGATTTACTCGAAGGGCTTAATACTGCCGACCCGCACTTAATTAATAAATTTGGTGGCCATGCAATGGCCGCTGGTTTAAGTATTAATGAGAAACACTTTAACGACTTTAAAAAGGCATTTGATGCTGCCGTGAGTGCGCAACTGAGTGAAGAAAGTAAACGCTGTATTGTATTTACCGACGGTGAGCTGCCAAACGACTGCTTTACGATGGAGTTTGCTCAGCTATTAAAGCAATCGGGCCCGTGGGGTCAGCAATTTCCTGAGCCGGTGTTTGAGCATACCTTTGAAGTAATACAGCAGCGCATAGTAGGCGAAAAGCATTTAAAGCTCGTGTTAAAGCATCAATCTGGTCGATTAGTTGACGCCATTGCTTTTGGTATTGATGTAAAAGAATGGCCAGATACTGAGGCGAAGTTTGTAAAAGTAGCGTACCAGCTCGATATAAATGAGTTTAGAGGTAAATTTACGCTGCAATTAATAGTTAGAGAGCTTGAAAAAGTACACTAAAAAATATGTAATATCATGCATAAAATGCTAATAAAGCGCGCGGTTTTTTGTTAAAATCGGGCGTTTTTATCATTTGACGATAATTTATTGCGAAAATCCCATTTAAAGGGGCGCAATTACCTAGCCATTTTGGAGTGATGTACATGTTTGAAGTGAATCCTGTGATTAATCAAATCAAGGAAATTCGCGAACGTACTGAATTGCTTCGGGGGTACCTTTGACTACGCTCTTAAACAAGAACGCTTAGAAGAAGTTAACGCCGAGCTTGAAGATTCAGCCGTGTGGAATGAGCCTGAACGCGCACAAGCGCTTGGCCGTGAAAAGTCAGCATTAGAAGCGGTTGTTGAAACAATCGACAACCTTGTAGCCGGTACTGATGATGTTGAAGGCTTACTTGAGCTTGCTGTAGAGGCTGAAGACGAAGATACCTTTATTGAAGCGCAAACTGAGCTTGCTGATTTAAACGGACAGTTAGAAGGTTTAGAGTTTCGTCGTATGTTTTCAGGTCCTCATGACTCAAACGATGCGTACCTTGATTTACAATCAGGTTCTGGCGGTACTGAAGCACAAGACTGGTGTAATATTCTACTTCGTATGTATTTACGTTGGGGCGAGGCTAAAGGCTTTAAAGTTGAGCTAGTTGAAGCGACCGACGGTGATGTTGCTGGTATTAAAGGCGCAACAGTTCGCTTTGTTGGCGAATACGCTTACGGTTGGTTACGCACAGAAACTGGCGTACATCGCTTAGTACGTAAAAGCCCATTTGACTCTAGTGGTCGTCGTCATACTTCATTTGCTTCTGCGTTTGTATACCCAGAAGTTGACGATAATATTGAAATTGATATGAATCCGTCAGACCTGCGTATAGACGTTTACCGTGCATCGGGCGCGGGTGGTCAGCACGTTAACACCACCGAATCGGCGGTTCGTATCACTCACGTACCAACAAATACCGTAGTGCAGTGTCAAAACGAGCGTTCGCAGCATAAAAATAAAGCCCAAGCGATGAAGCAGTTAAAAGCTAAATTATTTGAGCTTGAGCTACAACAGCAAAATGCTGAAAAACAAACGCAAGAAGATGCTAAATCTGATATTGGTTGGGGTAGTCAAATTCGTTCATACGTACTTGATGACGCACGGATTAAAGATTTACGCACAGGCGTTGAAAACCGCAATACCCAATCGGTACTTGACGGTAACTTAGATAAATTTATTGAAGCCAGCCTTAAATCTGGCCTATAACCACCAAGCTAATAAAGAGCTAAAAAATGACTGATAAAATCCAAGACGAAAACAAGTTAATCGCTGAGCGTCGCGGCAAGTTAGACGCTATACGCGAAAATTGCCCAGCCAACGGTCATCCAAACCAATTCCGTCGTGAGCATTACACGGCTGATTTGCAAGCCCAGTTTGGTGATAAGAGCAAAGAAGAATTAGTAGAGATGCAAGAAGTTGTGTCTATCGCTGGCCGTATTTTAGCAAAGCGTGGACCGTTTTTTGTAATTCAAGACATGAAAGGTCGCGTACAAGCGTATGCATCTAAAGATGTTCAAAAAGATCTTAAAGAAAAATATGGTCAACTAGACACTGGCGATATTATTGGTGTTAAAGGCGCATTAAATAAATCAGGTAAAGGCGATTTATACGTAGAAATGACTGAGTACCAACTATTAACTAAGTCACTTCGTCCGTTACCAGAAAAATTCCATGGCTTATCAGATCAAGAAACAAAGTACCGCCAACGTTACGTTGATTTAATTACTAACGAAGCAACGCGCGAAACATTCCGTATTCGTTCACAAGTAGTTGAAGGCATTCGTCGCTTTTTAGCAGACCGTGACTTTATGGAAGTAGAAACACCAATGCTACAGGTTATACCTGGCGGTGCATCTGCACGTCCGTTTGTAACTCACCATAATGCACTTGATATCGACATGTACTTACGTATAGCGCCTGAGCTTTACTTAAAGCGCTTAGTGGTAGGTGGTTTTGACCGTGTATTCGAAATTAACCGTAACTTCCGTAACGAAGGGTTATCTACGCGTCACAATCCAGAATTCACAATGATTGAATTTTACCAAGCATACGCTGATTACATCGACCTGATGAACATCACCGAAGACATGCTTCGTACGGTTGCAGAAAACGTACTAGGTAGTGCAGTTGTAGTTAATACAACTAAAGACGAAAACGGCGAAGTTATCGATTCAGTTGAGTACGACTTTGGCCAACCGTTTACACGTTTAAGCATGAGCGATGCAATATTAAAATATAACCCTGAGTTTGATGCTGCGGTATTTAACGACCCAGAAAACCACTTTGACGAATTAAAAGCGTACGCTAAACAAGTGCACGTTAAAATTCCTGAAAATTGTGTTTGGGGCCCAGGTAAGTTCTTGTGTGAAATATTTGAAGAAACAGCAGAGCACATGCTTATTCAACCTACGTTTATTACTGGCTACCCGTGGGAAGTTTCTCCACTTGCACGCCGTAACGACGAAAATGCATTTGTTACAGACCGTTTTGAATTTTTTGTTGGCGGTCGTGAACTTGCAAATGGTTTCTCTGAGCTTAACGATGCACAAGACCAAGCTGAGCGCTTTACTCGCCAAGTTGAAGAGAAAGACGCAGGCGATGATGAAGCAATGCATTACGATGAAGACTACATACGCGCACTTGAGTACGGCTTACCGCCAACTGCAGGTGAAGGTATTGGTATTGACCGTTTAGTAATGTTGTTTACTGACTCATCAACAATTAAAGACGTTATTTTGTTCCCGCATATGCGTCCACAAGCTGACTAAGCTTTGGGTAGAACAAAGTAAGTTAATAAACGCCGCTTAATAGCGGCGTTTTTTTTGCTTTGCATTAGTATTTTAATTAATAAGTACTACACTAAAAATTAAATGTAGTTATTAGTACTGGTTAATGTGCAATTCAGCTTCGCTAATTTATTGTTATTGGCAGTTTTTAATATTAAAACTAACAGTGCTATAACTTTTTAGTATGATTGTTTTTTAAACATATGTTGTATTTATGTAAAGGTTTTAGCTAGAATACGCACGAAATTTACACTGCTTGGTATTTAGCAGCTAAATATAGATTCTTAAAGGACTTAGAATAATAGTATGAAAGACAAACGAGTAGATGATTTATCAGAAGAATGCACATCAGAGCAAGAAAGAAATGCTTACTACCGTGCTTGTATTGCTGAATTTCAACAATTAGGTTACCAAGAACAGTATTTGGCTCAGTTAACTGATGACTTAGTTCCTGTGCTAGGTGTTAATCCTTCAAATAAAAATACGTAACCCGCTTAAATTTCAAACTAATTACACTTTTAAACCAAGCATATGTGCAATCTATAACCATATAGTCGTTTTTGGTAGAAAAGTGTTTGACATATTTTCTGAAATCTTTATTATACGCCCCACAAGACGGAGAGGTGTCCGAGTGGCCGAAGGAGCTCCCCTGCTAAGGGAGTATAGAGTTTGTAGCTCTATCGAGGGTTCGAATCCCTCCCTCTCCACCATTTCTTTTAATGGCGTGTTTTGTAAAGTTTTAAAGTATGGGTGCATAGCTCAGCTGGATAGAGTACTCGGCTACGAACCGAGCGGTCGGAGGTTCGAATCCTCCTGCGCCCACCATACTTTAATAACTCTGCTTAGAGTCTAAATAAGCAATTAAAGTGTTTGGTTTTATAACCAAGCGGTCGGAGGTTCATTCTTAGAAGATACGTCCTGCGCCCACCATACTTTAATAACTCTGCTTAGAGTCTAAATAAGCAAAAGCTCTACTTAGAGTTAAAATAAGTAAACTATAAAGTGGGTGCATAGCTCAGCTGGATAGAGTACTCGGCTACGAACCGAGCGGTCGGAGGTTCGAATCCTCCTGCGCCCACCACTTTATAGACTCATACTTAGAGTATAAAAAAGTAAAGTGTTGGCTAAAGCCAAACGGTCGGAGGTTCATTCTTACAAGATACGTCCTGCGCCCACCACTTTATAGACTCTCACTTAGAGTAAAAACAAGTAATAGTAAAAATGAAAGTGGGTGCATAGCTCAGCTGGATAGAGTACTCGGCTACGAACCGAGCGGTCGGAGGTTCGAATCCTCCTGCGCCCACCATTTTCATACACTTTTAAGTGTAAGAAAAATAAACCGATGGAAATCGGTTTTTTTATGTCTGAATTTATACGCTCTGCTTAGAGTTTAAATAAGCAATCTATGAAAGTGGGTGCATAGCTCAGCTGGATAGAGTACTCGGCTACGAACCGAGCGGTCGGAGGTTCGAATCCTCCTGCGCCCACCACTTTCATAAATAAGCCGACATTAAGTCGGTTTTTTTGTGCCTAAAATAAAGTGAAATGTAGAGTTTAGGAGGATTGAGAACCAAGAAGTCGGAGGTTCACTCTTACAAGATACGTCCTGCGTCCACCACTTTCATAAACAAGCCGACATTAAGTCGGTTTTTTTGTGCCTAAAATAAAGTGAAACGTAAACTACCACTCCTGTAGCCGCAGAGCTTGCTCGCGTGAGAAGCGCCAGCTTCTAATCACTTACCACCGATATAACTGATACTTTATTTACGAGCTTCGCTCGTCGCGTCAGCAAGCTGCACGCCTACAAGTAAAACAGCTCTAATCTTTAAATCCAAACTCCGAGCTTATTCATCCGTTGTAGACGCTGAGCTTGCTCGCGTGGGAAGCGACAGCTTCTATTCCCCCTCAAAATATAATTTATAAGATTTTATTCGTTGGCAACGCCAGAAATAAGTAATTTATTCACAAAGAGGTTAAGAGGCGCTGCGCTTTTAGAGGTAGTAATAAAGCTAAGCTAAACTAATAAACCCGGGCTTATGTCTTATCATTTACTTCTCTTTGTGTAATAGATCTTTAAGTGGTTCATTGACCAAGAAATTAAATAACTAGAAGCGTTTAGCTCTAAGAAGGTTAAATTCGGTCTTTGAGCTTAAAATGAGAGGTGGTATTTTCAAGTAAAACTAGCTCTAATCTTTAAATCTAAACTCCGAGTTTATTTATCCTTTGTAGACGCTGAGCTTGCTCGCGTGAGAAGCGCGAGCTTCTAATCACTGTATCTGCTCAAGCCCACTTAACCCTTTTCTAAAGCTGCTCTTTAATATTACCTATGTTATTTTAAACGCCTTGTTTAAAAGGATATTGCAGTATGTTCAAAACCCTATTTATTACGTTATTTTTTATTTTTAGCGCTATTTGTATTTCCAGCGCACAAGCCAACGAAGCTAATAACTCACTTATGGTAGGTGCGCAGCAATATGCTAAATATTTACCGCAGTTAAAAAATAAACGTGTAGGGCTAGTAGTCAATCAAACATCAAGCGTAGGGGAAACTCACTTAGTAGATACTCTACTGACTAAAAACATAAACATAACTAAAATTTTTGCACCTGAGCATGGCTTTCGTGGCGATCACGATGCGGGCGCCCATGTAAAAAATGCCGTTGATAGCAAAACCGGTATTCCGCTTATTTCTATTTATGGTAAAAATAAAAAACCAAGCCGAGCTGCTTTAGCTGATGTTGATGTGATTATTTTTGACATTCAAGATGTCGGAGTGCGTTTTTATACCTACATAAGCTCTATGCACTACATGATGGAAGCCGCTGCAGAGCAGGGGATAGAATTTTTAGTACTCGACAGACCCAACCCAAATATTGCCTACGTTGATGGGCCAATATTAGAGCCAGAATTTAAATCGTTTGTAGGCATGCACCCAATTCCTGTGTTACACGGCATGACCGTTGGCGAACTTGCCAAAATGATCAAGGGCGAGGGCTGGATCAATAAAGCGCCCGATTTAAAATTAACGGTGATCCCTGTTGATCATTACACTCGCAAAAGTACTTACAGCTTGTCTGTAAAACCCAGCCCTAACTTACCTAACGATCAAGCCATTGCGCTTTATCCATCACTTTGCTTTTTTGAAGCAACACCTATCAGTATTGGTAGAGGCACCGACTTTGCATTTCAAGTAATTGGCTATTCGCCAGTTGCATTAGGTGATTTTAATTTTACACCGCGCGCAATTAAAGGCGCTGCTTTAAACCCTAAATTTAAAAACCGAACCGTACAAGGGCTCGATTTAAGACAAGCAAACATTACAGGCCTAAATTTAACTTACTTAATAAATGCGTACACGGAGCTTAGTAAAAATAACATCTCATTTTTTGAGCGCGCTGACTTTATGGATAAACTAGCGGGTACTAATAAATTGCGCTTAGCTATTGAAGCAGGGCAATCAGAGGCGCAAATAAAACAAAGCTGGCAGGCGGGGCTTGCGCGATTTAAAGCGCAAAGAGCGCCTTACTTGTTATATAAATAAGGGCTAAGCATGTTTATTGCTTTTAAAAAAAAATGTGGTTATATAAAAAAAGCGTTTGTAGTGATTTTAAGCTTTATTATTGTGGGTTGTAGTACACCATCTGAGCCTATTAGCTCGGTGCTACCACTTACAAAAAGCCAACTTGTAGAGCTGCCTAACGCACAAGTGGTCGTTACGTTTCCTGAGGTAAATCCAAGTAGCCGGTTTTATGTAAATAACCGAGGAACGTTTAAAGCTTACAAAGGGCGCGGGCAATTATTAATACAAAACCACAACGCACAAAGCGCCGATATTTATATTAATAATCAAAAGCTCGACGTTAGCCAACTGAGCGCCAACACTCTATACAATTACAGTTTGGCAAAAAATACTCACAATGGTGTTAATACTTTTAAAGTTGAAAATATTTTCCCTGTTGGCGCAAGTTTAACGCTACGTTTTGCATTTCCTACTTTAAGCGATGAGCCCATAAAGCTCGTAGACTTTAGTGAAGTAGACACATTAATTGAGCGTGATGTAAAAGCGGGTTTTCCTGGGGCTGTGTTGGCTGTTGTTAAAAATGGTGAGCTAATAAAATTAACCGCTTATGGCGATGCAAAGCAATATCAGCAAAGTGATTTAATGCTACTTCGTCCAGAGCTAATGCAAACTAATACCTTGTTTGATCTTGCCTCAAACACCAAAATATTTGCCACCAACTTTGCACTTATGAAATTAGTAAGCGAAGGGCTGTTAAATATTAATAAACCCGTGCAAAGCTACCTAAGCGAATATAAAGGCGAAGGGCGAGCAAAGCGCACAGTAAAAGACTTACTCACTCATAGCGCCGGATACCCGCCAGTATTTGACTTTCACCGTAAAGATGGCAGCAATGGCGACGCGTTTTATTCGCAAAACAGTAAAACCACCAAACAGCTATTACTTACCAGCGTGCCTTTTAGTAGTAAATCATCTGGGCAGCATGTTTACTCAGATATTGATTACATGATTTTAGGCGTACTAATTGAGCGCATTACAGGGCAGCCCCTTGACGAATACCTAGAGCAGCAAGTGTACGCGCCACTAAAATTAACTAACACGTTATTTAATCCACTTAAAAAAGGCTTTAAGCCGCAGCAATTTGCAGCCACTGAGCTTAGCGGCAACACACGAGACGGGCGCATTAAGTTTGATAATGTTCGAACTGGGGTTTTACAAGGCCAAGTGCATGACGAGCGCGCTTACTATTCTCTTGATGGTGTAGCAGGGCATGCAGGATTATTTAGTAATGCTCACGACTTAGCCGTGCTTTGCCAGCTATTATTAAATAGCGGTGGCTACGGCGACCAACAATTATTTAGTGCAAGCGCCTTAGCGCAATTTTTAACGCCGCAATCAAGCGATGAAACCTACGGGCTTGGTTTTAGGCTAGCTGGTAACAATCAAGCAAGGCGCTGGCACTTTGGCCCTTATGCAAGCGCACAAGCATACGGGCACACTGGTTGGACGGGGACAGTGACCGTAATTGACCCCGCTTACGACTTAGCTATTGTTTTACTTACTAATGCTCGCCATAGCGCAATTAAAGGTTCGCTAAAACGTTACGAATTTACAGGCAAACAATTTGAAACCGCACAGTACGGATCGGTGGTGTCGCTTATTTATGAAGCGTTACTAAATCAATAAGCTATCGTATAGGTTAAAACGTACTAACCGTGCCACCTTAAGTGATTTATTTACAGGTGACTTGAGTAAGCCAATCCATTAAGCTAAGCGGTCTATAAAACTAAGCCGGTTTATGTTGTTAGGCTTAACAAATAAGCGTTAAAACGCGTACAAAGCGAGGTTTACTCGCTAATAATTAAGGTTAACTTTTTATGCATTGGTATTCTATTTTACCGCCGCTAATTGCGATTGCTATCGTGTTTTGGCGAAAAGAAGTGATTATGGCGCTACTTGTTGCTGTTGCTTCTTCTGAGTTTTTACTCGCCTTTCAGGGCGAAGGTAATAGCTTGTTTGACACTTTTTTAAATACCATTGAACGTATTATTTCGGTTGCCAGCTCGCCAGGTAATACACGCATACTAATTTTTAGTATTTTAATTGGTGCACTGCTTGCCTATATTCGCGAATCTGGCGGCGTTGCAGCAACTGTTAATATGCTAATGAACAAAGGCATTGCAAAAAGTAAGCGCCAAGTGGGCTTTTTAACCATGTTTACCGGCATTGCGGTGTTTATAGAATCTAACCTGAGCGTACTTACCTCGGGTATTTTATCGCGTGGCTTGTTCGATAAATTTAAAATGAGCCGAGCGCGTCTAGCGTACATTATTGACAGCACCAGTGCGCCAGTGTGTATTTTAATACTACTTAACGGCTGGGGCGCATTTGTACTTGGTTTGTTAGGTAACTACGAGCTAGGTGAGTCGGCTGTATCGGTATTGTGGGGCAGCGTTGGGTATAACTTTTACGCCATAATTACCCTTGTTATTGTTTTTTACACAATCGCGTTTGATAAAGTGCATGGCCCAATGAAAGAAGCCGAAGAAAAACTAGAGCTTCAAAAAACCGACTTAAAAGATGAAATAAAAGCCTCTAAAGCGCGTTATATGTTAATCCCGCTTATTACGCTCATTACCAGCATGGTTGGTTTTATGTATTACACCGGTAATGGTGTGTTGGCAGAGGGTAGTGGCTCTAAGTCAGTATTGTACGCAACGGTTTTAGCCATTGTTGTCGCTTACTTTTTAATGATTGGTTCTCGTAAATTTACGCACCATCAATTAGTTGATACCGGTTTTAAAGGTATGGGCGAATTAATGCCGCTAGTCGCTATTGTACTGCTTTCGCTTACACTTGGCGCAAGCTTAAAAGAGCTTGGTACTGGCGTATTTGTAGCGTCACTTGTTGGTGACTACTTACCTATTTACCTAATAGTACCGGTGCTGTTTTTAACCGGCGCAGTTATGTCGTTTACTACGGGTACATCGTGGGGCACGTTTGCTATATTAATCCCAATTGGTGTGCCACTTATTCAAGCGCTAGGTTTACCACCGTCGCTTGTGGTAGGTGCTATTTTGGGTGGTGGTATATTTGGCGACCACTGCTCGCCTATATCCGACACCAGTGCTGTATCGGCTATTGCATCGGGGTGTGACTTACTCACCCACGTTAAAACGCAGCTACCATATGCCTTATTTGGTGGCGGCCTTACGTTTTTAGCGTACTTAGTAACAAGCATTATTGTTTTATAAGATACAATTGCTTAAATAGTCAAAAGCCGCTTATTGCAGGCTTTTTTGTTTATTAAAATTATAAATGAATACTCTTCAATAGAATGAAGCTAAATTGACAAGGTGGGATTGTCCTCGTATATTTATGCCCATAATGGAATTTAAATATATTAGGGATAAAAATGGTAAAGGAATACATTGTAAAAAAAGGTGATACATTATGGGATATATCTTCTAAGCACTTAGGGTCTCCAATGGAATGGCCTAGGTTGTGGAGGTTTAATAACCGAAAAGAAGTTTTAGCTATTACTAATAAGCCTATAACTAATCCTGACCTAATTTATCCAGGGCAAAAAATACTTATACCCTTGCTTGGCCAAGCGATTAAAAATCAAAAAGATATAGGAAAACCTCAAGTAAGGCCTAAGAAATCCCCCTCAGAAAATCTGAGAACATTAAAATCTCCAATTACTATTAGCTATAAACTAGATGATATAACACATCCTCCTATCGTTTTACCCAATGCTATCGTAGAGGTTAAAATGACGGGTAACATTACTTTGTCTAGTGTGGATAAATACCCTGTTAATTATGTAGTGAATGATAAAAAATTAGAAGCAACTGTCTCCTCTCAAGCAAATAAAGCTTTTGGATCGTTAATTGGCGAAACGAAACTAGCTTTCGACAAAAAAACTAATGAGTTAACTCTTGGAACTAATATTGTTTCTAAAAGTACCACACCAAATAGACCAACTACCTCGGTGGGAATAGAAATGACGTCTAGCTCTCCGATACCTAAATTGAAATATGAGGTGCGACTTCAGCAACTAAAAGGAAAAATAAATCAATTCAATTATATTGCTGAAAATGTGTCATTTGTATTAGAGGTGACATTTACATCTGCTGGTGATATTGGTACACGGAAAGGGAAACCGGATAACTCAACCCCTTGGGATAAGATTTTGGCCGTTGGGTTATTTGCTGGGGCAACTGTAATTGTTGTAGGGACTATTGTTGAGGATTACGTTACATTTGGTGCAGGTGTTGCAGATGATCCTGCTAGTTTTGCATTGGCTGCGGGTATGACTGCTAGGGGGGTTGCTTTATGGGGAACAGCGAGGGCTGTCGTAATATCAGCATCATTACCAGCGGTTGTTAGGTTTACTATTTCAGTAGTACCAGCTACAACACTTAGACATGCACATTAAAGTAGGCCATACATGAAAATTAAAGCTTTTATTGTATTTACTTTATTACTATTTATCTACGGATGCTTAGATATAGAAAGTGAAATAGAACAAGCTAATAGGTTAGCAGAAACATACCAGCTCAATATAAAAACAGATAATCCAAAGCAATTTTATTCGAAAGATTTTACCGAAGAAGAGGGAAGTTTAGCGAATGTTGAAGTGACTATAACCTCTTTAGATAGTGCACCTGAAACTCTTGATGGGATTGAGTCTGCCTTGGGAGTTTACCCAGAAGGATTTATTTCTGAAGTAATTGATACTATCTATATTGCTGGCTCTATAACTATTGAAGGTGCTGCGGCTGGCGGAACTTATGGTTCTAGGTGGATAGCTTTATCTAATGTTGCACAATGGAATGGAACAAAAGCTAACTATGAAAATGCGCATCGTGGAGTACATCATGAACTTAGTTCACTCATATTTAATAACTCACCATTTAGCGTAATGACATGGCAAAGTTTATTAAATAGAGATTGGAAACCTGCAAAATCAAATTTTGAGGCACTTACAAAAGATGAGTTAGCGCCAGATTATAGCGCGGGCTTTTTATCTGATTATGGTAAAACATCTATGGGTAATGATTTTAATATTTACGCCGAATTTGCTTTTGCAGAGCCTGAAAAACTACGAGAACTCGCTGCAACGTATCCGATTATAGCTAAAAAGTTGAGTGTATTTATTACCGCGTATACGCAGTTTTCGGCCAAATATCAGCAAAACTTTGAAGATTATTTTGCGAGAACGGGTTTAAGCGATGTTGCCGTAGAACCTGATAATGTAGAAATGACGATTCATTTAGACGTGAGTAACGTTAAGCCACAAATAATTAGATAGTGCTTTGTAATTAGTATATTACGTTTGTAAAATTGTTTAGTATTTAATATGAATTTATACAAGTTGAATAAAAAACAATCCAAATATTTGTTTTTAGATATTAATATTATTGACCAACATGATATAATTTTGACCATAAAATGATTAATAAGGATATTTTAGTGGATATAATTATCGGCCAACATGCGCTAAAGAAAAAAACACAGCTAACGCAACTTTCTGAACGTGCGATTGGTAAAGCCTTTAAAGATCAAGCTGCTTTAGCAATACAAATGACGCAATGTAGTGCAGCTGTTTATCGTCGATTACAACGTACTTATAAATCAACTGTAACGCCACGCGATGAAAAAAGAGTTAAAGCAGGTGGCTTAAGTACACAATCAGTTACTTTTTCAACAAGTAATAGTAGCCAAAAATCCTTTAATAGCTTACTTCCTGCAATGCGAGGAAGAGGTGCACCTACAAATACTTCAAAAACGTCAAATGATGTTGCAGTTGCTTCTAATCAACCACAAGCAGTTAACTTACTAGCTTTGTTGCACCCGGTTATAAGTGGCGACATAATGAAAACGGGTAATGCTGTTGAAAAAACAGCGACTATATTAGGGCTAGTAACAACGACTGTTGGTTTTGTAGTTCCAGGCGGTGGAGCTGTTTCATCAATTGTTAGTTGGGTAGGAAGTGGTGCTACGTATTCAGGTTTTTCAATGTCTAGAATTCGCTCTGATGCGCCAGACCGAGCTTATCACCAACTAACAAATTATATTACATGGCTAGCCGCTTGGAATAAAAAAGCGTGTGAGTTAATTGATATAGCAGATCCTAATGGTCAATGGACCTTTAGGGATATCGAGCATGGACTTTCATAAGATTAGACTGTAAGCAGCGTTTTAAAAGAAAGTGTAAGTACGTTATACCTGTAACTTACGATTATTGAAAAGCCTGCTTAATTGCAGGTTTTTTGTTTTTAAAAACAAATAAAGTTAAGTTGAATGGAGCTAAGCTAAGTAATATTAAGTTCAATAACACTCTCTCTATTATCTAAACCACTTAAATATAGACTTAATTACCCGTATTTATATTTTTTAGGTTATTGTATAGCATGAGCTTTAAGCTTTTTAATAGCTATAAATTCTTACTTTTTAGTACCAATTCGCTTAATTAAGTGATCTATTTTGAGGCTGGAAAAACGTGTTGATAGCTAGGCAAAAAAATCGCTACTTAGTTGTTCTAAATGAGAATTTTTTTAACGCCGATAGCGACACGTTTAGCCCCGTAAAATGATTAAGTATTATTGCGGATTGGTATAACTCATATAAGGCTGTAAATCCACACTATGTTTGCAATTGATAATATCATTCTCGTTAGTGCCATATTAATTTTACTAGGAGTGATCTCGAGCAAGTTATCTGCACGCGTTGGCTTACCTGTGCTGGTGCTATTTTTACTTGTAGGCATGCTCGCAGGTGAAGATGGTATTGCAGGTATTTCGTTTGATAACGCAGAGGCTGCACATGCTTTGGGTACTCTTGCGCTTGCCATTATTCTATTTGATGGCGGTTTACAAACGCCTACCAGTTCAATTAAACAAGTGTGGAAACCCGCGTCTGCTTTAGCAACTGTCGGGGTGTTATTTACCGCTGTAATTACAGGCCTTGTGGCCACTTATATTTTAGACCTGCCCATATTACAAGGTGTATTACTGGGCGCTATTGTTGGCTCTACAGATGCCGCAGCAGTGTTTGCACTTTTACGAAGTGCGGGTATTCACTTAAACAAAAAGCTTAAATCTACGCTTGAAATAGAAAGTGCCTCGAACGATCCAATGGCTATTTTTCTAACGGTTGGTTTGTTAGAAATGCTCGTTAACGACATGCCAATAGGGCTGGATTTACTACAGTTATTTGCTCAACAAATGGGTGTTGGCGCTATTTGTGGTCTTTTAATTGGTAAGGTATCGGTTTGGTTTATTAATCGAATTAAACTAAATGCATCGGGTTTGTATTTAGTGATGGTAACTGCATTTGGACTGCTTTCTTTTGGCCTTTCTGCAACGCTCGGCGGCAGTGGGTTTTTAGCTGTATTTATAACAGGCGTGATTTTAGGTAACAGTAAATTTGTATATAAACGCGGTATTTTTCTTTTTCATGACGGCTTAGCATGGCTTGGGCAAATAACCATGTTTGTTGTATTAGGACTCCTTATAAACCCATCGTCGTTGGTTGATGTATGGTTAGAAGGACTGCTTATTGCACTGGCACTCATTTTTGTTGCTCGCCCATTAGCTGTAGCGCCTATTTTAAAACTGTTTGGCTTTAATAATCGCGAAACCTTATTTGTATCTTGGGTTGGCCTTAGAGGCTCAGTACCCATTATTTTAGCTATATTCCCATTACTATTTGGCCTTTCAGGGGCTGAACTTATTTTTAACGTTGTTTTTTTCGTGGTGTTAATTTCAGCCACGTTGCAGGGCTCAACAATGCCTTGGATGGCTAAAAAACTAAATTTAGTAGAGCCGCCACCTGATTTGGCTGCTGCAACGCTCGAAATCACAGCCCTGAACGATATTGATATAGAAATTGTAGAATACACCTTAAGTGATGTTTCTCGGGTTTCTGGGCGCAGCTTGTCACATGCGGCACTTCCTGAGAGTGTGGTTGTTGCTATGATCACGCGGGGTCCGTCAATCATACCGCCACGAGGTTCAACTAAGTTAAAAGCAAATGACCACTTATTTGTTGTTTTAAAACCAGATAACAGACCTTTTGTTGATTTAGTTTTTACAGCAACCGATAAAACAAACCATCAAGATAGCCATTTAGCGCACAACGAACTTAAAGTGAAAGGGGTAACGTTGGTAGGCGATATATTTTACTCTTATCACATGCAAATAGACGCCCCAGAAGAGATAAGCTTGGAAGAAGTGATTAACCAAAAGCTTTCAGGAGAAGTCAGTAAAGGCGATATTGTTGTTATTGGCAATGTGCAAATACGCGTTATAACAATGGTACATACACGCATAGTTACCATTGGCTTAAAGTACTTAAATAATCCAGAAAAGCGACTTTTAAAGCAGTAATCATTAACAATAATTTGTTTAGCGCTAGGCTCACGTTTATAGCGGACGTAGGTTGGGTTGAGTGACACGAAACCCAACGGATCGCCAATGCAATGAGCACACCCAAAGCTAGTTATATGTAGTGTTTGTTGTAGGCGCTTAGCTTGCTGGCGCGTTGGGCGTTAGTCTTATTTTTTGCTTACTTTATTACAAGAATTATTGTTTTATAAACATTCAGTACTCAAAAGCCTGCTTATTGCAGGCTTTTTTGTTTCGGCTATACGCCTATCTTTTAGTACATCGTTTTACAGCCACTAAAAAATGCCAAGTAAAAGTTAAAAATAAAATATGGTAAATCAAAGTTACGAACTCCATCCCCTCTTTTAAAAATCTACCATATGGTGATATTCCTTTGGCAAAGGTGTTACCAATATTCGCAATGCAAATTATGTATTCATTTAAAGGTTCATATATTTTATACAAGTAATTATTTTCATAACCTAAAATAGAAAAATAATAAATAACTGATGTCATCACCATTAAAAATAGTGGAGTAAATATACTCGAACCAAAATTTGATATACTTTCATTCAGCCATAGGACAGCTTTTTCGGCTGACAACCCCTTTTTAGCTTTGAGCTCCTCCTTGTACTTTTTCATTTCTAAAGCGAAGTACTTATTAGCTTCAATTTGATTCCCTATCTTATCGAATGAATGCTTTATGATTCTGAAGGTTTCTCTGTTTGTATTTTTGTAATTTATTTCTGCATTTAAAAAATTTGGTGACTCCTTTAAATTGGTATGTTCAAAATCTAACCCATTATAAAATTTAGCTTTTCTAAAATTAGTAAAATTAAGAAACGTAACATATTCAAATTCAATTTTTTCTAGACATGTATTATCGATGCAACCAAATTCACATTTTTCAAAGCCCGAAAAGTCATCAAAAATACTTTGATTCATCTTAAAATGGTTAAATTTTGTTTTGTAAGCATCGAATAATGACTTGAAGTTAACATTAGATATCAGAGTATATTTAATAACACACTCTTTAAGCTCAACTTTTCCTTTAAATACTATACCGTAAATTTTTAATGTGCCTACCTCACTTTTATTAAGAGATAATTCTCCCTCAAACTCACAATTCACTAAATTTAACTCAGGTATTTTTTGGATATATCTATCAGTATTATTGAAAATATTTTTTTTGTAAGTACCTCTAAATAGTGATAGATGCTTATTAAAGATACAGTCATTAAATATGTGGTTTTCTAATTGAAGAGTACTCCTTGAGTCTTCCATTAGTGAGCTTGTAACTTCTCTTTGAAAGGTACAGTTTTGAAAAAGTGTTTGATAACTAATATCTTCAATGATTGAAAATGGATAAATGTACCATGTGTTTTTAAATATACAGTCTTGGAAAAAAAGCTGAATGTCAGGTAAGTTTAAACTGTCAAAACTTATCGTCGAATTATCAAAATGTAGTCCTTTGAGCATTTTGAAGAGCTCAAAATAATCAAATGCGTCTCTTGGATCTCTATCTGGAAACTGAATATCTTTTAGATGGATTATCATTTGTTTTAGAACTTCGACTCTTTCATGAGCTGGCACTTTGGATTCACTAAAAGCCTCATTCAGAATAAGTCTTCTTAAATCTTCGTAGAAATCTGAAAGTTTTTCGCTCATTCGATCAGTTGCATAATCACCTTTGTTACAATGAAGAGAGCATTTATCGTGATATTTAGCATCCAGTGCACAATTATTGTGAATACAAATCTTAGACAATTTTATTTCCTTATTCTTTGACCCTTAGTTATCCATGATAGACCTAATACTAGGGCGATGACATGAGAAGTTAGCTTAAATATATGGAGTACAACTTTAAATATAAAAATTAACTAGTATCTTATGGGTCTAAGCCCTACACCGCCTAACCCCAGCTCCCGCATGTTTAAGTGCAATAATCTGCCCTTTGCCGTTATGCGCCATAGCTAACATATCACCCGTATTTAGACCACTTTCAACCGCGTGTTTACCTTTTAAATCACTCAACAGCGAATGCTTAATTTGTACGAGTACCTCGTCATTACAGCTGGCTATGTACCAGTCGTTATCTACCTTCACTAGAGTGCCGTATTCTATATGGCGCTGTTGGTGGCGGCGTAAATCGTTAGCTAATTGGCTGTCGAGTGCGTGTTTTTGTTCTGTGATAGAGCTTGCGTAGCTACCAGCTTGGTTTATTTCGTGTGTTTTAATAATTGAATAGTCGTGAATGTCTATAGTGTTAAATACGCTGTTAAGTACGGTTTTAGGCTCTGTATTTATTACGTTGTTATTATCAAACACAATAAAGGCGAACACACCGAGTGCGCAGGCTAGGCTGGTTAGCTGTAGCGTAAAGCCGATCTTTTTAGGCTTAGTGTGGGTGGCTTTATTAAGTAACGCTTTTTTCTGATCGCTTGTAAGTGTAGTGCGCGCTTTTCGCTCTTTGTAGTGTTGTGTGAGCTTTTGATCAAGCGGCTCATCAGGCTTGTTCATTGTTTGCTCCTAATAAACGTTTAAGGTTTTGCTTGGCATAGCGCAGCCTTGTTTTAATAGTCTCAAGGCTGCTCTGCGTTATAAGTTCTATGTCGGTGAGCGAAAAGCCTTCTTGTTGTAAAGTAATGGCTTCGCGTTGTACAAAGCTGAGTTGTTTTAGGGCGGCGTCGAACGCGTCATAGCTTATGTTTGAGCTGCCTATATGCGAGTCTCCACTAGTTAAGTCACTGCTATTTAAGTCGCTTTCGCTTTTATCATTTTGTGCTGCTAAATGCGTGTTTTCGTCAAGCTCTACAAAGTGTTGTTGCCTGCGGTATTCGTCAATGAGTGTGTTGCGGGCAAGTTTAAACAGCCACGCTTTGGGTGTGGTTTGCGCTTGGTAAAGGTGGCGTTTTTCGATTACTTTTAGCCATGTTTGTTGGCTTACGTCGTATGCTAAATGCGTATTAGATTGAGTAACAAGGTAGTGGTATAAGTCGTTACTGTAGAGGGCAATAAGCTGCTCCAAGTAACGATTGTCGCCACTTTTTGCGTAACTTGCCATGCAGTCCTTGCTTGGCGTTTCAAATAACCATGACTTAATACTTAGTAGCATAGGCTCATCGCTTTTATTGTTGTAATTTGAAGTCGAGTTGTACGGTTTGACCTGTTTGTAATTGTGCCACACCTTCAATTACTTTGGGGCGATATTTCCAGCGTTTAATTGCTCTTATTGCTTCGCGATCAAAGGTACGTTTTGGCTCGGCGTTAATAACTACTGGGTCGATTACTTCCCCCGTTGGCGAAATACTAAAACTTAGTTGCACCCAACCTTCAATACCATCGCGCGCTGCTGTGGTTGGGTATTTAGGGTTTATGCGCACTATGGGTGTTGCATCCCCTGTTGGGCGATTAATGGTGTTGTTAATGTCGCCACCAAAATCGTCAATTGTAATCGGCGTAAAGTCGCTAATTGCCAGCACAGGATCGGCTGATGTATCAAGCGGTGGAGCTTTTTGCGGCACTTTAGGCATTGGCGGTGGCGGCTGTATTTTTTGTATATGCCTTAGCTTTGAATCCTCAGGGAGGTGAAAAATCTCTACTATAATATCGCCCCCTGGTTTAACCGGTGCGCGTTGCTCGCCACTTATTAAATATTGCATAAACGCAAAAGCTGCAAAGGTCATTGCGGCGCCGCCAATAACGGCAGTCGATGTTTTAATAAATACTGGGTTGTTAGGTACTTCAAGTGTGTGCATAAGCCGCTCCAAATTTTATTGACCACTACAATTAGGGTATTTTCAAAGCTATAACGGGTGGCAAATCAAAAAGGGGTGAAATAATTTTATAAAAAATGTGGGGTTTAGTTACAATAGCCATTCGCAAATATTAAAACTTAACTTTTTAGGCTGTTATGCAACTCATTGAAATAAATAAAGCGCGTTACCGTAAACATTTAAACCGTGTTATTGCAGGATGTGGTATTGGTTTGGCGGTAGGCAGCTTGGCTATATCGCAAACGCTGATTGCTTTATTTCCTGATGAAAGTGGTAGCCACTTTCATTGGAACTTAATAGGCGTTGCTATTACTAGCGTTGGGCTTGCGTGGTTACTTCATAAATATCGTACACATACGTTTATGACAGAAGTTGTTTATGTGTGGGAGCTTAAAAAAGCACTTAATAAAATAACCCGTAAAATGGCTAAGTTAAAAGCCGCTGGCCGTGAAGGTAATGCCGATGCGTTATTAGCGATTCATTATAGCTACGCGGGCTCTCGGTTATTGTGGCAGTTAGACGATAACCTAATCACTATGGACGATTTAGCCATTAAACAAGCTGAGCTTGAATCTGTTGCAGCGCAACATAACGTAATGCTTAACGTTGAAGATTACGAAGAAAGTATTTTAAAACAGTTTTAAAACATAGGTTTTTAAATTAGTTAGAGGAGCCTTAATGAAAAAAGTACTCATAGTTTGTTTAGGTAATATTTGCCGCTCGCCAACCGCAGAGGCGGTATTAAAAGCCCGTGCTAAAAAGCTAGGTGTTAACGTTAAAGTCGATTCGGCAGGGACTATTGGTTACCACGAAGGTAAAACGCCTGATAGTCGCTCAATGGCTGCAGGGGAGAAGCGCGGTTATAGTTTTAAAGGTATTTATTCACGTAAAGTACGCACAAGCGACTTTACTGAATTTGATTTAATTTTAGCGGCCGATACGCAAAATTTAGCTGATTTAACAGCGCAATGCCCTGAGCATTTACGCTATAAGCTGGCGCTATTTTTAGAATATGGCGAGCAAGCCCAAAGCGCTATTCCAGATCCTTATTACGGCGGCGATGATGGCTTTGAAAATGTGCTCGATTTAATAGAAGCGGCTAGCGATAAAATACTCGCTAAAATTTAATCCCTATTTTATTACTAAAGCTAAATTTAACGAGCTTTTTGTCGTATTGCACAGCGTCCCTAAAGTAAGTACATTTTATGCTTACTCAAAGGGAACTTTATGAAAATAAAAATATTACTACTCACTTTATCTATCGCTTCTTGTTCTACTTTTGCTAACGATGTTAGTTTTTCGATTGGGGGTGGCTATCCTTACTTAGTTATTCCTGAAGTGTCTTTGTCGGCTAACGACGACACACAACGCTGGTATGCAAACTATAAACTAGGCCTTGATGATGGTTTTTCAGCCGGTTTTGAACAAGCAGTTAGCGATAATAAAAAACATGCTTTTGGCGCGCTTGTAGGTGCAATTGGCGCAAGAGATACAGACCAAGAGTGTGAAAGTTCAACTAATGATGTAGCAACTGACTTTGCTAATACGCTAGGTTGTGTAATTGGCGGAATTTTTGATGAAGAAACAACAAACGGCATAGGGCTTACGTACAGCTATAACTTTAATGGATTGAACAGCGCTGGTTTTAGATTAGAGCTAGATGTGGGCTATGGTAAAGCAAGCGACAGCAACGAAAAAAGAGCCGATGGCGGTATTAGCGTAAGTTACGAATTTTAACTACGTAGAATTTGTATTAGTTGGTATTAAAAAAGGCGCATAAAGCGCCTTTTTTAATGAGCCGCTTTTAGTGGCGGTTAATTTTAAAGTCGAGTTGTACCTGAGAAATAGCGCTAACGGGTTTGCCATTTTCAAACTTTGGCGCGTAACGCCATTGCTCAAGCGCTGCTTTGGCTGACTTTTCAAATGCGCTGCCGCCTTCAGAGCTAAGTACTTTTGGGTTTTTTACAAAGCCAGCTGCGTCTACCTCAAACTCCATAATAACGCTACCATCGGTACTAAATCTGGCTTTGTGCACTGGGTATTTAGGATTAACACGATAGAGTGGTGTTTGCTCTTGCGATTCTTTCCATGGCACCATTTGAGCGATAGCGAGGCAATGTTTAGTTGCTTCTTCGCTTTTGCCTTGTTTTTCGTACAGACCTACAAGTTTAGAGTGAGCGGTTAGCTCAGCACTGTGATCGTATTTTAAGTTATCGTCAAACGCGGTAACTATGTTGTTTAAGCGCTCAATTGCCTGATTATATTTTTTACTACCTTCGGCAAATGCGGCTATTAAAAAATTAGCTTTAATTTGCTCTACCGAGCTACTAGGCAGATTTTCACGGTAGTATTCGTCGGCTTCTTCTAGGTAGTTTTTCGCTTCGCGATATTTTTTAGAGCTAAACTTTTTAGCAAGCAGTGATGCCGCTTCTAGTTTCATGTCGGCTACAAACTTAGGCTTATTTTGTGTTTTAGCTATATCTATTACTTGTTCTAAAAAGTTAGCTGCTTTGTAAGCTGATGTTGTGTAGTTAGCTTGGCCGAGTAGTGCATCAATTGTTTCTATTGATAGTTTACCGTGGTTTGCAGCTAAAATAGTATGGGCTTCGTTATAGAGTGCAAAACGCTGTTCGTTTAGCTCATCGCCGTAGCCTTTTATTGCTTTAGCGTAATTAATAGCTAAGTTGGCAGTATTGTCGTCGCTTTTACCGTAAACGGCTTTACCTGATGTGTAAGCAAGTTTGGCAGTTTGTTGTACGTTTTTGTCTGCTTTAACTGCTGCTAAATAGCTTTGGTATGCTTGGCTAAATACCGTTTGAGGATCGCTTGCTTGGTTGGCGAGTGCTGTAGTACTTAAAGTTGTTGCGCTCAAAGCAGATAAACTTAAGCCTATAAATAAAGCGAGTTGCTGACGTTTCATAATAATCCCTATTAACTTTTAAATTGAAACTAGGTTGACGTAATTACAACAGTTTCTTATTAATATAATTTTTGACTGAATGGTAAAACTACTTAAAGGCGTTCAAAATACAGTTCAGCTTGAGTTGTTGCATTTACAGGTTTTCCATTTTTAAACTTTGGAGCGTAACGCCATTTTTTAACAGCGGCTATCGCTGATTTTTCAAACGCTTTAGAACCTTCAGAACTAATAACCTTAGGATTTTTCACAAAGCCATGGGTATCAACAGTAATCTCTAATATAACTATTACATGACTTTTAGTTTCACCGCGAGGGTATATAGGCTCGGTTATGTAGAGTGGATTTTGCTCTGAGGTATTTTTCCAGTGCGTATTTTTAGCAAAGGCTAAGGCGTGTTTAGTCGCTTTATCGCTTTCATCTTGTTTTTCATATAGCTGAACTAAGCCAACATGCGCATTAAGCTCAAAGCTTTGATCTAAATTTTTATATTTATCAAATAAGCCAACTATACGGTTTAGCCTTTTAGTTGCTTTGTCGTAATCTTTACGGCCACTCTCAAATGAAACCATTAAAAGGTCAGACTTTATACGCTCTACTGCATTATCAGGTAGCTGGGCTTGGTAATATTTATCTGCATCTTGAGCGTATTTTTTCGCTAAAGAATATTCGCTATGGCTAAACCCATAAAGTAATGTTTCTGCAGCTTCAAATTGCATATTAGCGACAAGGCCAGGGTCATTTTGTAATTCAGCGATTTTAATGAGTTGCTTAAAGTTTTTGACTGCGGTATCTGATTTATTCGTATGAGTGGCTTTGGCTAGTAGCGTATCCATAGTCTCTATTGAGTTTTCGCCATAGTTTTTAACTAAAATACGGTGGGCCTGTGAATACAAATCAAACCGTTTCTCTTCATTACCATACCCTATAGCCACAAGGTTCTTTGCAACATAACTGTTGATGGCTTTAGCGTAGTTAATAGCAAGCTTTGCCGTTTCATTGCTATTTTCTCCATATAGAGCGAGCCCTTTTTGATAAGCAAGTTGTGCTTCTTTTTCAGCTTGTTCTTTGGCTGCAACGAATGCTGAGTCAGTTTCTTCGGCGTTTGCAGATACAACTTGAATGCTATTTACTTGGTTTGCGAAAGTGTAGTTAGCAAAGGCTAATAAGCTTAATCCTATTGATATGGCGATCTGTTGGTGCTTCATAATAATCCCTATTATTTATTAGCCCATAAAATTACCAAAACTATCAAGGCCTGTCATTATTTTAGGTAAATTAAAGTAAACAAGCGAAGTTGTAATATTCGGGTTATTAATTGCTTAACAATCATTGAAAATAACGCCTGTCGTCGCCATATATTTGCCATAAACAGTCTTGTACTACGGTGTATTTATCCTATTTTGTGATATTATCACTTTATTGTCGTGTCGTAGTTATTTAAATATTTGGATTTGTCGTGGCGCAAGTAAGAGCAAGAGTCCAGCTTAATGTTGGCAGAAATAGTGATATCCCTGCAGAAATAATCTCATTTACTGATTTAAAAGATGGTAAAGAACATATTGCTATGGTGTTTAACAACGCTGATACAGAGCAAGATGTACCGCTTATTCGTATGCATTCAGAGTGTTTAACAGGCGATGTATTTTACTCATCGCGTTGTGATTGCGGCGAGCAGCTAAATGAATGTATTGAAATGATGCACGAGCAAGGCGGTATTTTATTGTATTTACGCCAAGAAGGCCGTGGCATTGGTTTATACAACAAAATTGATGCTTACGTACTGCAATCGCAAGGTATGAACACCTACGAAGCTAATAATCATTTAGGCTTTGCTGATGATTTACGTGATTTTTCGGATGCTGTGTTAATGCTTAATGCGCTTAATTTAAGCCACGTTAAATTAATGACCAATAATCCTAAAAAGCTTAACGCATTAAAAGATGCCGGTATTAATGTTGACTCGGTTGTGGGCACGCATGCGCACATTAAAGCGGGTGTTGCGGGTAATAAATCGTACCTAGAAACAAAAATTAAACATGGCGCGCATATGTTAGATATTAAGAAAATTAAAAAACCTTAATCATTTAATTACGTTTCGTCTATTAATACCCCCTCACGCCAAGTTATACTTGGCGTGTTTCGTTTTAAATTAAGAGCAAGTATGTCTACACAATTACGAATTTTTAAAGCCGATGCAGGGCTAAAGTGGTTAAAAGCCGGATGGCTTATTTTTAAAACCCAGCCAGCAACCTTTATTTTTATGCATTTATTTATTGGTATTGTAGGGCTGCTGTCTTTATTTTTACCGCTGCTGCAAGTAGTAGCAGCACTAGCTACGCCATTTTTAACCGCAGGGTTTTACCAAGCGGTGCTTAGTAAGCAGCAGGGCGGAAAAATTATGCTAGCCGATATTCTCAAGCCATTTACGGCTAAGGGAAATCGTTTAGGGTTATTGCGTTTAGCACTTTATCAGATGGGTGCGGGCATTTTAATGGCGTTACTTGCTAATGGCTTATTTGCCGATGCAGTGGCTGTTATGAGCCAACCAGGACTAGATCCAAATGTAGCACTTGAACAAATGCTTGAGAGTATTTCGGGCGCGAATGTCATTTTGTTTTTTATGGCAATGCTAATTTATTTAACGGCGTTTGCTTACGCTGTACCGCTTGTTTATTTTAGTAAAGAAACACGTATTTTAACGGCGCTTAAAAAATCGTTAATGGTGTTTTATCATAACATTTTGCCACTTGGCGTTTTTGGCCTTATTTGCGCATTATTTATGGCGCTTTCGATGTTCTTATCGTTCTTACCACTGTTGATTTTAATGCCGATTTGCTACATTAGCTTTTTTGTATCTTATCAAGCCATTTTTATGCCTGTTGTACCACCAAGTGACGACATTAATGTTAAGCCACTTAGTAGTGAAACAAGCGGGCGTTTTGACGCTTAATGGATGATAAATTAAAGCAAAAACTAAAAAACTATGTACTTTGGTTACTAGGGCGCCAAGAATATTCGCGTCGTGAGTTAACGCTCAAATTACAGCAAAAAGAAGCCACAGAAGAGTTTATTGAAACGCTGCTTGATTGGTGCGAAAAGCATAATTTTATTAACGAGCAGCGATACTGTGAAGGCTTTGTAAGAAAACACATATTTAAATGCCACGGGCTTAAGCGAATACAAAGCGAAGCTATGGGCAAAGGGATTGATCGTTCGCTACTTGAATTGGTAGTTGAAGAGCTTGAAGTAGATTGGTTTGAGCTTGCGCAGGATGCGTACAATAAAAAATATTCAAATACACCGCCAGATCTCGATTACAAAGATAAAGCTAAGCGCGTGCGCTACTTAATGTATCGGGGTTTTAGCTACGATGAAATTAATTTTGCAATGCAAGCACAGTAAATACAGGTGAGACTTTCAAATGCAGCACATGACTACCGCACAAATTAGGCAACAGTTTTTAGACTTTTTTGCCAGCAAGCAACATCAAATAGTACCTTCTAGCTCGCTTATACCGGGTAACGATGCCACGTTGTTATTTAACAATGCCGGCATGGTGCAATTTAAAGATGTATTTTTAGGCGCAGAAAGCCGCCCTTATACACGTGCGACAAGCTCGCAGCGCTGTGTACGTGCTGGCGGTAAGCATAACGATTTAGAAAACGTAGGCTACACTGCTCGCCACCATACATTTTTTGAAATGTTAGGTAACTTCAGCTTTGGTGATTACTTTAAGCAAGACGCGATTAAGTTTGCATGGGAGTTTTTAACTGAGGTAGTAAGCCTACCTAAAGAAAAACTTTTAGTAACTATTTATCATGATGATGAAGAAGCGTTTGGTTACTGGGCTAACGAAATTGGCTTACCAGAGGATCGTATTATTCGTATTGCGACCTCAGACAACTTTTGGTCTATGGGCGATACTGGCCCGTGTGGTCCGTGTTCTGAAATATTTTATGATCACGGCGAGCATATTTGGGGCGGTCCTCCGGGCTCTCCTGAGGAAGACGGCGACCGTTTCATCGAAATTTGGAACCTTGTATTTATGCAATACAACCGTCAAAGCGACGGTACAATGTTGCCTCTACCTAAGCAATCTGTTGATACGGGAATGGGCCTTGAGCGTATTTCTGCTATTTTGCAGGGCGTGCATTCAAACTACGAAATCGATTTATTCCAAGGCTTAATTGCTGCTGCTGCAAGTGTTACTAATGCACAAGACATGGACGATAAGTCATTACGCGTAGTGGCCGATCACATTCGTTCGTGTGCGTTTTTAATCTCAGACGGTGTTATGCCATCTAACGAAGGCCGTGGTTATGTACTGCGCCGTATTATTCGTCGTGCTGTGCGCCACGGTAACAAATTAGGTGCACAAGGTTCGTTTTTCTATAAATTAGTTGCTGCGCTAATTGAGCAAATGGGTCAAGCGTACCCTGAGCTTGCTAAGCAACAAGAAATTATCGAAAAAGTATTACGCATTGAAGAAGAACAGTTTGGTAAAACACTTGAGCGTGGCTTAGCTATTTTAGAAGAAAGCTTAAGCGACCTTAAAGGCGATATTATACCGGGCGACTTAGTATTTAAACTTTATGATACGTATGGTTTCCCAGCTGATTTAACGGCCGATGTTGCGCGTGAGCGCCAGATGACAATTGATCATCAAGGCTTTGAAGAGTGTATGGCTGTACAACGTAAAACAGCGCAGCAAGCAGGTAAATTTGGTGCAGATTACAATGACCAATTAAAATCAGATAAACACACTGACTTTAAAGGTTACGACAGCACACATTACAGCGCGACCGTTATTGAAATTTTTGCCGGTGGCGAAGCTGTTCAGTTATTAGAAGATGGTCAACAAGGTATTGTAGTACTAGACCGCACACCGTTTTACGCTGAATCAGGCGGTCAAACGGGTGACACGGGTACTATTACAGTTGCTGGTGGCGAATTTAATGTTACTAATACCACTAAGCTTGGTAATGCTTTTGCTCACCACGGTACTGTACAAGGTCGTATTGGTGTTAATGACAAAGTTGACGCCACTATTGATGATACGCGCCGCGACAGCATTAAGAAAAACCACACAGCTACGCATATTTTACACGAAGCACTACGCCAACTATTAGGCGACCATGTAGGCCAAAAAGGCTCACTTGTTCAGCCAGATCGTTTACGTTTTGACTTTTCGCATTTTGAAGCAGTTACTAAAGATGAGCTACGTGAAATTGAGCGTGTAGTTAATGACGAGATTCGTCGTAACTTTGCACTTAATACTGAGCTTATGGCTATTGATGATGCTAAAGCGAAAGGTGCTATGGCATTGTTTGGCGAAAAGTACGATGACGAAGTACGTGTAGTTACTATTGGCGACTACTCTATTGAGCTTTGTGGTGGTACTCACGTTGAGCGCGCTGGCGATATTGGTTTATTCAAAATTGTATCTGAAAGTGGTATTGCCGCAGGTGTTCGCCGAATTGAAGCGGTAACCGGTGCAGATGCTGTAGCGTACGTTAGCGAGCAAGAGCAACAACTTAGCGATGTTGCAGCTTTAGTTAAAGGCGATAGCGCATCGGTACTTGAAAAAGTAACTGCGTTGCTTGAAAAATCTAAAGGCCTTGAAAAGCAAATTGCACAGCTTAGCGATAAGCTAGCAAGTGCAGCGGGCGCGTCTTTACTTGATTCGATTGTTGAAATTAATGGCGTTAAGCTACTTGTAGCAAACGTTGAAGGTACTGAATCTAAAGCGCTTCGCGGTATGGTTGATGACCTTAAAAACAAGATTGGCTCAGGTGTTATTGCACTGGGTGTTGCCAGTGGCGACAAAGTAAGCCTAATTGCCGGTGTAACGAAAGACTTAACAGGCAAGGTAAAAGCCGGTGAGTTAGTTAACCATATGGCAGGTCAAGTAGGTGGTAAAGGTGGCGGTCGTCCAGATATGGCACAAGCCGGTGGTAGTGAACCACAAAACCTTGCTGCTGCACTAGATAGCGTTACAGCTTGGTTAACTGAGCGTACTTAAGCCTAAGTGGCGCTTATTGTTCAAAAATTCGGTGGCACTTCGGTCGGCTCAATAGAGCGAATTGAAGCAGTCGCCGACCTTGTTGTTAAAACCAGGCAACAAGGACATCAAGTGGTTGTGGTGCTCTCGGCTATGTCGGGAGAAACCAACCGCTTAATTAACCTCGCCAAACAAATTGATACTCGCCCGAGTAGCCGTGAACTAGATGTACTTATTAGCACCGGAGAGCAGGTTTCTGTATCACTGCTTGCTATGGCTATTATCAAACGTGGTCATTCAGCTGTAAGCTTATTAGCCGATCAAGTCAATATTCTAACCGACAACATGTTTGGTAAAGCTCGTATTGCTGAGGTTGCTGCTACGCGCTTAAAGCATGAGCTTGAGCATAATCGTATTGCTATTATTGCTGGGTTTCAGGGACGTGATATTGAGGGCAATATTACAACGCTTGGACGCGGCGGCACCGATACATCGGCTGTAGAAATAGCAGCGGCTATAAAAGCCGACGAATGCCAGATCTATACAGACGTTGACGGCGTATATACTACAGATCCTCGTGTTGAACCTAACGCGCGCAGAATGAGCCAAGTTACTTTTGCCGAAATGCTAGAGCTGGCAAGTTTAGGCGCAAAAGTTTTGCATATTCGTTCAGTAGAAGCTGCAGGTAGACACAATGTGCCACTTAGGGTGCTTTCTAGTTTTAATCCTGATGAAGGCACATTAATAAGTTTTGAGGAGAACGATATGCCAAGCAAGGTGGTATCGGGGATTGCGTTTAATCGTGACGAATGTTTAATTAAAGTAGATGGTGTGCCAAGCGGTACGCAATATCTTTCAAAAATATTGAAACTTTTTGCTGATAATGGCATCGAAATAGATATGATTAATCAAGTTAATCATATCTTTGAAAAAATAGACTATGCTTTTACTGTGCACTCGAATGATTATCTGCAAGCACTTGAATTATTGAGCGAAGATCAAGCTCAACTCAGTGCTCAAAATATAAGCGGATTACCAACGGTAGCTAAAGTTTCTGCTGTTGGAATGGGTATGAAATCGCATTCTGGTGTAGCAAGTTTATTTTTTGATGCATTAGCGCAGGAAAATATTAATGTGGTTTTAGTCTCGACTTCTGAGATTAAAATTTCAGTTTTAATAGATGAAAAGTACCTAGAGTTGGCAGTTCGTGCATTACACAAAGCATTTTTAACAGAAAATGGATAGATTGAGAGTTTTTACTTACTTTTCAGTCTAATTTTCATTAGTATGTTTAAGCGGAATCTTATAATTTTTATTGGAACATGGGAGCAAGAGAATGCTAATACTAACTCGTAGAGTAGGTGAAACCCTAATGATTGGTGACGAAGTAACAGTTACTGTTCTAGGTGTTAAAGGAAATCAAGTTCGAATCGGTGTTAATGCACCAAAAGACGTATCAGTGCATCGTGAAGAGATTTACATGCGCATACAAGCTGAAAAGTCGAACCCTAATCCGGGCAATGCTTAATCAACACGTATACGTAGTTGAGTAATTAACTCAACTAGTCAAAAAGCCACTCACTGAGTGGCTTTTTTGTTTATAAAAGCGAGTGTTTCTGGGGTTAGTATTTGTTTTGAAATGTATTGCATGCCGCTTTTATTTTTAATAATAATACCTTGCTGAGTATCTATTACTTCGCTTATGTCTTGCCAAGTTAGCTGAAAGCTTTTGTAATGATTAGCCGATTTAATGCCTTCTTCATCAAAGGTAAGTGTTACCTCAGAGCCTGACGCTCTGCTGAGCATTTGTCTGGTTACCCACCAAGGTCTGCGATAGTAAAAAGCGACGCACTCTAGTACACCTAGCATGATCATAAACGATCCTAAGTAATGATCGTTTAAAACATAAATGCCAAATAAACCAAGCGCAACGAGGAGTACAAGTAAAAAGTACTTAGGTTTGGCGCGCTTACTGTAGGGGAGTGACTCGTCAAAGCACTCGTAAAAGTAAGGTTTATCTAGTGTGTAGGTTGTTGTAAATGCCATATTGCCTTGCTTTAAATATCGTTTTTTTTATTTTAACAAGCTAACCGCTAAATGAGCAGCTTTATAGTCAGTGATTTTATTACAGACACAAAAAAACGGCCCTAAGGCCGTTTTTTAGCGATACAAGAAGAATTAACAGTTAGTTTCTTCAGCGTTTACGCCTTCTTTAACATTTTCACATGCATCTTCTACTTTGTTTTGCACGTCAGTTACTGCTTCGTCAATACGTTCGCCTGCGTCTTCTGCATGATTATCTTCACAACCCATGATGAAGAAACTTGCGAATAGACCGATTAGTGCTGCTTTTACAGTTGTTGAATTCATAATGTAATTCCTTGTAAGTATTAATTAAATTTTAGTGTTTGTTAGTTGAATGCTTTATCTACCTGGGTGATTTACCACGTAGTGCACCTGAAACTAATGAGATCACTAAAAGTACTAAAAATATAAAAAATATAATTTTTGCTATACCAGCTGCGGCACCTGCGATGCCACCAAAACCTAACACTGCAGCGATTAAAGCAATAACTAAAAATGTAATTGTCCAGCGTAACATTGTTTTCTCCTTGGTTATCAAATTTGCTCACAATAACTAATGCCAGTTATATGCCAAAGTTTATTTTTGTTTTATATCAGATAGTTATGGTTTTTAACTGAGTTTTTAGTTATTAGTTAGTTAGTAATTTTTACGCTTTGTTATGTAAGTTATTCACACTGTTACAAGTTACCGGTAAATATTCACTAAAAACAATGCTTTTGGTAAGACCAATTAACAATTGATGTGTGTTTTTGTACTTATTATAAAATTTGGCAGTTATTTTTATTAAGTTGAATAGTTAATTAACAACTTCCATATAACTATTAGCTATAGTCGTTATTTTCTGTATGTATTGTAGGGCGCATGATTGCTGGGTTATGGCATGTAAATTTGTTGAGTGTTATGTTGTTTATAGTTTAATTGGTTTTACCAATTTACAAGATGTAGACAAAGCGACTAGTTTTGTTATTATCCAGTGAATAAATATTTAATTAAATCGATTTTTTATTTTCGATATGGGTTTCAAGGGGGAGAAAAATGGATATAGGTGCTCTACTCACAACGGCTGGTAGCTTAATGCTAACTGGTATGGTTGGGGTGTTTGTATTTCTGTCGATATTAATTGGTGCAGTAACGCTTATGTCTAATTTGGTGACGCGCTATAGCGAACCAGAGGCATCACCAGCTAAATCACCGTCTTTTAAATCTCAAGGTGTGCCTAATGAGCACATCGCTGCTATTAGTGCTGCCATTGCTCAGTACAAATCAAATAATAAATAAGGGGCACACACATGGCTAAATTAAAATTAACAGAATTGGTATTACGCGATGCGCACCAATCATTGCTCGCAACACGTATGCGCCTAGACGATATGCTACCTATTGCTAGCAAGCTAGATGATGCAGGTTATTGGTCTATTGAATCGTGGGGCGGTGCTACATTTGATTCGTGTATTCGTTATTTAGGCGAAGATCCTTGGGAGCGTATTCGTGCGCTTAAAAAAGCGATGCCTAATACTAAACAGCAAATGCTATTACGCGGTCAAAACCTATTAGGCTACCGCCATTACGCTGATGATGTAGTTGAAAAGTTTGTAGAACGCGCACATAAAAATGGCGTTGACGTATTTCGTATATTTGATGCAATGAACGATGTACGTAACCTAGAAACAGCGATTAAAGCGGCTATAAAAGTAGGCGCGCATGCTCAAGGTACTATTTCGTACACGGTAAGTCCTGTTCATACGCTTGATATGTGGCTGACTCTTGCTAAGCAATTAGAAGATTTAGGCTGTCACTCAATTTGTATTAAAGATATGGCGGGTTTATTAAAGCCGTACGATGCTGAAAAACTAATTAAAGCTCTTAAAGAAACCGTATCGGTTCCTATTGCTATGCAGTGCCACGCTACAACAGGTTTAAGTACTGCGACTTATCAAAAAGCGATTGATGCAGGCATTGATATGCTTGATACCGCTATTTCATCTATGAGTATGACTTACGGACACACAGCAACTGAAACTATTGTATCGATAGTTGAAGGAACTGAGCGCGATACTGACCTTGACTTAAACCATCTAGAAGAAATTGCTGCTTACTTTAGAGATGTACGTAAAAAATATGCGGCATTTGAAGGTAGCTTAAAAGGGGTTGATGGTCGTATTTTACTAGCTCAAGTACCTGGTGGCATGCTTACAAACATGGAAAACCAACTTAAAGAGCAAGGCGCGGCAGATAAGCTTAATGAAGTTTTGCTTGAGATCCCACGTGTACGTGAAGATCTTGGCTTTTTACCTTTAGTAACACCTACGTCGCAAATCGTAGGTACTCAAGCAGTACTTAACGTGCTAACCGGTGAGCGTTATAAAACAATTACTAAAGAAACTGCTGGCGTATTAAAAGGTGAATATGGCTTAACACCAGCACCAATGAATAAAGAGCTACAAGAGCGTGTGCTTGATGGAGCAGAGGTTATTACTTGTCGCCCTGCAGATAACATTGCACCAGAGCTTGCAACGCTTGAAGCTGAGTTATTAAAAGAAGCGCAAGAGCAAGGTTTAACACTTGCTGATGAGCAAATTGATGACGTACTAACTTATGCATTGTTTCCGCAGGTTGGTTTGAAATTTATTAAAAATCGTAATAACCCTGATGCATTTGAGCCTATTCCTACCGTTGAAGATAAGAGCAATAAGGCAGCACCAAAATCGGGATCAAATAATAGTAGCGTTAAAGCTGAGCAATACAGCGTAAAAGTAGATGGTAAAGTTTACGACGTAGTAGTGGCGCAAGGTGGTGAGCTAAAAGAAGTAACATTAAAAGACTCTGAGCACATTCCTCAGTCTGCTTCAGTTGCATCAGGTGAAACACTTAATGCCCCTTTAGCCGGTAATATTTTTAAGATTAAGGTAAAAGCTGGGCAAGTTGTTAACGAAGGTGATGTAGTGATTATTATGGAAGCCATGAAAATGGAAACTGAAATACGCGCTACGCATACCGGAACAATTGCTGAAGTGTTAGTTGGTGAAGGCGATGCTGTAACCACCGGCGACGCTATGATTGCATTAGCTTAGGAGTAAATAGAGGATGGAAGGTATTTTAAACCTCTGGAATGCTACTGGCATTGCTAACTTTACAATCCCATCGTTAATTATGATTGCGGTAGGGTGTTTATTACTGTTTTTAGCGATAGCTAAAGGCTTTGAACCACTATTATTACTACCTATTGGTTTTGGTGCAATTTTAACAAATGTACCAGTGGCAGGTTTGTCAGACCCAGGTGGGCTTTTGTATTACGTTTATTACGTGGGTATTGATACGGGGATTTTTCCGTTATTAATATTTATGGGAGTAGGGGCGCTGACCGACTTTAGCGCGCTTATTGCAAACCCACGTATGTTGTTATTAGGTGCGGCTGCACAGTTTGGTATTTTTGCTACACTGTTTGGCGCAATATTACTTAACTATGTGCCAGGCTTTGAGTTTACTCTACAGGACGCATCGGCTATTGCAATTATTGGTGGTGCAGATGGACCGACTGCAATATTTTTAGCGTCAAAACTGGCTCCTGATTTACTTGGTGCAATAGCGGTAGCAGCATACTCATATATGGCATTAGTACCAATTATTCAACCGCCAATTATGCGTGCGTTAACAACCCCAGAAGAACGTAAAATTAAGATGCCAGAGCTTCGCAAAGTATCTAAAAAGGAAAAGATTATTTTCCCTCTTATGGTGCTTAGTTTAACGGCTATGTTTTTACCGGCTGCTATACCGCTTGTAGGTATGTTTTGTTTAGGTAACTTAATGCGAGAGTCGGGTGTTGTTGATAGATTAAGTAACAGTGCTCAAAACGAAATCATCAATGTTACAACTATATTTTTAGGTTTAGCTGTAGGTTCAAAGCTTGCTGCAGATAAGTTTTTAACTGTTGAGACGATTGGTATTTTAGTGCTTGGCGCACTGGCTTTTGCAATTGGTACGGCATCTGGCGTATTTATGGCAAAAGGACTTAACCGCATATCTAAAACACCTATAAACCCATTAATTGGGGCTGCAGGTGTATCGGCTGTGCCAATGGCGGCACGAGTAGTTAATAAAGTTGGCCTTGAAAGCAACCCACATAACTTTTTACTTATGCATGCTATGGGACCCAACGTAGCGGGTGTACTTGGTAGTGCAGTTGCTGCGGGTATTTTATTAGCACTTGTTGGCTAATAATGTAATTTAAAATAGATTAACCATTAAGCGCAGTTTACTGCGCTTTTTTTTGTTCTTAATTTGTTCACCGCTAAATAGTTTCTTGTTCAGCGCTTTTTGTTTACAGTAACAGCTCTTCAAAATTTTAAGGATAGTTATCATGCTTCACACACCTTTAGCAAAGCACTTACCTCATGTTAGTAAACTTGTATTCGGATGCATGGGTCTGGGCGGCGGTTGGAATAAAGACGCAATCACTGATGCACATGTTAAGCAAACTCATGAATGCATAGATAACGCTATTGAAGGTGGCATTAACTTTTTTGACCATGCTGATATTTATACTTTTGGTAAAGCGGAGCAGGTTTTTGGTAAAGCATTAAGCGAGCGACCAGAGCTTAGAGAGCACATGTATATTCAATCTAAGTGTGGGATTCGTTTTGAAGATGACTTAGGGCCAAAGCGCTATGATTTTTCATCAAAGTGGATTGAGCAATCAGTTGAAGCATCATTAAAACGATTAAATACAGACTATTTAGACGTACTTATGCTACATCGTCCTGATCCACTCATGGAAGTTAACGAAATTGCTCGTATATTTAGTTGCTTAAAAGAAAGCGGTAAAGTGCGCAATTTTGCAGTATCTAATATGCAGCAGCACCAAATGAATTTTTTACAGCATGCACTTGATATGCCGATTGTGGCTAATCAAATTGAGGCTAGTTTACAAAAACATCAGTTTGTTGATGAGGGTGTATATGCCGGTAATAGTGACGGTAAGGATCTTAATTTTACGCCCGGTAGTATTGAGTATTGTCGCCATTTTGAAATTCAAATTCAAAGCTGGGGCAGTTTATGCCAAGGATTATACAGCGGCAGTGATTTATCAAACGCATCTCAGGCAGATATCAACACCAGTCTTTTAGTTAATAAGCTGGCTGCACTTTATGATACTTCTGCTGAGGCTATAGTCATTGCATGGTTACTGCGTCATCCCGCATCTATTCAGCCTATTATTGGAACAACTAATGCCAAGCGTATTAAAGCCTCTTGTGATGCTGTAAACGTACAACTAACTCGTGAGCATTGGTATGCACTTTATGTAAGCGCTAAAGGCCATGAGCTACCATAAGAAGGGCATTGATATGAATATATTCGTTATTTTAATTGGTTTGTTTGTCGCGCTAGCGATATTTATTCCATTGCTTGAAAAATATCAAAGTAAAATAGGGCTCAACGGTGCAACCAAATACAGCAAATATATTTGGCCATTAGTGATGGTGTCTTTAGTGATTCAGCTCATTTATGTATTAATGTATTAATGGTTTTTAGCGTATACAAAAAAGCCTTTGCAGGTTTAACCTGCAAAGGCTTTTTTAATGTTTATTAATAAACTTTATTTAAGTGCTAACTGTAGCTCGCGATTGCGCTCAAGTTGGGCAATAAAGTTATCTGCAATCGGTTTAAACTTAGCAAGTTCTGAGCGAGGTAGTGGCTCTGACTTAGGAAGTTTTACTGTTTTAGGATTACGGTGAACGCCATTTACTAAAAATTCATAGTGTAAATGCGCGCCAGTAACACGACCCGTAGAACCTACAGTACCAATTTGTTGGCCCTGTTTAACTTTTTGGCCCGTTTTAACTAGTTTCTTATTTAGGTGTAAGTACTTAGTTACATATTGTGTGCCATGGCTAATAAATACGTAGTTACCGTTGTACTTGCTGTAACCCGCTTTAACTACCTTACCGTTACCTGATGCAACCACCGGTGTGCCAGTGCGTGCCGCAAAGTCGATACCACGGTGTGCTCTAACTTGCCCAGTAACTGGGTGTAAGCGACGAGGATTAAAGCTCGAACTAATATACTTAAAGCTTACAGGTGCACGTAAAAATGCTTTTTTCATGCTACGCCCTTCAGGCGTATAAAAATTGCCGTCGGTATGGCGAATCGCTGCAAAGCGCTGACCTTGGTTTACAAATTCAGCGGCAATAATTTTACCGGTACCAATAAACTCGCCATCAACATAATGAGACTCGTAAATTAAGCCAAACACATCGCCTTTACGAATGTCGTTTGCAAAATCAACATCCCAACCAAATATGTCAGCAAAGTTCATTATTTGACGTTCGCTTAAACCTGCCGCTATTGCTGAAGTCCAAAAGTTGTTAGATATTTCGCCGCCAGCGGTTTTGGTTAGCGTTTCAATTTCTTTACTATCAATAGCTGTATCGTAGTTACCTTCTTCATTTAAGGTAACAAATAAAGTATCGGTTTTTGAAATCACATAGCGCAGTTGAGCCAAAGAGCCATCTTCAGCTGTCGCAAAGCTAAGTATTTCACCAGGGTGAATTTTAGTTAGCTTGCGCGTTTCTGCGTTAGTGTTAATTAGTTTATGGAGCGTTTGAGCTGAAAAACCAGCACGTTTGAAGATAATTGCTAAATTGTCGCCATTTTTAACTTTATGATCGACAAAGTCGTATTCTGGTAACTTTTCTGCTGCTTGCTCTGAATTTAACTCAGTTAATTTTTCGTTGTCATCAACTTTAACTTGTAACTCATAGCGCTTGCCTATCTCTAATGCATCTGCATTATTGTCTTTAGAAGCAGTCGCTTTTTCAGAAGGAAGAAATGCCAAGCCGGCAATAGCAGAAACTAAACCTAAAATAAGCAATTTGTGTTTTTTTGGGAGAGTGTTAACCACGTGAACCATAACGTGCCTTTTTCTGCTGTCAAGATAATAAATACATAATATTGCAGGATATACTTAATAATGTACGAATACTAGTGCTTTGTAGATTTAAACTAACCTTAAACTACGCTAAAATCAGGGTTAGGAAGCCTTTTTTAACGTCCTATCTAACTAAGACTCAATTCATTTTGTTTAGTTGCATTAATAACTTAAAAAGTTATTTTAATTAGGTAGAAATTTGTTATGTTAGCTACATATATATATTCGGTTTAAACCTATATTAAACCGTGATTACAAGTAACTAGTCCGCCCCTTCGTAGGCAGAATTTTGGAGTAACACAAAGTGGATTTACAAACCGCTCTAGCAGAGATAAAACGCGGTGCAGAAGAAATATTAATTGAAGACGAACTAGTTGAGAAACTAAAGTCGGGCAAAAAGCTAAAAATAAAAGCTGGCTTTGATCCTACAGCCCCTGATTTACATTTAGGGCACACTGTACTAATTAATAAAATGAAAACCTTTCAGGATTTAGGTCATGAGGTTATTTTCTTAATTGGTGACTTTACTGGCATGATTGGTGACCCAACAGGTAAAAACGTAACGCGTAAACCACTTACTCGCGAAGACGTACTAGCCAATGCCGAAACATATAAAGAACAAGTATTCAAAATTCTAGATCCTGCTAAAACCACTGTTGCATTTAACTCTACTTGGATGGAAAAGTTAGGCGCTGCAGGTATGATAAAACTTGCTGCTAACCAAACAGTAGCGCGCATGCTTGAACGTGATGACTTTAAAAAGCGTTACGGCAGCGGTCAACCAATTGCAATTCACGAGTTTTTATATCCACTGGTACAAGGTTGGGATTCGGTTGCACTAGAGTCAGATGTTGAACTGGGCGGTACAGATCAGCGCTTTAACTTGCTCATGGGTCGTGAGCTACAAAAAGTTGAAGGCCAAAAGCCGCAAACAGTATTAATGATGCCATTACTTGAAGGTACTGACGGCGTTCAAAAAATGTCTAAGTCGCTTGGTAACTACATTGGTATTACTGATGCGCCAAACGATATGTTTGGTAAAATAATGTCAATTAGTGATGTGCTAATGTGGCGTTATTACGATTTATTAAGCGCGCTTTCTATTGAAGAAATTGCAGATCAAAAAGAACGTGTTGAGCAAGGTACTAACCCGCGCGATATTAAAATAGAACTAGCTAAAGAGTTAATTGCTCGTTTTCATAGTGAAGCTGATGCACAAGGTGCACATGATGATTTTATTCAGCGTTTTCAGAAAAAAGCGTTACCAGATGAAATCCCAGAGCTGACAATCACTATTGCAGAAGATACTATTTTAATTGCTAACTTGCTTAAAGAAGCAAATTTAGTAGTAAGTACATCAGAAGCAATGCGTATGATTAAGCAAGGTGCAGTTAAACTTAACGGTGAAGATAAAATCACTGACACCAAACTTGAAATAGCAAAAGGCACAACAGCTATTTACCAAGTAGGTAAACGTAAGTTTGCAAACATCACTGTAGCTTAAATACCGTTTGAAAACTAAAAAACCAGCCTAGGCTGGTTTTTTTGTGCTCGTATTTTGGCTGAAAAATTAGTTACGAGGTAGTCACTAAATAGTCACTAAATCACTTTTAATATTTCAATACTTACAATTACTAACAACCAAAATACACGCGCCTGATTTAATCTATTAATTATTACAGGTACATCCTCGGGTGTAGGTAGTCTATCAGTACCAATACGCATTTTATTAAAGCGAGTACCTAAATAAACTGCAGGCCCGCCCAGCTGCACACCAAGTGATGCAGAGCATGTGCTTAGTAGCCAACCTGTATTTGTTTGGTAAAAATGTCTGCCATAATGCTTTATGTAGTGCATGCTTTGTTTGCTCGCTCTACTTGCTGCAATAGTTAAAGCGAGTAAGCGCATTGGAATATACTCAATAATAAACAAGAGAGTTTTAAGCGGTTTTAAAAAGTAGCTATTTGGGGATATATCACTACGCCAGGCTTGTTGTATTAAAGTAAGCAATCGATAGGCGAGGGCAGCAATAGGGCCAAAGGCTAAAAATATAAATATAACTACGAAATAGTATCGAGCAGTGCGCAGTATTAAGCTTTCAATTAATGCTTTAATAATACCAGGAGATGAAAGCCTATTAACTTCACGGGCAAGCAGTGGTTTTAGTAATTCGCGTGCTGTCGATTTTTGATTTTGTTTAGTTAGCTTTGCAATGCGAAGTGCTTTTTTATCAATACTCTTACTTTCTAAGCATAAGTATAAAATAAGACCTGCGAGTAATTCAGGGTAAAAAGCAAACTCGAGTAGTAGCACTACAATAATGAGAATGACACTTAAAATGAGCGTGCTTGCGAGTATAGCTGCCAAATATTGATAGCTTTTAGGTTCTTTGCTTTTGTATATGCGCTTGCCAATAGCACTAAAAACAGCATTTAACGCTGTATTAGGATGATACCAGCTAATAAGGGGAATAAAGCGCTCAGCAAGGAGCGCTAGTATGAAGGCAATAAAGTCCAAGTGGTTTTGAACAATATTGCTAAGCATTTACAGAGACACTGCAGTTAGCTTTTCTAAAAGTGCGACAACCATTTTAGATGAGTTGATTGATGCTGTTTCTAGGTATTCTTCAAACGATTGTGGTGACTCTTTACCTGCTATATCAGACATTGAGCGAATTACAACAAATGGTGTGTTAAGCGTAAAACACGTTTGTGCAATTGAAGCGCCTTCCATTTCAACGGCAAGCATTGTAGGAAAATCACTGCGTGCTTTATCGATACGCACAGGGTCACACATAAATGTGTCACCAGTACAAATTAAGCCAACAAGTGTTTTAACATCACTGATTTGTTCGATTGTTTGTTGTGCTGCTTCAACTAATTTAGGGTGAGCTGCAAAGCCTGCTGGCATTTGTGGTACTTGGCCAATTTGGTAGCCAAAAGCAGTAACATCTACATCGTGATGACGTACTTCTGACGAAATTACTACGTCGCCAACACTTAGAGAAGGATCGAATCCACCGGCAGAGCCTGTGTTAATTACGCAATCAGGTTTGAAGTTATCAATCAGTAAGGTAGTTGCAATTGTTGATGCTACTTTACCAATACCAGATTGTACAAGTGTTACTGTGTTACCAGCCAATTCACCAGTATAAAAAGTGAAACCTGCTTTAGTTAAAATTTGTGGGTTTTGCATCGCTTCACGTAAAATTTTAACTTCTGGCTCCATTGCGCCAATAATACCAACATTCATAATGTTTAATTCCTGAGTTTGAATCACTTGATTATACGTGAAGTTAGCAATAAAAAACAAAAAAGCGAGCTTGTTTATGAGCTCGCTTTAAATACTTTTTAGGAGAGTATTTAATTTGGTTTTTAAATTTCAGCTAAAGCAGTTGTTTGTGCTTTGGCTTGAGAAGGTGAAAGTACCGCTGGCTTATGTGAGCGATTACGAACAGGGCGCTGCGTTTGTGTTGCTGCAGGCTTACCAAGTTTAAACATAATTGCATCGCGTACTTCTGATGGACGGTAGCCCGATTTAACTTTCATACGAATATGTGGAATGCCCGCAGACTCTAGTGCACCGTTTACAAACCAGTCACGTTGAGCTTTGTGGCCATCTTTATTGGCATTGTTAACTAGGTCAACGGCCGCAACAATAGTTAGTTTTTCTTTATCGATTAATACAAAGTCGAGTTGCTTATTTTTAGCTTTAGCTAAAGCAGCACGTTTAGATTTAATAGAAAGACCTTGCTTACAGTCAATAACGTCAATTAGCTTAACGCGACTAACAATTTTATATTGATCGCCTACAGCACGCTCGAGAAGATTTAAAAAAGCGCCTTCAACCTGCGTAAAAACAGTTTGCTTGCGGGTAAAAGGATACGGGTTTCCGCCATCGTCATTAAATTTTGACGCAACAACAGAAGCCCCGACAACTAATACTAGAATTAATAATAAAGCGAATTCCATACGGTAACTCCATAACAACAAATTGACACTGCTCAAATAAAGCAATTTACGTGCCTAAAAAGTATGAGTTATAAAATAATTACCAACTGTTTGTAAAAGCTAAAACGATGTAGCTATTAAGCTTTGTATCCACCTTCAATACCTTTAACCGCAATAGCTACAGCATCGTGTGCATGGAGTGATTCATAGTGGTTTATTTGTAGCCAGTAATCGCTGTAATTATCTGTTTCTAATAAAGCTTTAATTTTACGCGCTGCATCTTCACAAAACATAAGATTTTGACCATTTAAACGGGCAAATTCTTGCTCGTCTTCGCGTTTTACTGCCGCTTGTACAGGCGTTTTAAGTTCAGCTTCGAGGGTGTTTATTAGAGTCACTACGTCAAATTGTTGAATATTGCTATCAAGCTTTACTTTTACGTTGGCAATAGAGCGCTGCGAGTGAGGTGTAGCAACTATGCCTTGTGTAGTGCCTAGCCATTCGTGCACATCTTTTTGGCTTAAGGTTTCTTGGTTAAACTTTTCGTTAAACGCGTTTTGTATAAGCTGGCGCGCAAGTGCTGCAGAACAAGGGCATGTTGAAGAATAGGTAACATCTACGGTTAGCTCGTAGCTAATAATGTTATTTTCAATTGTACTGGTAAGTACAACTGGGTAGCTTTTCCAGCCTGCTTTACCACTTAATAGTGATTTACGGCGTAGCGGTAATTCAAATTTAAATTCAATTTGTGCTTTATCGCTCAGCCCTTCGTGGCTAGTTATAAAGGTATCGAGTGCTTGCGCTATTGTTTGCGGATTGACTTGCTGCTCAGTCGAAAGCAGGTCAAGTGCTAAAAATAGACGTGACATATGAATGCCTTTGGCATCTTCTTTATGCAAATTTACAAATGCACGAGCTTTGGCATTTACTGTAACTGGAGATAAGTCTCGTGACTCAAAAATAAATGGCAGTTCGATTTCGCCCATGCCAACCCAGTCTAATTTACCTGTTTGTAAAGCGGGTGCAGTGTCTGCTATATCTGGCATATTGGTTTGCATGTGCGCTACTCGTATTTTGGAGATAATAAAGCGGGGCATTTTACACTAAATAATTTATTGCTGAAATGATGAGTTTAAGAGATGAGCAAAATCAAACATGAAAAATTCTGTTTTTATCGCACAACATGGGTAGTGGTAGGAGAAAAATGCTAAAATCTGGGAAAATGGTATGTTTATACATGCGCATTGCCTTCTTTATATTTAAGCACACAGCTAAGAGATAAAATTACGTATGACCGATTATTCTTTGAGCCCTTGGGCTCGGGTACTTTCCAGCTCAATAACGCGATTTGGTGAATTTAAAACCGCAGCTATTTGTTACACTTTATTTTTAACTGTATCTCTTATTTTATCGAGCATGTTTTATTATGTTGCGATAGGCGAATTACACCTTGTTGATATTTTGGCTGTGGTATTTTTTACGGCTGTAGTTTCTCCTTTAATTATAAGTGTATTACTTAATTCAATTCGTCAATTAGATGCCTCGTATGCTTATTTAGATAGCGCAACCAAGCAGGAGAAGCTCTTAAACCAAACCCTAAAAGACAACATTAGTCGTTTAAATATTGAAATTGATGAGCGTAAAATGGCATTTCATGCCAAGCATCGCGCTATTGAAGAGCTGCGCCGAGAAATTGCTGAGCGTAAAAAAACACAACAAGAACTTGCCCAACAAAGTATGTTGCAACGCTCAATCGTTGATTCATCTCCCGATCTATTTTATTACCGCGATAACAACGGTGTATTTGCCGGCTGTAATAAAATGTTTGAAGAGGTAATGGGAAAATCAAGTAGTGAGTTAATAGGAAAAACGGTTGAGCAGATATTCCCGAGTCATTTTTTAGCTGAAGTTTTGGCAACCGATAAAGAAGTAGAGCAAAGCCATAAAGCACTAACTATAGATGTAGGCTATGAAGTAAATGGTGAAACACGTTGGTTTGAGCTGCGTAAATTACCTTTTATAAATGATGACGGTGACTACATTGGTTTACTGGGCTTTGGTCGTGATATCACTAGCCGTAAAGAAGCAGCACAAGCACTCGAAACTGCCTATAAAGACAAAGGTAAGTTTATTGCTACGCTGAGCCATGAACTACGTACTCCTTTAAATGGCATTGTTGGTTTAACGCGTATGTTATTAGACACAGAGCTTAATAAGCAGCAGCGTAGTTGGGGCAATACTATTTTTTCGAGTGCTGAAACACTCGGTAATATTTTTAACGATATTATAGATTTAGATAAAATAGATAGAGATCAGCTCGATATAGCAACCAATTCTATTAATGTGTCAGACTTTATAAACGATGTAGTTAATTTTGCAGGCTTAATAGCAGAGCAAAAAGAGCTTGAGTTTGATATTAAGCGCAATGGCATACTTGATGTTTACGCGCAGCTCGATCCGACTCGATTACGCCAAGTTGTTTGGAACTTAATTAACAACGCCGTTAAGTTTACTCAGCAAGGCAAAGTAACACTCGAATGCAGCAGAGAAAATCGCGTAGAAGGCCCATGGTTAGTTATTAAGGTACTAGATACCGGTCAAGGTATTCCACCAGAGCAACTTGCCCATATATTTGATATGTATTACAAAGCGCCGGATTTAAAAGGCACTAACGCGATAGGCTCCGGTATTGGTTTAGCTGTAACTAAAGCACTTGTAAGTGCAATGAAAGGGATAATTACGGTAAATAGTACTGAAGGCGAAGGAAGTTGTTTTACAGTGCAAATACCGCTTAGTTTATGTGTTGCACCAACAGAGCAAAGTTATGTTGGCCGTGGTTTGTATATTCTGCTAGTAGAAGATGTGCCTCTGAACGCCGAAATTGCTACAAACCTATTAGAGCAACGCGGGCATGAAGTGTTATGGGCTGAAACCGGTGAAGATGCGCTCTCGTTTGTCGAAACCGAAGATGACTTAGATTTAGTACTACTCGATATGCAATTGCCAGATATAAACGGTGACGTGGTTGCTAAGCAAATACGCTCAGATAGCCACTTCGATAAATTACCTATTGTTGCTTTAACTGCCAATGTACGCAGTGCTGAAAAAGAGCTTGAAGGTATATCAATACAAGGTGCGTTGGCTAAACCAATTAACACAGTTAAGCTTGATAAAATGCTGGCTGACTTATTTGGCATTAAGCAAAGTGAATGCACAGAGCCACAGCTAAAAGTAAGTGAAGAAGCGCTAGAGGGCATTGATGCACACTTATTAGATATTGAAACAATAGAAGACTTTGTAAATTCGATGGGCTTAGTTGTATTTAGACGCAGTAGTCAGTTATTCGAAAAGCTAAGTCCACAATATCAGCAAGAATTACTTACCTCATTAAATACCGGCGATAGAGAAGAGTATGAATCAGTAGCGCATAAACTTAAAGGTGCGGCTGGATCGGTAGGTTTAAATGATGTGCAGCTTCATGCCAAAATAATGGAGCATGGTGCGATTGATGAATCTGATGAAATGTTGAAGCAGTGGTTAGATGTTTTAGCAGATAAAATAAATGAAGGACAAAAAGCCCTTCATTTATTTTTACAGCAATTAGAGTAAAACTAATTAGCTCTAATTAAGCGTCAATTTTACCAATGAAACGGTAACCTTCACCATGGATGGTGCTGATTAACTCTGACGTTGAGTTATCACTTTCAAAATGCTTACGAATGCGACGAATAGTAACATCAACAGTACGGTCATTTGCGCGAAGCTCACGGCCTGTCATGTGCTTGATTAATTGCTCACGACTAAAAATACGACCTGGAGAATCAAGCATTAAACGAAGTGCTCTGTACTCACCTTTTGGTAAACGTTTAGCATCGCCATTTGGAGAAGTAAGACAGCGGCTATTTTCATCAAGTTCCCAACCGTTAAACGTAATAACACCATTTGTTTCTAGTGCTGACTCTTCACCGCCTAAAGCAGTACGAGTAATAAGGTTGCGAGCTCTAATAGTTAATTCACGCGGGTTGAATGGCTTAGTAACGTAGTCATCTGCGCCAATTTCAAGACCTAAAATACGGTCAACATCGTTGTCACGACCCGTTAGGAATATAAGACCTACTTTACGCTTTTGGCGTAATTCACGGGCTAAAATAAGACCGTTTTTACCAGGAAGGTTGATATCCATAACTACAAGATTAACGTCATCGTTATTTGTAAGCTTGTCATGCATATCATCGCCATCAATGGCTTCAATAACTTTGTACCCTTCAGCTTCAAATAAACTAACTAGGTTCAGTCGAGTTACGTCTTCATCTTCTACGATTAGAATGACTGGCGTTTGCATTATTAATTAACCTTTTGGAATATTTTATTTATAAAAAAACCGGTGACGAATTTATAACCGATTACTAGAGATTATAGGATTATACCCATTTGTTAACAAGGAAAAAACAAATTGGATAAAAATAAAACAGTAGGGTGTCCAAAGTCTACTAAAAAGGGCAGTGCAAAAACTACTGTTTAATTGATATATACGTGGATGTAGCTATTTGAATCATAAAGTCGAAGCCATTTTCCTTTAATAATTGATACATCATTCAATCAAACAAGGTACTTAAAATAATCAGACTAATTCAAAGCAAAACTATATCACTTTCTAACCTTTCATCAATGTATGTGATACAGCAAAGATAAAAAAGTTCATAAATCGCTTGGTAATATTTATTTAATGCAATTAAATAATGTTACGCGCTTATCACATGCCTCATTAATGAGGTCATTAAATGCTAATTCAAGGATAAATTTTAAATATATGCACTTTTTAGTGATCTTTATTTAAGGAATAGTAATTATAAAGCGAGCACCGTGTTTTTCTTCAAGATCAAACATAACTCTTCCGCCAAGTGCTTGTGTTACTAGGTTGTAGACCAAGTGCATGCCTAAGCCGCTTGCGCCTTGTCCGCGCTTTGAAGTTACAAACGGGTCAAAAATTCTATTTTTAATGTTTTTATCAACGCCTTGACCATTGTCAGAATAAACTATTGTTAATTTTTTCCCTACCAGTTCTACGTCAAAGCGAATTTCATTATTTTCTTTACCTATAAATCCATGAATCACAGAGTTCATGAGCAACTGCTGAAACACTTGTTGCAGAGGTTCAGACTTACTATGAATAGCCAAGTCGGTCGGACAGTTAATAATAACGACAGGCTTTTTAGGCAGTAGTTCAGATTGAATCGATGTTAAAACATCACTTATTAATTTATGTACATTAATATGGGTATTAACACCGTCATCTTGAATAACGGCCACTTTTTTAAAGTTAGATATCAGGTCTGCGGCACGATTTAGATTACGATAAATTAAGTCTAAGTTTTCAATACCTTCATCTATAAAGCGTTTTAGATGGCTTGAGGTAAGTTTTTTATCGTCAAAGCTTTGCTGTATATCTGCCAGTTTATCTCGAAGTAATGTAGAGCCTGTAATACCTAGCCCTATTGGTGTATTCACTTCATGAGCAACCCCAGCAACCATTTGCCCAAGCGATGCCATTTTTTCGTTTTCAACAATTTGCGTTTGGTACTGATGCATTCTCTCAAGGGTTGATAAAAGCTCTTGATTTGCTTCTCTGAGAGCGATTGTTCGCTGGTTTACTTTTTCTTCAAGGCTCTGGTTTAGTTGTTTTATTTCTTGTTTATCTTTTTCGTGGCGCTCAAGTTGCTTTTTGGTACGTGTAAGCATGATATTTAAACTATTTGAAAGAGCGGTTATTTCTTTTACATCGGTTATTGGCGCGCGTGCATCATAGTTATGATTTTTAGATACATCCTGCAATAGCATGCTTAACTGCTCTATTGGCTTGGCTATACGTCGTTGAACTTTTATAGCAATAAAGTAAACAACGATTAAAATTAATAGAGTTAATAGCACGTCTATTAATATTTTTCTCTCAATATAAGTCTCTAAACTTTCGAGGCTCCCTCGCATATATACATAACCTACCAACTTTTCGTTATCGTAAATAGGGCGGGTTAGTTCAATATTATCGCTCGTAATTCGTGGCGTTTTTAGCTCATCAACACTGTCTATTCTTAACGGCACCGGAGGCGTTTTTTTTGCATTAAAGCTAATAAAAAAAACAGGTTTTTGAGATGCTTTTTCTATTGAATAAATATGTATGTTTTTTACAAGGGGGATATTTTCAAATGACTTGAGGCGTTTTTCTTCTGTTTTTCTATCATCTTCAACTACTGATTTACCAGCATCAAAAGCTACAATTTCAGAAAGTATGACGAGTTTATTAATGATTAATTGCTTTTGCTCTTTTACGCTTAAATAAGTAGATATCGAAATAGATAGCGACAAGCAAATAGCTGTAATAAGCATAATTAAATTTATGAGTGCTTTGCGAATGCTACTTTGATGAACTTTTTTAGGCATTATTTCGTTATCGCCTGAATTAATTTTGATTATTTAGAGTTTTAGTTTAGCAAAGACGGGAGAAAATGAAGGAAAAAAGCTAAATTAATTCTTATATTTATGCGAAGGTTAGCTTGAGCGCGTTTGCACTCAAGCATTTTTAAAAATAATACTAGCTGCTATATACGGCAAACTTGTTATTTTTAAATACCGTTTGGTAGCTTTCAAATTGCGTTTCTAAAATAGGCGGGTATTTTAAAAAGCTGTTAGCAACAATATTCAGCTTTCCTACTTTAGTTAAATGCTGTTTTGCATTTGCTAAAAATGTTTCTGCTACTGTGTAGTCGGTTGCAATACCTGTATGAAAAGGTGGATTGCTAATAATTAAATCAAACTTACCGGTAATGCTTTTAAGGCCGTCACTTAATATCGCTTCGCCTTTGATGCTGTTAAGCTTTAGAGTTTGCTGTGTTGCGTAAGTTGCCAGTGCACTTACATCACTACACACAAACTCAAGTGCTGGATTATGCAGCCCTAAAAAGGTTGCTATTAAACCTGCGCCACAGCCAAAGTCGAGAACCCTACCTTGCTTAATTGTCGGTGCGTTTTCGAGTAGAACTTTCGTTCCCATATCTAAACTACCGTGATTAAACACCCCTGGGACACTAATAGCTGTAAACTCGGTGTCGGCAACATTAACAACAAACTTTTTATGGTAGGTCGTAATATCAAAGTCAGGATGCTGGGTAATCTCAGCAAATGAGTAAAGAACGCAGTGCTTAGCTGAATCAATTTTGTTACTAAACTCAGCTTTACCAGCTAATTGCTTTTCAATTGATTTAACACCACTTTTGTTTTCACCTACCACCAATAGTTCGGCATCGTCAGTAATAGCAGATCTAATATTATCAAGCGCCATTAATAACTCAGGTTTTGATTTAGGATAGTAAAGAATAACTAAATCGTAGCCGTTACCAGGTATTGTGTGATTTACACAAACCTCAACGTCTTTGGTGTTTTTAGCAAACTCACCGTTAGCATGGTTGTAGCTAAATGCAGTTACCTTGCTTTGCGGGTTAAGTTTTTTAAGCTCTGTTAAAAAGCCATCTTGAACAAAGTTGACCACCAAGATAGATTTGCCCGTTAGTGCCTCGCTATTACGAAGTAACAGTAAACTTGGGTTGGTTAGTACGCTCATAAATGGCTTTGCCTTACAGTATGTTTAGTTTTATTAAAAATAAAAGTGAGTGCTTAAAGTTACAAATTACTCAGTACGTTCAAACATTAAATCCCACACGCCATGACCTAGGCGATGTCCGCGCTGCTCAAACTTAGTAAGCGGGCGCAAATCTGGACGTGGAACATAATCGTTTGTTTCTGATTGGTTTTTAAAACCAGGAGCTACATTCATTACTTCGAGCATATGCTCTGCATAGTTTTCCCAATCTGTTGCCATATGAAAAACGCCACCCATTTTCAGTTGGGCTCTTAGTTTTTCAACAAACTCAGTTTGTACAATACGGCGTTTATGATGACGCTTTTTATGCCAAGGATCAGGGAAAAACAACTGTAGTGTTGTTAAGCTTTCATTAGGTATACAGTCTGCAAGTACTTCAACTGCATCGTGTTCAAAAATACGTAAGTTAGTAATGCCTGCTTCATCGGCATCCATTAAACAAGCACCAACGCCTGGGCGGTGTACTTCAATACCAATAAAGTTTAGGTGAGGGGCATTTGTTGCCATTTCGACAAGCGATTTACCCATACCAAAACCAATTTCTACTACTACATCGTTGTTGTTGCCAAAAACTTCGCTTAAATCAAGCATACCGTTTTTATGCTCTAGGCCCATTGTTGGCCAGCATTTTTCGATTGCAGCGGCTTGGCCTTTGGTTAATCGACCTTCGCGTTTTACAAAACTGCGAATGGTGCGGATGTATTTACCTTCTTGCTTAGCTTGCTCAAGGTTAGTGTTGCTTGATTCACTCATATTATTGGCCTGACAAAAACAATGTGTTTAAAAATGGTTGCATATTATCCCTGACCGAGCCCGCAATCACAAGTATTAGCTGGTTTTACACGCCCTATAGCTTGATCTTTTTATTAACTACAATAGACTGAGCCGCCATTGAGCATCAGTAAAAGTACAATATGTTGGATTTAAATAAAGAACAGTCTAATTCGTTTTCTAATCAAGTCGTTGATTGGTATCACCTTCATGGGCGTAAAACACTTCCATGGCAGTTGGGTAAAACACCTTATAAAGTTTGGGTGTCTGAGGTGATGCTCCAGCAAACTCAAGTTATTACTGTTATCCCATATTTTGAAAAATTTATGCAAAGCTTTCCAGATATTATTGCTTTAGCCGATGCTGATGAAGATTTAGTACTGCATCACTGGACCGGCTTAGGGTATTACGCTCGTGCGCGTAACTTACATAAAACAGCTAAAATAGTACGTGACAAGTACCAAGGCGAATTTCCGCAAACGCTTGATGAAGTAATGGATTTACCGGGAATAGGACGCTCTACTGCCGGGGCTGTTTTATCATTGTCGCTTGGGCAGCATCATCCAATTTTAGATGGGAATGTTAAGCGAGTCTTAGCGCGCTACTTTATGATAGAAGGTTGGTACGGTGTTAAAAAAGTCGAAAACCAGCTTTGGCACTTATCAGAGCAATTAACACCTAAAAATAATGTCACCGAATTTAATCAAGCTATGATGGATTTAGGTGCGAGTGTTTGCTCACGCAGTCGTTTTGATTGTGAGGCTTGCCCATTAAATTCAGGTTGTGGTGCTTTTAATGCAGGTAAAGTAAAAGAGTTTCCACATTCTAAACCTAAAAAAGCAGTGCCGAAGAAGAGTTGTCATCAGTTAATTATTCAGTGCGGCGATAAAGTGCTTATGGAAAAACGCCCTAACAGCGGTATTTGGGGAGGACTATTTGGCTTTTTTGAATTTAATGAGTACGAGGAGCTTCAAATGTTTTTAGCTCAGCAAGGATTAGAAGCCGACTTAGTAGAGCTTGAAGCGTTTATTCATGTGTTTTCACATTTTGAGCTGAAGATTAATCCGCATGTGCTCAATGTTAAGAACATTCCTGATGTAGTAAATGACAAACAATTAGTGTGGTATCCGCTTGATCAATCAATAGAGGTTGGCCTAGCAGCGCCAACTAAAAAGTTGGTTAAACAAATTACAGCAATAGTATAGAATAGCCCCATATTTAGCGTTAGAGAGAATCAATCATGGCACGTACAGTATTTTGTCAAAAGTTACAAAAAGAAGCCGAAGGGCTTGGCTTTCAGTTATACCCTGGTGAAGTTGGTGAAAAGATTTTTAATAACATCTCTAAAGAAGCGTGGGGTCAGTGGCAGCATAAGCAAACAATGCTTATTAACGAAAAGCATTTAAATATGATGGACCCAGAGCACCGCACATTTTTAGAAGAGCAAATGGTTGGCTTTTTGTTTGAAAACAAAGATGTGGAAATTGAAGGTTATCGACCGCCTGAAAAATAATATTTTGAACATAAAAAAAGGGCTAAATAGCCCTTTTTTTGTGTGCGATTATTTAATCACTTAACTCATCTTCTTGCTCAGAGATTTTAATTTGTTCTTTTAAAAATTGAGCTGCCTTAGAGTATTCAATTTCTAACTTATCTCTTAAGTCTATTAATTCATCGGTAGTGAGTTCACCTTTTTTACATTTATCTTCAAATGCACTTGAAAGTTCAGCCACCGTTAGGGCACCAATTGTTTTAGAGATCGATTTTAATTGATGACACCCTTCAATAATCTCATCTAAATCGTTAACCATAACGCCTGAATTAATCCCCTTAATTAGCCCTTGGCTTTGTTCTAAATACATTTTGAAAAAGCGTAACTGTTTAGCTTCGTCACCATTTACATATTTAGCAACTGCTTCCATATCAATAGGTAGCGCCATGGTTTGATGGATAACTACATTTGGGTTTTGGCTTTGCTTATCGCTCCAGCGTTTTAAAGTGTCCTCTAACGCGTTTAGCTCTATAGGTTTGGTAATGAAGTCGTTTATACCTACGGCTAAGCAACGCTCTTTTTCGCCTTTAAGTGCGTTTGCTGTTACAGCAATAATATAAGGCTGTGCATCAATTGATTCTAATAGCTCTGCTTCGTTACGGATTTTTTCGACCATATCGTAACCCGACATTTTAGGCATGTGTAAGTCGGTTAAAATAAGTGAGTAATCACCTTTTCTCCACATATCTAAGCCTTCTTCACCGTTGTTTGCTATCTCAACGCCAAAACCTAGTATGTGTAATTGATCGGTGAGCACTTGTTGGTTTAGAAGGTTATCTTCAACAAGTAGAACCAATTTGTTTGATTTACGAGCTTGCTCAACATTTAAATAATTATTAAGTGTTTTGGTTTTTTTAATTTGTTTAGGTGTATGCAAACCTGCAGCGACTAAAATAGACAGCATAAAGTTAGACTTACATAGAGGAGAGGCATTAATATAAAAAATATTATTATGATTTATAGCCGCTTCATCAAGCTTACTTAGTACAACAACTTGTTGTTTATAATCCTCTAATGAATAAAATAAGCGTCTTAGCAGCGCGTTTGTTTTATCCATATTGTCTATGCCATCAGCCACCCAAATAATATCTTGCGAATGTTGATGCTCTTCAATTTCTTCTTCTGTGTGTGCATAAACTATTTTAGCGCCCATAAACGATAAATAACGGTACATTGTTTTTTCACGTTCTAGGTGATTACTAACTACAACAATTTGCTTACCATTTAATGCACCTTTGTGTGCGTACTTAATTCTACCCGATGTGCTAAACGGCAGTTCAACAGTAAACTCACTGCCAATTCCTGTATGGCTAGTTACATGAATAGTACCTAGCATAAGCTCAGTTAAGCTTTTACAAATAGAAAGACCTAAACCTGTCCCTCCATATTCTCGGGTAATCGAATTTTCGGCTTGAATAAACGGATTAAATATTTCGCGTAGTTGCGCCTGCGACATGCCTTTACCGTTATCAGTTACGCAAAAGCGTAAGGTAAAGTGATCAGTCGTATTATGTACCACCTCTACTGATATTTTTACATGGCCTTGGGTTTTTTCATCAGTGCTAGTGAATTTAATGGCGTTGCTACATAGGTTATAAAGAACCTGACGTACACGTACGCTATCACCGGTAAGATTTATAGGAATATCTGGTGCTATTGCTAGCTCTAAATCAAGCTCACGTTTTTTAGCAACAGATGAGAGCACACGAGCAACTTCTTCAATAGTATCGGTTACCGAAAATGGGATCGGGTCAATATTTAGCTTTCCAGCCTCAATTTTAGAAAAATCTAAAATATCATCCAAAATGCTCAATAACGAAAATGCAGATTCACGAATAATCGTACTTAAACGATGCTGAGCGCCATCAAGTTCGGTCTGGCGCAGTAAATCAATAGTACCTATAACACCATTCATCGGTGTTCTTATTTCGTGACTCATCGTTGCTAAGAATGTTGTTTTAGTTTCGCTTGCTCGCTCTGCTTTTAATGTGGCTTGCTCAAGCGCTAAGGTACGATTTTGCACTTCGGCTTCTAGGCCATTTTGTAATTTATAAAGCTCTTTTTGTGCAGAGTCATTCTCGCTCATTGCAGTTTGTACTTTTTGTAGCAATAAGTTGATGTTTTTTGCTACTACACCTAAACCAATATCAAGTTGCTCATCAACATTACTATTGTAATTAGCATCTTCAGTGATTGCCTGTAACTCTTGAGTAAGAGTGTCAGTACTTTTACGTAAGCGCGTATTAATGTACATATTAAACATTAAAGTAAGTATAAATAATGCAGCAACACTCGCTATCGCGATGGTGTAAGCGATAACTTGAGAGTCTTGAGCGCTTAAAGGCGTGGCTGGTATGTTTTGCTTAATAATAAGCTCGCCAATGGGCTGATCGTTTAACAATAGTAGGTGATGCAGGATACCTTCTTCTTTTAAGTGCTTTTCAGTTTTAACAGAAGCGATGGCTGGTTTACTGCTGCTATATACCAACTGAGTATCTGATGTAGCATTGAAGCGATATAGAGTATATTCAAAGTCACCGTCTAATAAGGAGGTTAAATCAAGTAACTGTTTTACTTTACCTTGACCATACATAGTTAATGCATCAACCATAGGTAAGTCTAATCTATCGGCAAGCGTTACAATATTAATAGATGATGCTGGTTGGGCTGTCTTAACTTCAGTTTGTGTATAAAATGAGTGGGCAACAATGGCGAGCGCTGTTACAGCAATATTAATGATTAAAAAAAGTGGCAGTAAGCCTTTAACTGGCGATGAGAATTTACTCTGCATTGATTGTTTCCAATTGATGTGTTTTTACTACGATAAGTCCCTATCGTACGTATCTAAGCTAATCGTAACATTTACAAAAAATAATTCACTACGGTTTTAGTCTGATTTAGTTATATTTATTTATAGTTATAGCCCGATTTGTGGTAAAAATGAACGTTATTAATAAAAAATGTACTGAGTTGTCTGAAAACCGTTCAAACAGTTATAAAGAAGAAAAAAAAAGTTGACTTGTAAGGGCAAAACTCGTTTAATACGCCGCACGCCCAGATAGCTCAGTCGCTAGAGATGAGTGGGAATTGCATTAAAAATCCTTTTAAGATTTTTAATTAGCACTGTTTAAGTGCCTCGATAGCTCAGTTGGTAGAGCAGAGGATTGAAAATCCTCGTGTCCCTGGTTCGATTCCGGGTCGAGGCACCATTTATTAAAGTAGTGGTGTTTAATCAACAGTNCGATTCCGGGTCGAGGCACCATTTATTAAAGTAGTGGTGTTTAATCAACAGTTTAAACATTATTACGCGTGCCTTAGCACACAGTTTTGTGTGCCGACTTAGCTCAGCTGGTAGAGCAACTGACTTGTAATCAGTAGGTCAACCGTTCGACTCGGTTAGTCGGCACCATTTATAAAGCTAAAAGTTAAATAATTATTTTACTTTTAGTTAGCACAGTTTATGTGCCTCGATAGCTCAGTCGGTAGAGCAGAGGATTGAAAATCCTCGTGTCCGTGGTTCGATTCCGCGTCGAGGCACCATTTACTTTAAGTTATCAATCTTTAAAATTGAACGTGCCTTAGCACACAGTTTTGTGTGCCGACTTAGCTCAGCTGGTAGAGCAACTGACTTGTAATCAGTAGGTCAACCGTTCGACTCGGTTAGTCGGCACCATTTATAAAGCTAAAAGTTAAATAATTATTTTACTTTTAGTTAGCACAGTTTATGTGCCTCGATAGCTCAGTCGGTAGAGCAGAGGATTGAAAATCCTCGTGTCCGTGGTTCGATTCCGCGTCGAGGCACCATTTACTTTAAGTTATCAATCTTTAAAATTGAACGTGCCTTAGCACACAGTTTTGTGTGCCGACTTAGCTCAGCTGGTAGAGCAACTGACTTGTAATCAGTAGGTCAACCGTTCGACTCGGTTAGTCGGCACCATTTATTTAAAGTTAATTGTAAAGTATAACAATTAATTAGCACATTTTATGTGCCTCGATAGCTCAGTCGGTAGAGCAGAGGATTGAAAATCCTCGTGTCCGTGGTTCGATTCCGCGTCGAGGCACCATTTATTGAGAAGCCTTGCTTATGCAAGGTTTTTTTATTTTAAGTGCTTTATAAAAGTTCTCAATCTTTAAAATTGAACGTGCCTTAGCACACAGTTTTGTGTGCCGACTTAGCTCAGCTGGTAGAGCAACTGACTTGTAATCAGTAGGTCAACCGTTCGACTCGGTTAGTCGGCACCATTTATTTAAAGTTAATTGTAAAGTATAACAATTAATTAGCACATTTTATGTGCCTCGATAGCTCAGTCGGTAGAGCAGAGGATTGAAAATCCTCGTGTCCGTGGTTCGATTCCGCGTCGAGGCACCATTTATTGAGAAGCCTTGCTTATGCAAGGTTTTTTTATTTTAAGTGCTTTATAAAAGTTCTCAATCTTTAAAATTGAACGTGCCTTAGCACACAGTTTTGTGTGCCGACTTAGCTCAGCTGGTAGAGCAACTGACTTGTAATCAGTAGGTCAACCGTTCGACTCGGTTAGTCGGCACCATTTATTCAAAAGCCTCGCTTATAGCGAGGCTTTTTTGTTTTCAACTTGAGAATTAAAAATACCCATAGTTAAGAGCAAAGCAACTGACTTGTAATCAGTAGTCTGTATAAGTTATCCGTTCGACTTAGTTAGTCGGCACCATTTATTCAAAAGCCTCGCTTATAGCGGGGCTTTTCTGTTTCTATATGTCTAATACCAATCCGCAATAATACTTAATCAATTTTAGGGATTAAACCTGACGCTAACTGCGTTAAAAATTTCTGATATAGAGCAACTAAATAACGAAATTTTTGCCTTGTTATCGACACGATTTTCTTACCTCAAAATAGATCACTTAATTAAGCGAATTGGTATAATCTCTTAGACACACTACAAAAAGTTAATTTTTTATTATTAAAAATTGCTGATCATTTGCTCATTTTTACCGTATAACTGGCTATTATGTTAGTTCATCGCTAGCTATGTAATGTTATGTAAAGTAGGTTGAGCAAAAGTTGCCAAAGTGCTTGAATTACGTTCATAAATAGCAGTAATTTAGGTTTAATTATGATTTGGCAATGCAAGCCAACCCTATTGGCAATTAGTGTGATGCTGCTTAGCGGCTGTGCGAGTGATTTTAACTCGTCGCAGCGCATGCAAGCGCCTAATAATATGCCACAGCAATGGCAGCAAGAAGCATCAAGCTCGGTATTAAAAGTACAAGAGCAATGGCTTACACAACTACAAAACCCTACGCTTAACAAATTTGTACAACAAGCACTTAAAAACAACCAACAGCTTTTACAAACTAGTTACGATGTAGAAATTCAAAAACAACAGCTTATAGTATCGGGCGCTGCGCTTTGGCCTAGCCTCGATTTATCAACGCGTACTAGCCGTAGTAAAGACAACCGCCCAGTGAGCTACGACAACGCAAGTTCAGTTAGTTTAAACTTAACTTACGAGGTTGATTTATGGGGTAAGCTTTCAGATTCAAAGCGCGAAGCTAATCTTAACTATTTAGCGCAACAGGCACGGTTTGAGCAAGCTAAACAGCAACTCGTTGCTGATGTGGTAACAGGCTGGTTTGATGTTGTTACATCACAACAATTACTCGATTTATTTAAACGCAGAGAAGCTAACGCACAGCAAAACCTAGATATTATCGAGTCTGGCTATCGCCAAGGTATAAACGAAGCACTCGATGTATATTTAGCTCGTAATGAGCTCAATACTGAACGCGCTCGCATTGCCACTCAAACGGCGAACCTATCGGCTTCAGCACGTGTACTTGAGCGTTTACTGGGTGAATACCCAAAAGGTGCCATTACTGCTAGTAGCGACTTACCCGTTATTAATACCGATATTCCACTAGGCTTACCTTCTGAACTTATAACACGTAAACCTACGCTGCGAGCAAGTTGGTATGATCTTTTAGCCACCGACGCTTCATTGGCGTATGCGCACAAACAACGCTTTCCAAGTTTAGATTTAACAGCTTCACTAAGTGATAGCACCGACAGAGTAAGCGACTTGTTTTCTCCATCAAGCCTTGCATGGTCGTTATTAGGTAGTATTTCAGCACCACTTTTTGAGGGCGGACGCTTAAAAGCGAATGAAGAAATAGCGCGCCTTAATACTCAAAAGCAAGAGCAACTTTATTTGCAAACGCTTTACGATGCATTTGGTGATGTAGAGAATGCGATTTCACAGCAGCAGTCTCTTAAATCACAATATAGCAGCACCCTTGAGGCGCAAGAAAACGCACTTGCAGCAGAGCAGTTGTCGTTTGAGCAATATCAAAGTGGCTTGGTAACTTACACTACGGTGCTTGACGCACAAGATAGGTCTTTCGATGCACAAAGCTCCTTAATCGACATTAAAAACCAATTAATAGCTAACAGAATTAACTTACACGTTGCCCTTGGTGGTGATTTTGCAAAGCCCTCAAGTGAACTAAAGAGCAATAATGATGAAAACTAAAACAGCAAAAATTATTATTCCAGCGGTGGTTATTATTGCCACTATTTTAATTGTTATGTTTATTAAAGGTAATCCGCCAGAGGCTAAACGCTTTGGCTCACCTCCTAAAGCATCAATAAGCGTGGCTGCGCTTGAGCTTAAACCACAAAATTACCAAGTGATGATTGATAGCTACGGTACGGTAAAACCACGTACACAAAGTTTATTAGTTGCTCAGGCATCTGGGCAAATAATTGAAGTAAGTGATGACTTTAGAGAAGGCGGCTTTTTTGAAAAGGGCGACGTACTTTTAAAGCTAGACGATAGAGATCATCAAGCTGAAGTTAAATCTGCTCAAGCCAATTTATTAACGGCAGAGCAAGGCTTATTAGAAGAAAAAGCGCGTGGACAACAAGCTATTACTGATTGGAAACGCCTTGGCGGCTCAAATCAGGCAAGCAGCTTAGTACTGCGTGAACCACAACTTGCAGCAGCCGAAGCAGAAGTTTTATCGGCGCAAGCAGTACTTGAAAAAGCCATGCTTGATTTAGAGCGCACTAAAGTAACCGCGCCATACGCCGGGCGTATACTCAGCCGTAGTGTTGATTTGGGGCAAGTTGTTACTAACAATACCCAGCTTGCCACTATTTACGCAATCGATAGCGTAGAGATTCGTTTACCGATTAAAAATAAAGATCTTCCGTTCGTAAATTTACCAGAGCAATATCGTGATGGCGCCAAAAATCAAGCAGGTTCAATTGTTAAATTTACCTCTGACTTAGTGGGTGAGCAAACGTGGCAAGGGCAGCTAGCGCGTACCGAAGGTGCTATAGATGAAGGTGCACAACAGCTTTACGTAGTTGCTAAAATTAACGACCCATATAAAGCAACGGCTAATAACCAGTACCCAATAAAAATAGGGCAATACATAAAGGCGCAAATTACCGGTAAAACAGTTCCTAACGCACTTATAATCCCTAACAGTACTATTTATCAAGGGACGTATGTTTATGTTGTTGAAGAGGGTGTACTTAAGCGTAAAGACATTACACTTGCTTGGCAAAATGCGACACAAGCGATGATAAAAACGGGATTAAATCCAAATGATAAACTGGTTATTACTCCACTAGGGCAAGTGAGTTCTGGAACTCAGGTAAGTATTTTAGGCGAACAAAGCACAGAGCAACCTAAAAGCCGAGGAGCTAATGGGCAAGGTAAAGGAAAGCGCCCGACGCCAGAGCAGCTTGAGCAAAAAGCAAAAGAGCAGGGTATTAGTGTTGAAGAGCTAAAAAAACGCCGCGCAGCAAAGCAAGGAGATAAGCCATGATCGCTTGGTTTGCCAAAAACCATGTTGCTGCTAACTTATTGCTAGTAACGCTGTTACTGTCGGGACTTTTTAGCTTATCAAGCAAAATACCGCTTGAGGTATTTCCTTCATTCGAAACTGACATGATAAGCGTAAATGTAAGTTTGCGTGGTTCAACACCAGAGGATGTAGAGCAAGGTGTAACTATACGAATAGAAGAAGCAGTACAAGATTTAGAGGGCATAAAGCAAATATTTAGTCGCTCTTCTGAAGGTTCAGGCTCTGTGACAATAGAAGTGGAAAGCGGTTACGACCCTCGTGAGCTTTTAGCTGATATAAAAAGTCGTGTAGACGCAATTAACACTTTTCCAGCCGATGCTGAAAAGCCGATAGTAGCGCTTGCTGAGCGAATTCGTGAAGTTATCGCGGTTACCGTATCGAGTGACTATGGCGAAAAAGAAACCCGCGAATACGCAGAAACAGTACGCGATCAAATCCTACGTTTACCTAATGTAACGCAGGTAGAGCTAAGTGGCGTTCGTGATTACGAAATAGCCATTGAAGTAAGCCAAGATATTCTTCGTCAGTACGATTTAAGCTTGGCACAAATATCGAGTGCTATTTCAAACTCAAGCTCAGATATTTCTGCTGGTAACTTAAAAACAGAAGGCGGGGACGTACTTATAAGCTCTAAAGGGCAAGCATATCGTAAAGATGAATTTGCCAGCATTGTTGTTAAAAACCAAGCCGATGGCACTATTATTCGCTTAGGTGATATAGCGACTATAAAAGATGATTTTGAAGAAACACCAGTACGTACTCGCTTTAATGGTAAGCAAGCTGCATTTATCGACGTATATCGAATTGGTCCACAAAGTGCGATTACAGTTGCTGACGATGTTAAAAACTACATAAAAGAGCAACAAAGCTCTCTCCCGCAAGGGTTTGAACTAAGTTACTGGGATGATGATTCGGAGCTGGTTAAAAGTCGTATTTCGACCCTTACTACCAATGCTTTACAAGGCGGTATTTTAGTACTGGCTTTACTTACTTTGTTTTTACGCCCTGCAATTGCATTTTGGGTATTTATTGGTATTCCGGTTTCGTTTATGGGCGCGTTTATAGCGATGCCTATTTTTGGCGTAACCCTTAATATTATGAGCTTATTTGGCTTTATATTGGTACTGGGGATTGTTGTTGATGACGCCATAGTTACCGGTGAAAACGTCTACACCCATTTAAAAACAGCTACGTCGGGCGAGCAGGCCGCAATTTTAGGTACTCAAGAAGTAGCAACACCAGTAACATTTGGTGTGTTGACTACCGTTGCTGCCTTTTTACCTTTGGCCTTTATTGAAGGGGCGCGTGGTGCCTTGTTTGCACAAATACCGGTAGTGGTTATTCCGGTATTATTGTTTTCATTGATTGAATCTAAATTTGTACTACCAGCACATTTAAAATATATAAAACTACGCCACGAAAAAGGCGAACCTTCAAAGTTTGATGTTATTCAACAGCGTTTTGCAGATGGATTTGAAAACGCGATTTTAAAATACTATCAACCCACTTTAAATTTAGCACTGCGCCATAAATTGGCTTCGGTAAGCTTGTTTATTGGTGTATTTGTTATAATTTTAACCATGATCACCAGCGGTTGGACTAAGTTTGTATTTTTCCCGCGCATACCAAGCGAAACAGTCCGCGTTAACTTAACACTACCAACAGGTACACCGTTTGAAGTAACTAATAAATACGTAATTGACATGTCGCAAAAGGCGCAGCAATTACAAGAAAAGTACCGCGATCCGGATACTGGCGAAAGCGTTATTTTAAATATATTAGCCACAACAGGCGGGCGTGGTGGTGTATCTAATTCAGGCTCTGTACGCTTTGAAATAACACCGGCTGAAAAGCGTGAATCAGACATAGGATCACGAGAACTTGCCAGCGAATGGCGCGATTTAATTGGTGTGATACCAGGCGCCGAAAGTTTAACGTTTAGAGCCGAAATTGGCCGAAGTTCAGACCCCATTGATGTTCAGCTTAGCGGCACTTCGTTGACTATTTTACAAGACGTGGCTGATCACATTAAAACCCGTTTATCGACCTATCCAACGGTATTTGATATTGCCGATAGTATGTCCGACGGTAAAGAAGAGTTACAAATAGAGCTTACGCAACAAGGTTTAGCGCTGGGCTTAAATAGAGTCAATGTAGCAGGACAAGTACGTAACTCGTTTTTTGGCTCGCAAGCACAACGTATTCAGCGAGGCAGGGATGACGTACGTGTAATGGTACGCTTACCTATAGATGAGCGCCGCTCTGTAGCTGACCTACAAAACATACTTATAAATACGCCTGATGGAGGCTCAGTGCCTTTATCGCACGTGGCAACACTTACTGCTGGGCAAAGTCCATCAACTATTAATCGAATAGACCGTTACCGCACATTAAACGTAACAGCCGATATCGAAAAAAATAATACCAACATGACCATACTGCAGGCTGACCTAACGGAGTATTTAGATGGGTTAATGCAGCAATATCCTGGAGTAGATTACAAACTAGAAGGTGAGGCTAAAGAGCAAAGAGAGTCGTTTGGGTCGTTGGCTTGGGCACTTGTGTTTGTATTTTTTATTATTTATGCGCTATTAGCAATACCGCTTAAATCTTACTTACAACCAATCATAGTAATGAGTGTAATCCCATTTGGCATGATAGGTGCTGTAGTAGGGCATTGGATCATGGGAATGGACTTAACTATTATGAGTTTACTCGGTATGCTTGCGCTAACCGGGGTGGTGGTAAATGATTCGCTTGTACTCGTTGATTTTATTAATAAAAAGCGCAGTGAAGGTGGTAAAGTTCTCGATGCTATAAAAATTGCAGGTGCATCACGTTTTCGCCCTGTAATGCTAACTAGTTTAACGACCTTTATTGGCTTAATGCCATTACTGTTTGAAAAAGCGACTCAGGCACAGTTTTTAATACCAATGGCGGTGAGCTTAGGGTTTGGGATTATTTTTGCTACCTTTATTACTTTATTGTTAGTACCAATAAACTACATGCTAATGGAGCGTTTTCAAGGTTGGTTTAAATAACTTCACTCTTAAATACGTGATTATTAAAGCTGTAGGTAAGCAATTACCTGCGGCTTTTTTATAAGCTAAAAAGTAATATTAGACAATAGAAGATAAGTGAATAAAAAATTTAGATAAATATAAGAATAAACAGGAAGGTTAATTTTTTTTGATAAAGCCTTTTAAAGGCGAGGGTTTGCTAAAAAGGTGTTCCCCAAGATACGGTACTCGGTTTCAGTCCTGAAACCAGAAGGTTTCAGGGCGGGAATCTGCGGTTTACCGTAGGCTTCTCGGTACATGCCGAGCCTGCACAATAGTAGACGAACAGAAACCCTGGTATAAAATTTATCGGCTCAGGGACTTAACTAAGCTCCGGTACCCCAGGGAACAATTTAAGTATATAAGACATAATCCAATCCTTAAACCCCAAACGTAAAAAATTAAACCGTTCGCTTAGTTTTTCCGCACCTTTAACTCATCATTTACTTTATCGCATGGTTTTTGAGCTTGATCATACAATTAATTGGAGTTGCTTTTTATCGAGTGGTAGCATTGCCTTAACTTGCAAAGCGAAGATTCGATTATGAACGATTTACCCGATTACGAAAAAGCTCAACTGCTTTTAGAAAAAAACGAAATATTTGTATCACCTGCTGAAGCGCATGGTGTGATTAGTGGTTTACTTGCGTGTGGTTTAACCATTGACGACAAAGAATACTTAGGCCTTTTGAGTGATGTGTTTAACGATGGTGAATCGTTTAGTAACGATTTAAAGCAGTTTTTTGGCACTATTTATAAGCAAGTAGTCGCGAGCTTTAATGATGATGAATTTCAGTTTGATTTATTTTTACCAAGCGACGACGAAACACTCATCGATCAGGCTAATGGCCTCGTATCATGGGTAGCGGGTTTTATGCTTGGTTTTGGTTTAAAGCAAAAAGACTACGGTAAACTATCGAGTGATGTTAAAGAGGTTATTACTGACTTTAGCGAAATCACTCGCCTAGATACTACTTTTGAAGAAACCGAAGAAGACAGCCAAGCGCTGCACGAAGTGATTGAATATGTGCGTGTATCAGCACTACTTTGTTTTGCAGAGCTTGGTAAAGAGCAAAGCACGCAAAGTACTAAAAAAACACTTCATTAACTTTTAAAAAGTAAAACGGGTTGGTTAATAATGGTTGAAGTACAAAAGTCAGAATTTAAAGCACGTCGCGAGCGCTTACTTGCTCAAATGGATGAAAATAGCGTTGCTATTATTCCCGCTGCGAGCGAAGTGACGCGCAGCCGCGATACCGAATATGCATTTAGACAAGATAGCGACTTTTTTTACTTAACTGGCTTTAACGAACCCGACGCCGTACTTGTACTCTGTAATAACAGCGATGCACCCAGTACTTTATTTTGCCTAGATAAAGACAAGCTTGCAGAAATTTGGCATGGCCGCAGAGTTGGCTTTGATAAAGCTAAAAGTGACTACCTGTTTGATGAAGCTTACCCGCTAAGTGAATTAAACGATAAAACACTCGATATGCTAAATGCAAAAAATGCGCTCTATTTTGCACAAGGTGCTTATCCCTCATTTGATACCAAAGTGTTTTCGTTACTAGGTACGCTTCGAAATGGCTCTCGAAAAGGCCTCAAAGCACCGAGTACTTTAAAAGAGATACGCGGCCTGATTCATGAAATGCGTTTGTTTAAATCGCCAAGCGAGATAGATGTTATGCGAGAAGGCTGTGAAATTAGTGCGCGAGGGCACATGCGCGCTATGCGTTATTCGCATGCGGGTGCCACAGAGTTTCAGCTAGAAGCAGAGCTACATCATCATTATGCAATGAACGGTGCGCCTCATCCTGCGTACGGCACAATTGTTGGTAGTGGCGACAACGCCAATATTTTACATTACACACAAAATAGCGATGTTTTAAAAAGTGGTGACCTAGTACTTATAGACTCCGGTTGTGAGTTACAAGGTTACGCTGCTGATATAACGCGTACATTTCCGGTAAATGGTCAATTTAGCGAAGAGCAAGCCGCGCTTTATAATATTGTACTTAAAGCGCAAGAAGTTGCTTTTGATGAGGTAAAACCCGGTGGTTATATGTCGCATGCTAATAAACTAGCAATGGAAGTAATGACCCAAGGTTTACTCGACTTAGGTATTTTAATTGGCGACTTTGACGAGCTAATGGCAAAAGGTGCGTGTAAAGAATATTACATGCACGGGCTTGGGCATTGGCTTGGTTTAGATGTACATGATGTTGGCGATTACAAAGTAAATAACGCTGAGCGTGCATTTGAGCCGGGTATGGTACTCACCATAGAGCCAGGGCTTTATATAAGCGAAGACTCAAGCGCACCGCAAAAATACAAAGGCATTGGCATTCGTATCGAAGATAACTTGCTAGTTACCGAAACCGGCCATGAAAACTTGACCCTAAGCGTACCTAAAAAAATTAGCGATATAGAAGCACTTATGCAAAGTGCTAAAAACGTATAAAGCTCGGAGAGTAAAGTGGCTAAGCAGTTTGATGTAGTTATTATTGGCGGTGGTTTAGCGGGAGCAAGCTGCGCATTAAGTGTGGCTAAAACTAATCCCGCGTTAAATATTGCCGTTGTAGAAGCTAATCAAGTAACCGGCGACTACCACCCAAGCTTTGACGACAGAAGCATTGCACTTGCTCAGCAATCGGTAGAGTATTTACAAAGCCTCAATTTATTTGAGCAAAATGCCCCTTACACCGCAGCAATCAAAAAAGTGAGCGTGTCTGATAGAGGCCACTTTGGCAAAGCGCACATTAATTGCGACGAATTTGCTAAGCCCTCACTTGGTTACGTAGTAGAAGTTAACCCTTTTGGCCGAGCGCTTCACCTGCGTTTAACGCAGTCAAATATTACGCTTTTGTGCCCCGATAGCGTAATTGCCATTGAGCAAACTTTGCATAGCAATACACTCACCTTACAAAGCGGCGAGCAATTAAACGCCAAGCTATTGGTTATTGCTGATGGCGCACAATCACCAACACGTAGTTTACTTGGGCTTGGTTTTAATACCCAGCCTTATGAACAAGGCGCAATTATTGCTAATGTAGAAGTGGCTGGTGGGCATAATAATCATGCCTTTGAGCGTTTTACACAAAACGGGCCTATGGCGTTATTACCCATGAGCAATAACCGTTATTCGTTAGTGTGGTGTATGCGCCAAGATCAGGTTGAACAGCACATGGCACTCAGTGAACAAGGCTTTTTAAGTGCCCTGCAAAGCGCGTTTGGTTATCGCGGTGGTCAATTTACTAAAGTAGGCATGCGCACGAGTTACCCGCTCGTTTACGGGCAAGTTGAGTCTTTAACTGCGCACCGTACAGTGGTTATTGGTAATGCTGCACATGCGATTCATCCTATCGCAGGGCAGGGTTTTAATTTAGGTCTTCGCGACGTACAAGTACTTAGTAATTTAATAGCAAATAGCCAACACGATTTAGGCAGCTATGCGTTTACACGTGAATATTCAAAAAAGCGCAGTGATGATATAAAAACCGTAATGAGTTTAACCGATGCACTTGTTAGGCTTTTTTCGAACTCATCGCGAGTGCTCGCATTGGGGCGCAGTATTGGGTTGTTTTCGATGGATTTATTTCCCGCATTAAAAGCGCCATTAGCTAAACAGTTAATGGGGCAAGTTAAACAAGGTAGGCGTTTATGAAGCAAGCACAGGTTTGTATTGTAGGTGGCGGCTGTGTAGGGCTAACACTAGCACTTGGATTGGCAAAAGCCGATATAAGCGTCGTTGTACTCGACGGCGCACCAACACAAGCGTTACCAACTGACGAATATGGTTTGCGTGTAAGTGCGTTAAGCATTGCAAGCCAAACCTTGCTTGAACAATTAAATGTATGGCCCGAAATTATCGCACAGCGAGCGTGCGCTTATACACATATGGATGTACGTGATGCCGACAGCTTTGGCAAAATAGCGTTTAATAACGAGCAACTTGAGCTTGAACATTTAGGCCATATTGTTGAAAACGACATTATCCGCTTTGCGCTTATAAAAGAGCTAGAGCAACAAAGCAGTGCAACACTAATGTTTGATACACAGTATCAGCAAATACATCAAAGCGAATCTGATGTATTTATAACACTTAAAAGCGGCGAGCCAATTATTGCAAAACTGCTGGTGGCGGCTGATGGTGCAAATTCAGCTATACGTAAACAATTTAATATGGCGCTTAGTTTTAAAGATTACGATCACCATGCGCTAGTCGCGACAGTTAAAACTAAAGAGCAACATGCAAACACCGCACGCCAAGTCTTTTTACCAACAGGGCCTTTAGCGTTTTTACCATTGAGCGATGAGCATACTCATTCAATAGTGTGGTCTACCAGCCCAAACCACTGCGATGAGCTCCTTGCTATGGATGATAACAGCTTTAATAAAGCCGTTATGGCTGCAATAGATGGTCAATGTGGCCTGTGTGAAGTGCAAAGTAAGCGCACTGCTTTCCCACTTAAAATGCGCTACGCCCAGCAATGGGTTTCAGGCAAAGTGGTACTCATTGGCGATGCTGCACATACAATCCATCCACTTGCAGGGCTTGGTATGAACCTAGGCCTAAAAGATGCGGCTTATTTAATTGAGCTTTTAACAAGCGATAGCAAGGAGTTTGCAAGCACTCGCACACTGCGCGATTACGAGCGCACTCGTAAGCTCGATGCACAAAAGCACATCGCTATGATGCAAGGGTTAAAAGAGTTATTTGAAGGTGCAAACCCAGTTAAAAAACTTATTCGTGGAGTAGGGCTATCATTAGTTGATAATCTTGGGCCAATCAAGCACCTGTTCGCCAAAGAAGCGATAGGAAAGTGATGTAGGTTGAGTGAAACAAAACCCAACGAGAAAAGCGGTTAGTTATTCGCTTTTAATAAAAAACCGATGTTTAATTTAAGCATCGGTTTTTTATTAAAATAAATTAAGTACTTACTTTGTATGTTTTTTCGGTAAACTTTGTTATTTTTACATTAAATATGATAAAAAGTTTTTACTAAATTTTAAGGAAGAAATAAATGTTAAAAATAACACTCTTATTTTTTTTATTAACTGCGTCTGTAGTTCATGCAAAAGATAAACCGTGGGAGTCTTACGCTAAACTTCCAATGGTAGAGCAACCACAAATATCGCCAAATGGAGAAATGATAGCAACACTTTATAATACTGCTGAAGGTCCTACTATCAGTTTAGCTAAATTTCCTAGTATCGAATTCAATATATTAGCAAGTCTCAAAAAAGATAAAGACAGAGTCGACTTTATTCGTTGGTCAGGTAATAAATATATCATTGTTTCTGCTAGTTACCCTGAATATGTCAATGGTCAATACATGAGAGTTTCAAGGTTATATTCGATCAATGTTGAAACCAATGAAAGTAAAATGCTAACTACGCGACGTTTTTCTGAATATAGGTGGTATAGATATCAGAGTTTCAGACTCGTTTCCTCACTTAAAAATGAGCCAGATTTCGCGCTAGTGTCAACGTTTGATGAAAAAGATAAAGCTTATTCTGTTTTTAAAGTTGAATTAGGTGATTCTAGTTTTGATAAAATTCAGAGGAATAAAGAAAATATTGGAAGTTGGTATGCAGACCCTAAGGGAGTTTTACGCTGGGGATCGCAATTGATAAAAAAGATGATAAGTTTATTGCTTCAATATGGTATCGAGCAAAGAAAGATGAAGCATTAAAAATGATTCATACCCATATTTTGGGTGAAGATAGTACTTTCTCCATCCAAGGCCTTAATGAAGATGGTACAAAAGCTTACGTCCTTTCTGATCGTGTATTACACAGACAAGCTTTATGGTCATATGATATCGAGTCAGGGGAGTTTGAAGAGCTTGTTTATAGTAATGATAAATACGATATAAATAATGCAATCGTTAATAGTGAGGGCGATTTTATAGGGGTTGGCTACTATGATGATTTCTACAAGAGCCATTATTTTTCAGAGGTAGACGGTAAGCAAGAGCTTATGGTTGCTAATTTATTTGGTGATAAGCAAGCTAGTATTGTTAGCCGTAGTAAAGATAGAACACGAATTCTTGTAAATGTAATAAGTGATTCAGTCAGCCCTACTTATTATTATTTTGATTTAAACACAAAGAAAGGCGGCGCTTGGTTATCTAAATTTCCTTATTTAGCACGTAATAAATTTGTACCAGTGCAAAACTATAGCTTTAAAGCGAGCGATGGAGCTGAAATCTCAGGCTATTTTACAAAACCAGAAGGGGTTAAAACTCCGCCGCTAATTGTAATGCCTCACGGAGGGCCTCATAGTCGAGACTACAAATACTTTAATCGAGAGCTTCAATATTTAGTTAGTTTAGGTTATGCGGTATTGCAAGTGAACTTCAGGGGCTCAGAAGGTTTTGGTAGTGCTTTTGAAACTGATGGTTATTATCAGTGGGGTAAACGTATGCAACAAGATGTATATGATGCAATGGATTGGGCTACTAGAACCGGATTAACATCAAAAAATAATGCATGTATTTATGGCGCAAGTTATGGTGGTTATGTTGCATTAACAGCTGCATGGCAAGAGCCCGATCGCTTTAAATGTATTATTAGTATTTCTGGAATATCGGATTTAAAAGGGTTAGTTGAAGATGAAGAGCGACAAGATGCCTACCTAGGTAATATTGTTGATATGACTGATAGTAAAGCCGTTGATGCATTATCTGAGGTTTCGGCAATCAATATGATTAACCGAATTAAAGCCCCACTTTTACTTATCCATGGGACAAAAGATACGAGAGTTGACTATCGACAATCAAAATATTTTTATGATAAAGCAAAGCGAAATTTAGATATAAAGTATGTTGAAATTGATGACGGAACACACTTTTTTGATGACCCAGAAAGCTTAAAAGTACAATACAAAGAGGTTACTGAGTTTCTTAAAAAACACTTGTAAATAAATGAGTGAGCGTTTTTTAACTCGAAACCTATTTTAAATTTACTAGTTATTATAAAAAACCGATGTTTAGTTTAAACATCGGTTTTTTGTTTTAAAATAGTTTTGAACATCTTTAAAGCCGCGCTTTTCACGCGAGCAAGTTCGGCGTCTACATGCAAAGTTTAACACTGAGCTTAATTTTACCTGTAGGCGTTTAGCTTGCTGACGCGACGAGCGTAGCTCGTAATTACTATCGTTAGTTAAAAAGCGCTTTGCGTTAAATCAGTTACAAATTCTTTTGTGCTTCATTCACCATATCTTTGAGCGCATCAATTAACAGCGGGTCTTTTTTGTTTTCTTTTGCAAGCTCGAGTGCGTGTTTCATGCTGGTAACGGCTTCTTTAAACTGTTTGTCTGCAGTGTACCCTTGCGATAAACGCATGTGAGAATAAGTTGCATTTGGGTAATGGGTAGTAAAGTGTTTAAGCGTGGTAATAGCTTTAGCTGTATTACCAAACTTTTGCTGGCTATGAGCAAACTCTACGTATACATCTTGTGGAATTTTAAGCTCAAACCCGTACTTATCACTAAGTGCTTGGTAATAACCTGTAATGAGCGATACATCAGCAAACTTTCCGTGCTCGTCAGTAACCTTAAATATTAGGTCGCTAAATAAGTGAATTAGGCTATCGCTAAGCGCTGGTAGTATAGTGCCCATATGAGTAAAAGCGGGATAATGTTTATATTCCCATTTAAGCTGCGAGGGCGTTTGTTGTTCTAAATTTACCAAAGTATTTAATACGCCTGTATAAAAGCGTGCTCCTTCGCTTGCTACACTAATAAATAACGACTGATCACCTTTAGGGTTTTTAGTGTATTTTATAATATTATTTTTTAATTCCTCATCACTCCACCAACTGTTTGGGCTTATAGCTATATAGTTATTAAATAACTCAGGCTGATTAACTAAAGTATAAAGCGCTAAAGTACCTGCATTAGAGTGGCCAATTAAGGTGTTGTAGCCGTTAGTTGAGTAATTACTGTTTATATAAGGCATGAGTTCATCAGACACAAACTTTAAAAACTTGTCGGTTTGTCCTGCGTCAGGCCATTTGTTTTTAACAAAAGTTTGAAACTCTGTTTTAGGCTCGCCTCCTACTTTTGGTAAATAATCGCGAACACGGTTAGTTGTATCAATACCAACGAGCATTGCGTTAGGTATCTGCTCGTAATCAACAAGGGATTTAATAACACCAGACACCGTATGAAAGTGCTCAACACCATCAAGTAAATAAATAACATAAAGCGGCTGATCGTCTTTTACAGTGTCAGGTATGAAAATTTTAATGGGTCTGTCTTCGTTAAGTATTTTTGACTGCAGAATGACTTTTTTACCAACGGTTATGTCAGTTGTATTGGTTTTTGCGTGGCTTAAAAATGGTGTACTAAAAGTAAGTATTAATACAAGCGATAGTAAGAGCTTCATAAATATCCTTATTTAATAATATATTGCTTAATAATTGCACGGCTTTAAGCTTGAGTAAATGTTTATATTTTCGGGGTAAACATACAGCTTAAGCAATTAAAAGCTATCGCTTTTCACGCGAGTAAGCTCGGCTTCTACAAGAGACATTGCACTCTGTGCTTAACTTTTTCGGTAGGCGAGCAGCTTGCTGACGCGACGAGCGAAGCTCGTAATAATTACCTTTTAACTCTTATCTATAAAAGCTTAAAAAACCTGCTTGCTTAATTATCCGTCTAAGCGTAAAATGCGCGCTCATTTCGGCTTTTAAACTATTAATTCCTTGCCTTAAACCGACCGGCCGAAACGGTAGAAGGCTCTATTAACCGTAAGGAATATCCATGCGTCATTACGAAATCGTATTCATGGTTCACCCAGATCAGAGTGAGCAAGTTGCTGGTATGATCGAACGTTATACTGGTTCTATCACTGAAGCTGGTGGTGTTATCCACCGTCTTGAAGATTGGGGCCGTCGTCAATTGGCTTACCCAATTAACAAGCTTCATAAAGCTCACTATGTTCTTATGAACGTTGAAGCACCAACTGAAGTAATCAGCGAGCTAGAAACTACTTTCCGCTACAACGATGCAGTGCTTCGTAACTTAGTTATCCGCACTAAAACTGCTGAAACTGAAGCGTCTCCTCTTGCAAGAGAAGAGAAGAAAGAAGCACCAGCTGCTTAATTGTTTTGAGTCCTAGCATGGCATGTAATCAGCAGTTACTATAATGGTTAGCCCATATATGAATCAGCTGGTTATATCTGGGGTAGTTTGTAAAACTCCCAAGTTTAGCCAAAGCCCTGCTGGCATCCCGCATTGTATTTTTGTTGTAGAACATAAATCGATGCAAACCGAAGCAGACCTTAACCGTAATAGTTACGTGAGGCTTCAGGTAGTTGCCAGTGGAAAGCAAATGCAACAACAGACTCAACATTTGCACGTTGGGCAGGCATTGCAAGTGAGTGGTTTTTTAAATCGCCACGAAGGTCGTAACGGCCTTAGCCAATTGGTTTTGCATGCTCAGCATATAGAAAGAATTATTTGAGGAATTAATCTCATGGCACGTTATTTCAGACGTCGTAAGTTCTGCCGCTTTAAAGCGGAAGGCGTAAAACAAATCGATTACAAAGATCTAGCTACTCTTAGAAACTATGTTACAGAAAGTGGCAAAATCGTACCTAGCCGTATCACAGGTACTAGCGCTAAATTTCAGCGCCAGCTAGCAACTGCTATTAAGCGTGCTCGCTACTTAGCCCTTCTTCCATACACTGACTTACATAAGTAAGCAGCGGATTAACAGTTTTTAAAAGGTGTAGAAACATGCAAGTTATTCTACTAGATAAGATCGCTAACCTAGGTAGCCTAGGTGAACAGGTTGTAGTTAAATCTGGTTTCGCACGTAACTTCCTTTTCCCTCAAGGTAAGGCAGTTCCTGCGACTAAAGCTAACATTGAAACGTTTGACGCTCGTCGTGCAGAACTTGAAGCGAAAATCGCTGAACAGTTAGTTGCTGCACAAGCACGCGCTGAAAAACTAGAAGCATTAGCAGAAGTTACATTAGTATCTAAAGCTGGTGACGAAGGTAAGTTATTCGGTTCAATCGGTACTCGTGACATCGCTGACGCTATCTCAGCTGTTGGTGTTGAAGTTGCTAAGTCAGAAGTTCGTTTGCCTCTAGGTACTATCCGTGAGACAGGTGAATTTGACGTATCAATTTCAGTTCACTCAGACGTAACGGCTACTATTAAAGTAATCGTAATCGCTGAAGCTTAATTTTTAATTAAGCGACAAAAGCCGTGCTATTAGCACGGCTTTTTTGTGTCTGTAATTTGGCTAATTTTAATTAGTTAAGGGCACAGTTAAATAATATCAATCCGCAATAATACTTAATCATTTTGCGGGGCTAAACGTGTCGCTACCTGTGTTAAAAAATTCTCATTTACGACTGCATGGATGCAGAAGGTAGAGCAATGCAGGAGCAATTGCCGAGAACAACTAAATGGCGAATTTTTTGTCTAGCTATCAACACGTTTTTCCATCCTCAAAATAGATCACTTAATTAAGCGAATTGGTATAAAGCCTCGTACAAGCCCCTTTTTTATTCAATTATTTTTTTATTCCCTTTAAACCTTTTCGAACTGTTATTACGTCTAACTTATCAATACACTAACTCAATAATAATAATTAAAAGGCGACATCACGGATGTTACACGTTAAACCCGAACAAACGCCTTTATGCGAAGCTACACTCATTGAGCGTGTTAAATCAGGTGATCAAGGCGCATACACAACGCTTTATGAGTTACATATAAAACGAGTCTACGGTTTATGTTTACGTTTATTAGCCGACCAAGCGCATGCTGAAGATGCAGCCCAAGAAGTGTTTGTACAGGTATGGCGTAAAATAGCATTGTTTGATGGGCGTTCGCAGTTTTCTACTTGGCTTTACAGTGTTGCAAGTAATGTAGCAATTGGTTACTTACGCAAGCAAAAAAATTGGCTGCAAAAAGTAGTGAGCATTGAACACTGCGGGATGGATGAGCAATCAGCTAATGACTGCAAAGGCTTAAATGGTCTCGATAAATTAATAGTAAGGCTTCCTGAGCGCGCACGTATGGTATTTGTGTTGTTTGCAATCGAAGGTTACAGGCACGAGGAAATAGCCGAGCAATTAGGTATGGCTGTTGGATCAAGTAAGTCGCAATATCATCGTGCTAGGCAGCTACTACAAGAGTGGTATGAAAATGAATAAACCAAATTTTGACGACTATTTGAATGAGTCATTAAACACGTTTGATAAAGACATTATGCCACAAAAAGACCTGTGGGCGGGAATTGAGCGAGCAATGGTTAGTAATAAGCAGGACCTAAAAGGCACTGCTATTTGGCCAAAACTAACAGCAATAGCTGCCTGCACATTAGCTGCTTTAATTGCTGTAAATCTATTTGTTATAGCGCCCGAGCCACAACCCGTAGTGGCTATAAGTGATTACTTTTCGGCGCAAAAAAACAGTTTGTTGGTTGAATATGAAAATAAAGAAGCATTGACCACTAACTGGCAAACGCAGCTACAAGAGCTTGAAAACGCAGAGCAAGCAATAAAGCAAGTTCTTAAAAATGAGCCACAAAACCAAGCGCTACTAACAATGTTAGCGCAAATATATCAACAACAACTTGATTTAATTAACAAGGTGCATGCGCCACGTTGGCAGCACATTTAGGAGTACGACATGAAAGCGATTTTATTAGGACTGAGCTTATTTCCGTTGGCGGTATTAGCGGGTGAAAAAATAGATAAGCAAATAGACGTACCAAGTGGCGGCACTATTTTTATTGAAAACCAACGCGGTGATATACATATTACAGGCTGGGATAAAAACGAATTTAAAGTATCTGGCGAGCTTGATGACAAAGCCGATGGTTATGAGCTTAAAACAAATGGCGATAAAACTCAGTTTATTGTAAAAATGCCACGTAAATCAAATTGGGGTAATAATGGCGATGGCTCAAGCTTAACCATATTTATGCCTAAAAGCAGTAGTTTAGAGTTTGCTGGCGTTAATGTATCGGTGACTGCAAAAGAGCTAAAAAATGGCGCTGAAGTTGATGTGGTTAATGGCGAAATTACGGTAGATGATATTGCCGGTAATATTAAGCTAACCACCGTTAATGGCGATGTAAATGCACAAAACTTAAATGGTAACATTCAATTTGAAACCGTAAATGGCGAAATTAACGATAGAGAATCAAGTGGTGAACTACGTTTTAGCGCTGTTAATGGTGATATTAAATCAACCTCAAGCGCCAATGATGTGCGCCTTGAAAATGTAAATGGCGATATAGACTTTACGCTATCGTCAATTAAAAGCCTACGTATTAACACGGTGAATGGCGAAGCCGAAGTGCATATTAAAGAGCTTTTAAAGGGCGCTGATGTACGTTTTGAATCGGTAAGTGGCGATGGTGATTTTTACTTTCCTGACAGCGTATCTGCAAATTTTGAAATTAAAGCGCACGCTAATGGCAAAATCATTAATAAAGTTACTAGCGATAAAGTTAATAAAGCTAAATACGGCCCAGCCAGTGATTTAGAATTTAGCATTAATGGCGGTAATGCTAATGTTGAAATGGATACAATTAGTGGACGCATAGAGCTTCGTATTAAATAACGCTCATTCACCTTCACGATTACAAAAAGCAGGAAAAGATTTCCTGCTTTTCTATTTGCACAGCCCCTTCAAGTCGATAGAATAGAGCCATTCAATTTTACTACTGTGAAGTTATGGCCAAACCAGATAAGCAAGTCGATACACTTAAAGTTCCTCCCCATTCAATAGAAGCTGAACAATCTGTTTTAGGTGGCTTAATGCTTGATAACCAAGCTTTTGACCGCGTAGCTGAACTTGTTGTATCACAGGATTTTTATACCCGCACGCACAAGTTAATTTTTGAGGCGATGACGGCACTTGCTGAGATTGGCGATCCGATAGATTTAATCACTATTTCGGAGAGTTTAGAAAAAAATAATAAACTGGCAGGAATTGGTGGCTTTGCTTATTTAGCAGAAATAGCTAAAAACACGCCAAGTGCTGCTAACATTGACGCTTACGCAAGTATTGTACGCGAACGTGCTGTTGTACGTGAAATGATTGGCGTAGCGAACGAAATTGCAGAAGCGGGTTTTAATACCGAAGGACGTACCAGTCACGACTTACTCGATTTTGCCGAAAGCAAAGTGTTTAAAATAGCTGAGCAACGAACAAAAAATAATGAAGGCCCGCAAAGCATTCATAGCATCCTTGAAAAAACCGTTGATAAAATAGAAGAGCTTTATCAATCACCACAAGATGGTGTTACGGGTGTAAGTACAGGTTATGCCGATCTTGATAAAATGACGACGGGCTTACAGCCTTCTGACTTAATTATTGTTGCAGCGCGTCCATCAATGGGTAAAACCACTTTTGCGATGAACCTTGCAGAACATGCTGCAATGACTCAAGACAAACCAGTATTAATTTACTCTCTAGAGATGCCTTCAGAACAAATTATGATGAGGATGTTAGCGTCTCTTGGCCGTATTAACCAAACTAAGGTACGTACTGGTCAATTAGATGATGACGATTGGGCACGACTTTCATCAACAATGGGCTTGTTGATGGAAAAAGGTAAAATGTACGTTGATGATGCATCGGGCTTAACACCTACCGATGTGCGTTCACGTGCAAGGCGTATAGCCCGCGACCACGGTGGCATTAGTATGATCATGGTCGATTACTTGCAGTTAATGCGTGTACCAAGCCTTGCTGATAACCGAACGCTCGAAATTGCTGAAATTTCACGTTCACTTAAAGCACTAGCAAAAGAGCTAAAATGTCCGGTTGTTGCGCTTTCGCAGCTTAACCGTACGCTAGAGCAACGTGCCGATAAACGTCCTATTAACTCAGATTTACGTGAGTCGGGGTCGATAGAGCAGGATGCCGATTTAATCATGTTTATTTACCGTGATGAAGTTTATAACGAAGACAGTACTGACAAAGGTATTGCCGAAATTATCATAGGTAAACAACGTAACGGCCCAATTGGTAAAGTGCGTTTAACATTCCAAGGTCAATTTTCTCGCTTTGATAATTACGCGGGACCAGCGGTAGATGACGATTACTAATGCGCCTAGCCACTGCTGAAATTAATTTAGCTGCACTTGCGCATAATTTAGCGCAAGTTAAGTGCTTTGCACCTAACAGCAAAGTAATGGCGGTGCTAAAAGCAAATGCTTACGGGCATGGTTTAGTAACGATTGCGCAGCATTTAAATAATGCTGACGCATTTGCTGTGGCGCGAATAGATGAAGGGCTTGCCCTTCGAGCTGGGGGCTTAACAAAGCCAATAGTTTTACTAGAAGGCTTTTTTAACAAAGCCGACTTACCTATTTTACTCGCTAATAACTTTCAAACTATTATTCATGACGAATACCAATTAGCCGCGCTTGAAAAAGCAAAGCTCGATGCGCCAATAACATGCTGGTTAAAAGTAAATACAGGTATGCATCGACTAGGTATTGCGCCAGAGCAGTTTGAAGAGTTTTATAACCGCTTACAAAAAACACCTAACGCCAAAAATACCGTTAATTTAATGACCCACTTTTCGTGTGCTGATGATGTTGATAATGCCAAAACGGTTCAACAAATCACGTTATTTGATAACTTAGTGAATGGCATTGACCAAGCACATTGTTTATCAAATTCTGCTGGTATTATTGCATGGCCGAGCGGCCATGGTGATTGGGTACGCCCTGGGCTTATGTTATATGGCGTATCGCCAATGGCAAATAGCATTGGGCAACAACACAAATTAAAACCAGTTATGCGCTTAACTACGCGCGTAATTGCAGTGCGTAATGTACCAGCCAATGAGGCGGTAGGGTATGGTGGTCGTTGGAAAAGCGATAAACCAACCAAATTAGCCGTTGTGGCTATGGGTTATGGCGATGGTTATCCTCGGCACGCTAAAGAGGGCACACCAGTAATAATTGGTAAGCAGCGTTATGGTATTGTTGGCAGTGTTGCTATGGATATGATTAGCGTAGATATAGGCGCTAATGAGCACAATATTAAAGTGGGCGACAGAGTCACTATGTGGGGCCCTGAGCTACCAGTTGAAGAAATAGCATTATGCGCTGATACTATTCCTTACGAGCTATTATGTAATATTACACCGCGCGTAAGTTATGAGTATCAGCGTTAATACAGCTATAAAGCGGTATTTACTCTTTTATAAAGTAAACGTCGCTAAAGCCCATACGGGCAAATTCTTGGTCGCGAAAGTTACGAACAGAAGCAGACCCTTTTGAGGTCATTTCTATTTGCTGTACCATGCTTAAGTAATTAGTCAGATCAATACCTTCGGCGGCAGCAATTGCTTGATACATGTCGTGGTATTTATCTTTAGCGAAATTAATCTCGCGCGGTTCGTTTTTATATTTGTAGGTTATTCTACGTGCCATATTAAGCTCATTTCAATTGAGTGTTGCAGCGATTTTACACTGTATTTAATAACGGCTCTAGCATTGAATGACTTGTTGTAATCGGTAATTAAAATAAAGAGTCAAAAATGAAATTATCAGTAGAGATCAGTAAATACCCACTTCACCAAGATTATATCCCGTTTATTCAGGGCTTTATTGACAGATTAAACGAATACGATGATTTAAAAGTGATTACTAACACGTTATCAACGCAAATTTTTGGTGATTACGATTTAGTAATGCAGGTGTTAAATACCGAAATTAAACGTTCATATGAAGAATTTGGTAAAGCTATTTTTGTATGTAAGTTTCTCTCTGGCGACTTATCGCCTGAATAACCTATAATACCAACCTGCATAAATCTTTGATCAATTTAACGAATTAAATTGCACTATAACGTCGTTAAAAATTTTTTATTTAGAGCAACTAGATACAAAAATTTTTGCTTAGTTCTAGCGTAATTTTCTTAACGTTAAATAGACCCCGTATATAAGCAGGTTGGTATAACAATCGGCACAACTAAACGGTAACTGCATAATATGGACTTTTTAACACAAACCTTAAGTGGTTTTACAGCAATGTCGCATTGGGAGTACATTGCGGTAGGGTTGTCGATGGCTTATTTATTATTAGCAATAAAAGAAAGCTTATGGTGTTGGCCTGCGGCGTTTTTTAGTACGCTCATTTATACAATAATGTACTGGAATGGTGCATTACTTATGGAGTCATTACTTAATTTTTATTATATGTATATGGCTGTATTTGGATGGGTTGTATGGCGTAAAGGCAAAGCTGCAAATTTAAATATTACATCGTGGTCGATGAACCGCCATGCTGTTTTAATTAGTTTAACAACTATAGCTGCAATAGCTATTGGTTACGTTATGCAAAACTATACACATGCTGATTTTGCTTATCTTGATAGCTTTACAACTTGCTTTGCAGTAGTAACTACTTACTTAGTTGCTAAAAAAGTCCTCGAAAACTGGCTGTACTGGATTGTTATAGATGCAGCTTCTATGTATTTATATTACGAAAAAGGTTATTACCCAACGCTAGCACTCTTTATATTTTATACCATTATGGCAGCGTGGGGCTTTAAAACCTGGTACGAAGAATACGAACAAAGCCAAGCTAAGCCTCTAGCACAGCTTTAATCAATGATTGCCCATACTCAGTTAGTAAAAATATGTAGTGCGTTTATAGAGCCTACAAGCATTGTTTCAAGCGAGCGATTACTTAATGGCTTTAGTAACGATAATTTTTTAATACGTACCGAGCAACAAGGGTATTTGTTAAAGTGTTATAAAAGCCATTGGCCAAGTGACGGCCTTGAAGCGCAGCGCTTTTTAAGTGACTTTAATATATGTCCAGCGCCTATTTGGCTTGATAAAAAAAACGGTCGTGCGGTATTTAATTATATTGAAGGCAAGAGCGCGCAATCGGATATAACGCTTAGCTTTATTAATAAACTTGCTCAAGTGCACAATTACACAGTGTCTACCGTGCCAATGGATATAGCTAAAGAGCTTCATTTTTATCAAAACACCGGCGTATATACGCAATATAAACTTCAAATAGAGCAGGCACTCAAAGCAGTTACAGCTATGTCATTTAATGCAGGTTTTTGTCATAACGACTTAGTAAAAGACAACATTATTGTAAATGCTTCAGGTATGTATTTAATTGATTTTGAATACGGACAAACTAACGATGTGTATTTTGATTTGGCAGCCCTTGCAGTGAGCTTTAATTTTAATGAGAGCAGTGAAAGTGCATTGTTAAATAACTATAAAAATAGCATCGATAAAACAAAAACGTTTGATCTTTCAATAGATAAGCTGAATTACTATAAGCTGTTTTTTTTAGTGTTATGTATTGGCTGGTACGAAGAGCGCGGCATAACTAATAAATCTGTAATGTTACGCGCGCAGCTAACTAAACTCGTTAATAATACTTTTTATAGATGTTAAAGGCCACCAAAGCGCTCGGCTAGCTCTTTGTATTTAGTTACTTCGGCTGTATCAAATTGTGGTTCGCCATTTTCATCTTCTGATTTAGCAATTAATAAACTCTCTCTAGAAAGACGTTTTACACGCTCTACTTTTACACCTAAAAACTCAGCAACTTGCTCAGTAGACATTAAACTCATCATTATTTCCTCGTATTAAATTAATCCGCACAGCGACAATCATAGTTTCAATGTTGCTAAACCGTTACTGTTTCTTATTCAATAAGAATAAATAGCGTGTTTTTAAGCCATTGTGAAGTGTTTTATTTAAAAGAGTTTAATTAATAAGCATATAAGCTGATGTTACTGGTATTTATTTAAAGATCTCTTTATCATTGCTGATGCTAAAGCACTGATATCGCGAGTTGGTGTGGAGGCAACAAATGTGCTCTCGTGGTGAAATGGATATCACGTGGCCCTCCGGAGGCTGAGTTGTAGGTTCGATCCCTACCGAGAGCGCCATTTGCTTTTACATCTACTAATATTCCCTCTATATTATCTAGCTTTTCATTAATTACTTTTGTATTTAAAAATGTATTACTGCATAAATTTTGAAATTTTATTGTAAGAACAGCTTTCTAGTTATTTATACAATGCAAAATTGCATTATTCAAAATGTTATCTAACGTTATGTATGCATATACGACGAAATTATAAATGAGGAAAACCGATTCAATGTTAAATAGTCAGTTAGAAATACTCGCTCAAGGACATGCTTATCTTGAAAGTGTAACTAAAGAGGATTATTCGCAAATCGTTGCTCCTAATTTCATTAGTTCAGCTGGGTCACATATGCGCCACATTATCGATCATTACCAATCTTTAATGACGGGCTTTGGTATAAATAATATTGATTATGATAGTCGCCTACGCGGCAGTAATATTGAAAGTAATCCCTGCGAAGCTATAAAAAAAATTGCCGAGATAGCATCGTGGATTGAACAGCTAAGTACAGATGATTTTAATAAACCGCTGTTACTTTCAAGCGAAGTATCAATTAAAAGTAAAAATGTACAAACTGTAACAACCTCATTAGCACGAGAGCTTATATTTGTAGGAAGCCATGCAGTACATCACTATGCGATGATTTCACAAATTACCTTTGCACAAAAAGCATCATTCGACCAGAACTTTGGGTTAGCACCAAGTACAGCCACTTTTTTGAGAGAAAAAAGCCAACAAAGCCAATTAAAATCACTGCAAAGTTAATATGTGCACTTTAAGTTACTTCTTAACTGATGATGGCTACGAGTTGTTTTTTAATCGTGATGAGCAAAAAACGCGAGAAATGGCAATCGCCCCGAGTAAGCACACAGGTAACGCAATTTACCCTATCGATCCGCAAGGGGGAGGTACTTGGCTTGGTGTATCGCATTGGGGGCAAACATTAGCTTTATTAAACGATTATCAAAGTGTATTTGATATAACTGCCGTAAAGCACAGTAGAGGTCTTTTAATCCCACATTTACTGAGCAACAAAACCCCTGCATTGTCTCAATTACAAAATATGGATTTATCGGGTTATGCGCCTTTTAAATTGTGTATTTTTCCGGATAAATTATCCCTAAATAATAGTCACATCGTTTTTGTTCGGTGGGACACAAAACAATTAATCGATTGCCAAGTTGAATCGCTTGCAACGTCATCTGGCGTTGAGCTAGAAACAGTTACACAAAAGCGTAAACAGCAATTTAAGCAACTTATTGACTTAAGATATCCTGCAAGTGAGCAGTTTTTAGCATTTCATTACAGCAAAGCCGAGCAAGGCCAATATGGTGTAAATATGCAAAGAGAAGATGCAATGACAGTCAGTATTAGCCATATTAAAGTTGGTAACACTATATGCTTTAATTATTTTGATAAGCAGTCTCAGCTCATTAGCAGCATTAGTTGTTTAAAAGTGGCTGCAGCTTAACTAAATATTTTTATAGCTGTTACATAACTAAAAAGTCGACGCAATTAATTGCGTCGACTTTTTTGTTGCTCTATTTTCATCTGCTGTATTAATACAGCAGATGAAAATTATGAGTGATTTATATAATCATCTTTTTTATCACCAAGGTAGAGCTTAAGTAGCTTTTCAGGCGCACTTGGTAGGTGCACACTTAAAAGTAATCCTGGGGTGTGATTAAAGTTACTGTCAATTCCCATACAATGAAATTGAGCGCCTAGCTTATGATATTGCTTTAATAAAATCGGTATGTCTTTTTTATCTTCTTCTATTCCCATAACCAATGTTGATACATGATCTATGTTTAACGTGTGATCACTAATAAAGTCTTCAAACTCTGGATGAATTTTATTATTAAAAGGCGTATTGGCGCTAACACCTTGTTTATTATTAACCATAGCATGGTCAATAATTGCGACAGAACGAGGGTCGTAAAGCTTACTTAATGAAACCGTGCCATATAAAGTCCTATAACGTGGGTTTTGCGCCATAAACGCACCGATCCCTTTAAATAGCAGTAATAAGCCATGGTAACTGCCTTGATGTTTTTGAACTATAAACGAGCGACCCATTTCCAAGCACGGCTGTTGTTGATTAATAAAAGAGGGTTCAAAATTAAACATTTGCGATAAATAAAGGGCGCTCACGTCGCTATTTTTTTGTAATAAATCAGTTTGTCCAATTCGATAAGCTCCAATAATCTCTTCATTTTTATGATCAAAAATAAATAAATGCATGTAGCTTGCGTCAAACTTATCGGTATCACATGGCTCGCCGCTTCCTTCGTTTAATGTACGAAAGGTTATTTCTCTAAGGCGTGTTATTTCAGCAACACAATTAGGTATTTGATCTTGATAACCGTAATAAACGGAGTAACTTTTAAAGTCTAATAAGTGCTGCTCGCTTGGTAAGCTAGCAAGTTCACTCGTCATTTTTGTTTTATCAACATCCTGCATAATCGCTTTTAGTTGCATTGACTGGGCATCGTCTTGCCAAGGTGTTACAAAGCGTTCATCGTTTAAATAGCAAAGCAGGCGCGCAATATCGTTAATGTCGTCAGTTTTCTCAAATTTATTTAATAACTTGGGTGTAAGTAAATTACCAGCACCTAAATTAATGGACCTTTTTTGAATTTTAAGTAATTCACGTATTAGCATTAATAATCTAAATCGGTAGTAAATACGTCCCAAATTGTAAAACATAGGGCTATTTTGACCACTAATAAACACAGGTAATAAAGGGGCTTGTGTTTTTAAGGCTAGTTGAGCCGCTAAGCGATTCCATTGACCGTCGGTTACACGTTGTTTTTTTGATTGAAAAAACGAAACCCTGCCAGCAGGAAAAACCACAAGTAAACCATCGTTATTTACATGTTTAAAACACTGTTTAATTGCACTGGTATTAATGGCTGCTTTTGGTTTTAGCGGATTGGCAAAAATAAAATAATCTTTAATTTCTGTAAATATTTTTAAACCAACGTTAGCCATTACTTTAGTATCGCTACGATAATGGGTGAGTAATTTGGCAATTATTACGCCCTCAATCATGCCATAAGGATGGTTACATACTACTATGCAAGGGCCTTGCTTAGGTATTTTGTTAATAACACTTTGTGCGCCAAGTACATTAATACCCAATACATTTAAAAGCTTTTCACTAAACTCCTGCTTACCTAAACCCGATAAATTATTAGAGAGGTATATATCACGCAGTTTATTTATACCTAATAAGCTATCGAGCAGTGGAGCGGCTACTTTTAATATATGACCCAAAGGCGAGGCTGTGTTTATTGCAGCCACACTTAGGTTTGATACGGGGTGGTTTAGTTTTGTCATATATTAGTACTCTTAAGAATTTAAAGCAGTTGTTATTAAGTGCTGTGTATATTGAGACCGAGGCAAAACAATATTATGTTCAAGAAAGGTTAATAAAGTTCGCTTTTTTATAATGATTAGATAAATTTTATAGCTAAATCACCTGCTTTTTAGTGATAAGCAATTTAGTGTAGTTGAGATGAAAGCGTTTAATTATTAAAAAGTAAAATAATCAGAATTACAATGCAGCTCAAATAAGGCTGTAAATAATGCTTTTAGTTATATATAACTACTTACAACTCAAAAACTAGACTTTTAGGCTTAATTAATGCTATTTAAGGTACATATTCCTTAATAGAAAAATCCCGCCTTTATGCTAATTACTTTGCCCGTATCTGAGCTTACTCCTGGTATGTATGTTGATAGCGTTACTAAGCAACATGAAGGGATCAATAGCATAAAAATTAAGACCAGTGGCTTAGTGCGCGATAGATCTATTATTAAGCGTTTAGTCTCTGAAGGGGTGCTTGAGCTGCTTATAGATTTTGCTAAAGGTGATGCCCCAGTTCCTGCCAAATATAAGCCTCAAAGCAAACCTAAAACATCTAATAGCCAGCAAAAAGCCGAAAAAACACCTATAGCAATCTCAATTGAACAAGAATTTGCTAAAGCGAGTGTCAATTACGATCAGCATGGCCGAAAGCTACAGTCGTTATACGGTGACTTAACATCTGGCCTGAGTGTTAATATAAAAGTGCTTGATGAAATAGCCAGCGAAATAGTCAGCTCAGTTTTTCGTAACGCCAACGCCATGACTATTCTTACTCGTATAAAAGATAAACACAGCTATAATTGGCGGCATATGATCAACTGCGCCATTTTTACCGCTGTATTTGCTAAATACTTAGGGTACAAAATGGCTGTTGTGCAAGAGCTTGCCATGGGCGCGTTACTTCATGATTTAGGCCAAGCTAAATTACCGCAGGGTATATTTTCAAAGCCAACTAAGGTTACTAATAATGAGCTCTTAGCGATTAAAAAGCATGTAGCGCAAGGTTTGGGTTTAGTTAAAGGCGAGAAGGGTATAACACCCCTTATGCTTGATATGATAGTGAATCATCATGAGCGCTTAGATGGCTCTGGTTATCCGCGAGGCCTACAGGCAGAGAAGTTAAGTCGTCCAGCGCGTATAATGGCAATTGTAGATGTGTACGATGCAATGACTGCCGATAGAATGCATCAAGATGGTGATGAACCTATTAATGCATTACGTTATTTATTAGCCAATAAACACTTGTTTGATGGTGAGTTAGTGCAGCGGTTTATAAAGTGTTTAGGGGTTCATCCGGTAGGAACTATTGTAAAATTAACGAATGAACGTTTAGCCTTAGTGCTTGAAGGGAACGTATTAAATCCTATTAAACCTAAAATTAAGCTATTTTATAATGCTAAGCACAATCATCATGTTACACCAAAAGACATTGATTTAAGTGAGCACACCCAAGAGCTTAAAATACTATCAAGTGTTAAGCCCTTAGATTATCAGATTAATTTGTCTCGCCTGCTAAAAGAGCATTTGTTGAATTAGCCTTACTACATTGCCTTTTTTTAGTTTGTTTTGCAGAAATAAACGCACCCAAAAAGCAATTTCCCATCAGTGTTAACCATAACAAAGTACCTAGCTCTACGTGCAATGCAAAACAACACAGCGCTAAAGAGATCAACGCATTTAACATTGCCCCTAGCCAATAATGGTTTACGGGGTTATCACATTGTCCTGCTTGAGTACATGCGCAGTAGTTTGCTTTGTAAAAGCAAAACACACTCGCCCCACAAAATATTAGCCCTGTAATAATAAATAAAATGATCACAGTTTTACTTCCATTGCGATTTTATAATGAGTGTAAGTTGCTACTAATTTCAAGTCAATCTAAATGATAATTAATTACGTTTAGAGTGTTTGCTCTAATAGCACACTTCTCATCCGATGAGTTTTAAATAGTTGTTAAAATGTCGTTAAAAAACATGTTTTTTACTGTCTTTTGACGTATTCATAGAGTTTTTTACAAAAAATTAAGGTAGTGTAATCACGTTTTAAATCCTAATAACAACACACATAGTACCCAGACAGTCAGTTTGGTTAAGGACTCAACAATGAAATTTTCTAAAACTCTTATTGCAGCTTCGCTTGCATTTGTTTCAGCTGATAGCTTTGCAGCTGCGTTTCAATTATCAGAGCAAAATGCATCGGGTTTAGGCCGTGCATACGCTGGTGAAGCTTCTATCGCAGACGACGCGTCTGTAGTTGCACGTAACCCTGCACTAATGACTTTATTTAAAGAAAAGCAACTAAGTGTTGCTGCTATTGGCGTAATCCCAGATGTAAGCTTAGAAGGTGAAGGCGCGCCAACTGGTATTGATCAATCTTCATTAGATGACGATAGTATTGCACCAAGTGCAGTGGTACCAGCAGCTTACTTTACTATGCCTTACAACGATAAAGTATCGCTTGGTTTTGGTGCATTTTCTAACTTTGGTTTATCAACAGACTTTGACGATGACTACTCAGCAGGACAGATTGCTGGTAAAACAGAAATCTTCACCGTTAACTTAAATGCAAGCGTTGCTTATAAAGTTACTGAAAAGTTTAGCTATGGTATTGGCTTAAACGTAATTTACGCTGATGCAACTATTGTGCGTCATGCTGGCTCTGGTTTACCATTTGCTTCAAGCACTGAAGTTGTGAACTTGGAAGGTGATGATACAGGTTACGCTTTAAATGTTGGTTTAATGTATCAGCTAGATGATAACAGCCGTTTTGGTTTTAATTATCGTACAGAAACAGATATTACATTCGAAGGTGATTACTCGAATCAAATACCAACAGCTTATCGTGGATTAAATGGAATTGAATTACCTGGTTCTGTTGAAATAACACTTCCTGCAATAGCTGAATTTTCAGGTTCTCATCAGTTAGATGAAAAACTTGGTCTTCATTACAGTATTTTATGGACAGGTTGGAGTAGCTTTGAGTCATTAGAAGCACAAGTTACATCGCCAACTGTCGGTAAGTTCAGCGCATTTAATAAAGATGAAAGCTTCTCTGATTCATACCGTTTCGCTGTGGGTTCAGATTACCAATATAACGAAGATTTATTACTTCGTGCTGGTGTAGCATTTGATCAGTCTCCAGTATCACAAGATCACCTGTCGATCTCTATCCCAGATACAGATCGTTTTTGGTTCTCATTCGGTGGTAACTACACAATTGATCAAAACTCTAACGTTGACCTTGGTGTAAGTATTATCCGTGGTAAAACTCAGAACTTTGAAGAAGATGGATTTGAGTTTGAATCAGAAGGTAATGCAGTACTTATTGGTGCTCAGTACAACTACAAATTCTAATAATTGTATAAATGCTTAGAGCTTAGGCTCTGAGCACAAAAAAGCCGCTCACTTTAATTAAAGTGAGCGGCTTTTTTAATGCCTATTAAATAGTGTTAATAGGCATTTTACGAAAGCTTATAAACTTTCTATTTTAGTTTTTTGCTCAAGTAGCTTAGTTTTAGCATCGCTAAATTCAGCCAGTTTTGCATTTTCTTTAGCAAGTACAGCTTCAGGTGCGTTGTTTACAAACTTTTCGTTAGCGAGTTTGTTCTGCACTTGTGCTAGGCCTTTTTCGGCTTTTTCGAGTTGCTTATTAATACGCGAAAGCTCGGCTTCTACATCAATTAAGCCTGCCATTGGGATCATGATCTCAAGGTTGCCAACATAAGATGTTGCACATGCTGGTGCGTCATCTTTGTTTTCAAGCATTGTAAACTCTTCAATTTTTGCAAGTGATGCTAAAAATGATTTGTTTTCTTCAATGCGTCGCATGTCGTCGCTCGATGCATTTGCAAGTAATACGTTAAGTGGCTTGCTTGGGCTAATATCCATTTCACCACGAATATTTCGAATAGCTAAAATGAACTGTTTAACCCACTCTAAATCGTCCATCGCTTTAGCATCAACGCTTGCTGCATTATAAACAGGGAACGGCTGAACCATAATACTGGTGTTCTCTGTTTCAAGGCCTGCAAGTGGTGCAACACGTTGCCAAATAGTTTCAGTTATGTATGGCATCATTGGGTGCATTAAGCGCAGTAAACTTTCAAGCACGGTGATTAGTGTATGGCGTGTACCACGTTGCTGTGCTTCATTACCTTTAAACAATACTGGTTTAGTTAGCTCTAAGTACCAATCACAAAATTGATTCCAAGTGAATTCGTAAAGCGTGTTAGCAGCTAAGTCAAAACGGTAGTTATCTAAGTGCTCTGTGTAGGTTTTAACGGTAGCTTCGTATTGACCTAAAATCCAACGGTCAGCTAATGAGAACTCTTTATCAGCATCGTTTGCAAAACCACAATCGAGCTCTTCTGTGTTCATTAGCACGTAACGGCTTGCGTTCCATAATTTATTACAGAAGTTGCGGTAACCTTCAAGGCGGTTCATGTCCCAGTTAATATCACGACCGGTAGATGCCATTGCCGCAAGGGTAAAGCGCAGGGCGTCGGTGCCGTGTGCTTCAATACCGCCTGCAAATACTTTACGCGTATCTTTTTCGATTTTAGCGGCAAGTTTTGGCTGCATCATGTTACCAGTACGTTTTTGTACTAGGTCTTCAAGTTCAATGCCGTCAATCATGTCTAGTGGGTCAAGTACGTTACCTTTTGACTTAGACATTTTATCGCCATTGTCGTCACGTATTAAGCCAGTTACATACACAGTTTTAAACGGGACTTGTGGTTTGCCATTTTCGTCTTTTACAAAGTGCAGCGTCATCATAATCATGCGCGCAACCCAGAAGAAAATAATATCAAAACCAGTTACCAACACGTCAGACGGGTGGAAGGTTTTTAAATCATCGGTATTTTCTGGCCAACCTTGTGTAGAGAAAGTCCAAAGCGCTGATGAGAACCACGTATCAAGTACGTCTTCGTCTTGGCTTAGCGTTACACTATCTGCAATGTTGTTTTCACGGCGTACTTCAGCTTCGTCGCGACCAACAAATACGTTACCTTCATTGTCGTACCAAGCTGGGATACGGTGACCCCACCAAAGCTGGCGTGAAATACACCAATCTTGTACGTCGTTCATCCACGAGAAGTACATGTTTTCGTATTGCTTAGGTACAAATTGAATATCGCCATTTTTAACAGCGTCTTTTGCAGGTTCAGCAAGTGGTGCAACACGTACATACCATTGGTCGGTAAGTAGTGGCTCAATTACCACGCCAGAGCGATCGCCGTAAGGAACCGTTAAACCATGGTCTTCAATTTTTTCAAGTAGGCCTAGTTCTTCAAATTCTGCCACAATTGCTTTACGCGCTGCAAAACGATCAAGCCCGCGCAAGCGCTCAGGAATTGGCGCATCAAACTCAAGCTCTTTACCGTCAAAGGTGTATGTTTCACCTTGGGTTAAAATAGCGGCGTCTTTATCGAAAATGTTGATCATCGGCATTTGATGACGCTTGCCCACTTCGTTATCGTTAAAGTCGTGCGCTGGGGTTATTTTTACACAGCCCGTGCCTTTATCTTTATCGGCATGTTCGTCAGCAACAATTTTAATACGACGATTAACGATAGGTAATAAAATCTCTTTACCGATTAAATCTATGTAGCGTTCGTCATCAGGGTTTACTGCAACACCTGAGTCGCCAAGCATGGTTTCTGGACGAGTTGTTGCTACTACTATGTAGTCTTTTCCGTCTTGCGTTGTAACGCCATCAGCCAGTGGGTAACGTAAGTTCCACATGTGGCCTTTTTTGTCTTTGTTTTCAACTTCAAGATCAGAAATAGCAGTGTGTAATTTAGGATCCCAGTTTACTAGGCGTTTACCACGGTAAATTAGGTTTTCTTTGTGAAGGCGTACAAACACTTCTTTAACGGCTTCAGATAGGCCATCGTCCATGGTAAAGCGTTCACGATCCCAATCAACCGATGCGCCAAGGCGACGAAGTTGTTTGGTAATAGTGCCGCCCGATTCTTTTTTCCATTCCCAGATTTTATTAATAAAATCTTCGCGGCCCAAATCGTGGCGTGTTTTGCCTTCTTCGGCATGCAGTTTGCGCTCAACTAACATTTGCGTTGCAATACCTGCGTGGTCAGTACCTACTTGCCATAATGTGTTGTTACCTTGCATACGTTTAAAACGCGTTAGGGTATCCATTATTGTATCTTGGAAGGCGTGGCCCATGTGTAAGCTACCAGTGACATTTGGCGGCGGGATCATAATTGAATATGGTACGCCTTTGCCAGATGGCTTAAAGTAGCCTTTTTGTTCCCAGTCTTGATATAGAGACTGTTCAATATCTTGCGGATTGTAGGTTTTATCCATTACACAGAACCTTAAATAAGTACTTAAATTAGTTGGTTAGTTTGCCTGATTGGCTAGCTATTAATATCTTGCGTGGTGAGATTGGCACCGAGTTGGCGTAGCTTTTTAAAACGCTCGCGGGCTGCTTGTTTAGCCGCTGCTTCTACGGGTACAAAATCAAAAACTTGGTTAAACCGACGAATGTAATCCGGTAACTGAGTAGCCAAGTTAATTAAAACTTTACGATTGCCAACAGGTGGCGTAATACCAATTTCTACAGGTGCGCCGCCTTTAGGGCCTTCACCTTGTAAATTATGTGGCACAAAACTATCTGGATCGAATGCCCAAATTATTTCATCAATGGCACAGGCTGCTTCGTTATCGTTAACACAAATAAACACACGCTGCCCATTTCGATACTGATCGGCCGCAATTTGAGCAGCCAAAGCAAAATGATCGTCAGCCTTCGCTTTAGACTCATCTTGTTGCTTTAGAACGAAAAATTTAGCGTTCATGTTCATTGTATCGGGGTTTCCCATGACATTGAATGTATACCAAATTGATATACATAAATTAAGAGGCAGATTTTGCCATATAACGGGGTTTGCTTCAATTAATACACAAATAAATAAGGCGCCAAATGGCGCCTTATAAGTAGTTAAACAGTGTGTTTAATCTTGAGCGGCTTCACTTACGCCAGCTCTATTTAATAAATACTGAGTAAGCATTGGAACAGGACGACCCGTTGCGCCTTTTTTAGCGCCGCTGCGCCACGCTGTACCGGCAACATCTAAATGCGCCCAATGATACTTTTTAGTAAATTTAGACAAGAAACATGCCGCAGTAATAGTACCCGCAGAGCGTCCGCCTAAGTTTGTAAAGTCAGCAAATGGGCTCTCTAGCTGATCTTGATAGTCATCCCATAACGGTAACTGCCATGCACGGTCGCCACTTTGCTCAGACGCTTTTAATAAATCGTGTGCAAGTGGGTTATGGTTTGATAGTAAACCAGTCGCATGCGCGCCAAGGGCTACAATACAAGCGCCAGTAAGTGTTGCTACGTCAATAACCGTATCCGGATTAAAGCGTTCAACGTACGTTAGTGCATCGCACAATACTAAACGACCTTCAGCGTCGGTGTTTAACACTTCAACTGTTTGCCCCGACATTGTTGTTAAAATATCACCCGGGCGATACGCGTTTGAGCCAGGCATGTTTTCACAACCAGCTAAAACACCAATAACGTTAATTGGCAATTGCATTTGTGCAAGTGCACGCATTGCGCCAATAACACCGGCAGCGCCACCCATGTCGTATTTCATTTCGTCCATGCCTTCGCCTGGTTTTAATGAAATACCGCCTGAGTCAAACGTTAAGCCTTTACCAACAAGTACAATAGGGGCTTGGTCGTCAGCGGCGCCTTTGTAGTTAATAATCGACATAATTGATTCGTTATCACTACCTCGGCCAACAGCTAGGTAAGAATTCATGCCTAGTTCTGCCATTTGCTTTTCGCCAATAATATCAACAGTGATGTTGTCAAAATTAGTTGCCAACTCTTGTGCTTGCTCGCCTAAGTACACTGGGTTACAAATATTTGGTGGCATATTAGCCACGTCTTTACACAGCTTACTACCTGCAGCAATGGCTAAACCATGCTCAATGGCACTTTCGCCAATCGTTAGTTCGCGTCGTGTTGGTACGTTAAACACCATTTTACGAAGTGGACGACGAGGGTCTACTTTTTTACTTTTTAATTGGTTAAACGTATATAAGCAATCTTGCGTTGTTTCTACTGCTTGACGAACTTTCCAGTAAGTGTCGCGACCTTTAACGTGTTGCTCTGTTAAAAAGCAGACTGCTTCCATAGAGCCTGTTTCGTTTAAAGTATTAATAGTTTTAGAAATAATTTGTTTATATTGCTTATCATCAAGCTCGCGCTCTTTACCACAACCTACAAGCAATATGCGCTCGCTTAATACATTGGGTACATGATGCAATAATAAAACTTGGCCTGGCTTACCTTCTAAGTCGCCACGGCGAAGTAAATTAGAGATATAGCCATCACTAATTTTATCGAGTTGTTCACCAATGGGGGATAACCTACGTGGCTCGTAAACGCCAACCACAATACATGCGCTGCGCTGTTTTTCTGGGCTACCACTTTTTACGTTAAATTCCATTGTCACTCCTGATTTTGAGTCATTTAAGTTAGTAAGTTGGGGCTAAAAAAGTATTTTCTAGTCTTATCTACGTAACTTATGTAAGGATAATTCTTATTTTAGCTGATTTTGTTAGGGCCTGTTGACCTTTCAGGATTAAAATTTGTTCAATCTAGGGGCTATTTAATCGCGGCGCGAGGTGTGTAACTTAGTGGGCTAAGTAAAAACCGAGCAACAAAGAGTAAATTGCCCCTAGGCAGAACCCTTCGGGCAGCGCATGTTTGGCATTTATGCTGCGTTATCGCCTATTTATGGGGAATAACCACACTACATAGGCTCTGCCTTACCTAAATACCAAACGTACTGCTGCAAATTTAACCTCGAAAGATAAACAGGCCCTAGACTCTTACTGTGTAATTGAACTTTATATGCTTAAGGGCTACTAATGCAACATTATATCGTGCACTTAGGTAGGATAATTAAATTTGATGGCTTATAATAATAGCCTATTTGCCGGTATTAATTGGGTAAAATAGCTATTTAACTATTCAATTCTCACTATCGTAGTGAAATTCCATGTTTAACAGGGGCGAGCATTGCTAATTTTCCGTTATTTGACCGCTGAGGTTTTAAAATCGCAGGTCGCCGTATTTTTAACTTTAATGACAATATTTTTGTCACAAAAGTTAGTTGGTATTTTAGGTGATGCCTCTGAGGGCAGCATTCCTGCTAAATTAGTGCTATCGATGATTGCACTAAAGCTTCCACAACTAGCCTCGCTAATACTTCCGCTGAGTATATTTTTAGGCATTATTTTGGCTTACAGCCGTATTTACGCCGATAGCGAAATGACCGTCCTTAAAGCCTGTGGCGTAAGTGAATGGTATGTTGTGCGCGTAACGCTTATATCAAGCGTTGGGCTTGCCATATTAGCCGCTGCATTGACTATGTATATAGCGCCGTGGGCAAGCGAGCAAGAGTATCAATTGAAAGAACAAGCCAAAGCCGATGCAGGGTTATCTGCACTCAGAGCTGGGCGGTTCCAAGAAACCGGTAACGAAAAAGCCGTGGTGTTTATTCATAATATTGAAAAAGGCGGCAAAGAGCTCAATAAGGTATTTGTTGCACAGTTACCTGATAGCGAAAAAGGCAATCTAGCGCGCTTAGTATATGCACAGCAAGGTGTTGTGGTTGAGGCCGTAAATGGTGAGCAACAGCTAGTACTAACAGACGGTAAACGTTACGAAACAGACGGCACAACGCCTGCACTTAATTTAACAGAATTTGACGGTTACAGCGTACAAATACGAGAACAAGAAATAGAGCATCAACGCCGTAAATTAGAGGCTGTGCCAACTAACCAATTATTGGCTATAAACACTCCTGAATCTATTGCTCAATGGCAATGGCGACTCGCTATTCCGTTATCAATCCCGCTACTTACCTTACTGGCAGTACCACTAAGTGTGGTTAATCCTCGCCAAGGTAAATTTGCAAAACTAGTGCCTGCTATTAGCTTGTACTTAGGCTACTTTATTTTACTAAATGCCGCTAAATTTGCAGTTGAAGATGGCAAAATCCCGCCTTCAATCGGCTTGTGGTGGATTCACCTAAGTGCCTTGTTTATAGGTGGGTTATTAATTATAAAAGGGCGACCACTGGGCGCTTGGCTTAAAGCCGTTGTAACTAAGCGGGAGTTAGGCTCATGATGAAAACGCTTGATTGGTATTTAGGCCGCAGTATTTTACAAACTACTGGCTTTGCATTGTTGGTACTTGTTGGTATTAGCACCTTAATTAAATTTATCGACCAGTTGAAGTCGGTAGGGCGCGGCAGTTACGACTTAATGACTGCAATGCTTTACACGCTTTACACAATACCTGGCGATTTAGTGGTGTTTTTTCCGATGGCCGCGCTAATTGGTGGCTTAACGGGTTTGGGGGCACTTGCCTCAAACAGTGAGCTGGTAGTGATGCAAGCCGCTGGTATGTCGCGCTTACAAATAATTGGTTCAGTGATGAAAACGGCCATATTTATGGCTGTATGCATGATGGCACTTGGCGAATGGGGTGCACCTGAAGCGCAATTACACGCTAAAGAAATGCGAAACCAAGCAATACATGGCGGCGATGTGTTTAATACACAAAAAGGTGTATGGGCTAAAGACGGCAATAATTTTATTAATATTGAAGATGTTGATGAAAACGGCAGGCTCAACGGGGTACACATGTACCACTTTGATAAATCGTTAGAGCTTACCCAAATTACTAAAGCAAGAGATGCACTGAGCCGAAAAGAAGGCTGGCTACTTCGTGACGTAAATAAGGTTATTATTACGAGCGAAAAAACCACAACAGAGCAATTACCAGAAGAGTTTTACCCTTCGCAACTCACAGCTGAAAAGTTAGGGGTTGTTTCGGTAAAACCGGAGTCACTTTCATTTACTGGGCTTTGGTCGTATTTAAGTTACTTAGAGCAAAACGAACAAGACACAAGTACCTACGAGCTTGCTCTATGGCGTAAGTTGATGCAGCCAGTATCTGTTGCGGTAATGCTGCTGGTGGCGCTCTCGTTTATATTTGGCCCGCTGCGTACCGTTACTATGGGCGCACGTATTATTATGGGTGTTGTAACGGGGATTGTGTTTCACTTAACTAATGAAATATTTGGCCCTGTAGTTATGGTTTACCAAATACCAGCCATTATAGGTGCGGTATTGCCCAGTATTATATTTATAGGCTTTGCGACGTATTTGATGAATAAACGGGTATAGAGTGCCTATTCAAAGCATTAAAAAGGGTGACCACTGGTCACCCTTTTTGCTTTTTAATTACCGCTTAACTACCGCTTAACTCACGATTTGAAAAGTTGGTATTAATCAAGCTCACTATAAATACGTCTGTTTTCTTCTTTAGTAAGTGCAATAACTTCTGTTTTAGAGATGTAATCTTGCAGTGCTTTTTTGTTTTTAAAATCTACTAACACCACCAAATTACCTAAACCGAGTAAAGCGCTAACGCTGCGGATAATTGATTGCGGCCAGCTAATTAAATTACCCTCAATAGTTTGTACTTTTAAACGCCATGCACGCATGCCAATGGTTTGCCCGCTTTTAGTCCAAAAGTAGCCAAAAAATACTAAGGTAACAATAATTAAAAGAGCGGTACGAATACCCGAAAGAAGATTTGAATTTTGAATAAAGGCAGATACATCCTCTGCGCCATTTAAACTAATTACATCGAGAGAAATAAGCCCTTGTACTGCAAATAAATACAGCACTACAGTTAACATCGCAAACGCAATAATGGCTAACGTATCGTAAACTAACGACGCAAAACGGCGCCAAAAACCAGCACGTGGAAACTCACCCGACATAAATACACTCTCACTATTAATATGCGAGCTAGTTTAGCAAAAAAGCTTACAAATACTAAGACATGTTAATGCTTAGAGAGGGAATTGATTTTATTGCTTTAAGTTATTACCTACAGGGGAAATGAAAAAGACCCTGCTATTGGTAGCAAGGTCTTTTAATTTATAGCGGATTTAACCTAGCTTTATAGCAAGGTATTTTATGTCGTCACCACTTATTTGCGGTAAAAAATAAATATCGCCGTATTTAAAATACTGCTGCGAGTTAATTATTACGGCCTGCGCTGCTTGAGGCAATGAATCGTAAGTTTGGCCCAAGCTATAATCATTCACATTCCCCACTTTTATTGCCTGATTAAGACGGGTTGGTGGCTCATCAACCACTGTATAACCGTCATTATTTGCGACGTAATACACGTTTTGATATGTGTAGTAGGTGGTATTGTGATGCTTAAAATGCCTGTAATTTCTTGGTAGCGTATTTATACGCAGGCCTCTAGGTGGCGTAACTACATGGTAGCCTCTTTTAGCTTTACGGTAGTAAAGGCCGTCGTTAAACGTAAACGAAATACCATTAAATCTAATCGATGCGCTATTGCGTGGTAAATGGTTTATAAATCGATTTTGTCTGTAAGCGACTGAATTATTATGGTTTGTTAAGTAGTTATATTTGCGCTGGTTGTAGCGGTATTGTTCACGCTTTTCCTGCTTGTACTTAGCAAGTTTACGTTTTTCTTGCTTACGGTCTTCTCGTTTTTCTTTTTTATGCTCAATACGCTGCTTTTTTTCATGGCGGCGCTCATCGCGTTTATATTCAACACGTTTGTCATGGTCACGTTTAAAGCTTTTATCACTCTCTCGCTCGTTTTGTGCTCCAAGCGCAGAGCCTGATACTGCGCCAATGGCGAGCAGTGCAGGTAGTAAAAAAGTAAGTTTCATAGTATTGCCTCGTTTATGTTTTTACATAACTGGGTTCAATACTAGCGGTTCAAACTGAATGTTAACTGACATACAACAGCAAACGGAGCTATGCTTACAGCTTTTTACATTTTACTGACGGTTCTTGACATAATATCTAGTTTTTGACGATTTTTAAGGGTAATTCTGTTCTTTTTAAGGGGGGTTATTACGAGAGATATTTTAATAATATTGCTATTAAATTATGTATTTGGACTTTTTTGTTGTGCTTAGAAAACGTTATTTCCGTGAATTTTTAGATGGAAAAATACCAATAATAGAGTTTAAATGGTGTAAAAAGCTAAGTTTGCGGCGCATTGTTTATTGCCGCAAACATGACTTTATATTTTAAAGTGCGCATTTATCTTTTAATAAATTTAAGGCTAGGGTGATACGTTATGACATTAACTTTAACAAATGCTGTGTTATTAACGTTTCTTTTAACAACTTTAACTGGAACATACTTGATTACCTTAGTCTGGTTAGTTTTTTTCAGTTCTCGTTTTAGCTGAACCTTTTTATATTCTTGCTTTGTATATCTATCATGTGGTGCTGCAAATGCAGAACTAGATAAAGTGCCAATAACTAATAGTGCAGGTAGTATAAATGTAAGTTTCATAATATTGCCTCGTTTGTGGTTAACATGGCTAGTATTGACGTTTGAAACTGAATGCCAACTGCATGCAGGGCAACTGTAGGGAGGCTTTACACCCTTTTACTTATCTTTACTATTCTTGACGCTAATACCAATCCGCAGTAATACTTAATCAATTTGAGAGATTCAATCTAACGCTCACTCTATTAAAAAATGACTGATATATGGCTGCATAAATGCAGAAGGTAGGGCAATGAAAGAGCAATTGTCGAGAACAACTAATAACAAATTCAGCAGTGTTATCAACACCGTTTTCTTACCTCAAAACAGGTAGCTTAATTAAGCTACCTGGTATAAAACCGTATCGGTTCTATACCAATACCAATCCTTATCCCATATATCGTTTAGAGTTTAGGTTGGCTACTTTTGATAAAAAGGATAATCGCTATAACCTACTTCAGTACCGCCATACATAGTGGCTGCATCGGCCTCGTTAAACGTCCAATTATTCGCTATACGCTCTGGTAAATCAGGGTTAGCTATAAATGGGCGACCAAATGCAAATAAGTCACCGTAACCTTCACCTAAAATACGCACCGCTTTTTCTACTGTGTATTTACCAGCATAAATAATGCGACCTGAAAATTCAGCTCGTACTGCTTTATAAAATTCTTGTGGTAAATCAGGAGCATTTTCCCAATCAGCTTCCGCTATTGATAAGTAAGCAATACCTGCTTGCTCAAGCACTTTAACGGCTTGTACATAAGTATGATGAGGGTTTGATTCAACAAGTCCTAGATACACTCGTGTTTCATCTGTGCTTTCAAATAAAGGAGCAAAGCGAACACCTAAACGATCAGAGCCTACAACGTCACTTACCGCTTCAACTATCTCTTTTAAAAAGCGCAGGCGATTACTAAGCGTTCCACCGTATTGATCGTCACGGTTATTAGTATGTTCAGAAATAAACTGATTAACTAAATACCCGTTAGCACAATGAAGCTCTACGCCATCAAAGCCTGCTTCTAGAGCATTACGTGCAGCTTGCGCATACATGTTTACCAGCTCGCCAACCTCAGTAGTACTTAGTGCACGGGGGGCACTTGGGTCAGCCAATGCGCCTTCACCAGGTGCGGTTTCAATAAATACTTTTACGTTGTCAGCAATAATATCTGAAGGGCCAACCGGTTTACCTGAATTTGGTTGTAGCGTGGTGTGCGATACGCGCCCTACATGCCAAAGCTGAGCAAAAATAACACCTCCTTTAGCGTGTACCGCGTGTGTTACTTTTTTCCAGCCTTCAATTTGTGCTTGCGAGTGAATACCTGGGGTCCAAGCGTAACCTTGTCCACGAGGTTCTATTTGTGTGCCTTCGGTAACCATAAAACCAGCCGATGCCCGCTGCGCATAATACTCAGCCATTAATTCATTAGGAATATTGCCAGGCTGAGTGCTACGAGAGCGAGTAAGAGGTGGCATCACAATACGGTTTTTAAGTGTAAAAGGGCCAAGCTCAATTGATGAGAATAAAGGGGCGGTATTAACTAATTCTGATTTCATTTTAAATTCTCTTATAAAGCAAACAAAGGCTTAAATAGTGGTTAAGCAACATTGGCAGCATAGAGATTTAAGGATACAATTTGAAACAACACTTTTTTGTGCAGCATACAATTATGAATGGTATTAGTCGGCTCGATATAAAACAGTTAAGAGTACTCAGTAGCTTATTAGAACTGCAAAATCTTTCGCAAGTAGCCAAAAAAATGGGGTTAACGCAACAAGCTATTAGTGAGCAACTACGAAAACTACGAGACTTATTTGACGATCGCTTGTTTATTCGCCAAGGTAATAACATGGTTGCTACTCCTAAAGCGCAAGGACTCAAGGCGCCTGTTAATCATATTTTAAAGCAATTAGAATCGTTACTAGAGCCCGAGCTGTTTAGTCCGCAAACTTATAAAGGTGTGTTTACCATAAGCGCAACCGACTACGCCACGCAGGCTTTATTGCCGCAATTATTTAATATTACCCGCCGCGAAGCGCCAGGTTTAAAGCTGATTGTGCGCGACTTTGCGTCTGACAACGTTAATCAACTTATAACGGCAGGCGAGCTTGATTTATTGATTAGCTTTCCAGAATTTATACCCGACAATCTTTCTTATATCACTTTGTTTGAAGAACAGCATTTGTGTATTACCGGTATAGGTAATACTACTTACACTGAACCTTTGAGTTTGGCGCAATTTGCAAAGCATTCACAGCTAGTGGTGTCGCCATCGCGCGCTAATTTGCGCGGATCGCACGATCGGTGGTTTGAAAGCCAAGGGCTAAAACGTAATATTGTAATGTCGGTACCGAGTTTTTCAGCAGTGCCCGATATTTTACATACTACTGATATGCTAGCGTTTTACCCATCAAGATTATTACCAAACAGCAAAGTTAAACAGCTAAAAATAGAAGCTCTGCCTCCTACATTTAAAGTAATAGCCGCATGGCATCCGCGTACCAGTAACAGCCCAATTCATAAATGGTTGATAGAACAGCTGCAAAACCTATAACAGTAAACTTTAATGCAAGTATTAATGTAAGTATTAAAGCAAATACTGTTACCATAATTAACGATGGTTATTAAAGATTGTCGTCAGCTAATTACAGTGTCCTTCAATTGTGTTTTAAGTGCGGTAAAGGAATTATAAAGCTAAATGTTTAAGTTATTTTTTGGTGTTTTTTGCTCTCTACTTTGTTTTAGTACCTTTGCTAACGCAGTAAAAGAAGATGTTGAAAAAATACTAAGTGGACATTTAACGAGTGGTCAAAGTCGTGAGCTTATGGATAAGTTAGAGCGCAATTTACCTTATTCTTCAGTGCTCGATACTGCTCGAGTTAAAACTGTAAAGTGTTGGTTTTATGACTCCCAAAATGACAAAAATCATATAGCATTAAATGATTTACTGACAGATGCTAATCAAGCAATCAAAAAAGCTGACTCGCCTAAATTAAAACTCGATTTAGAAACATGCCAAGCATTTCATTTATACCAACAAGGCAAAGTAAGTACAGCCACTTCAATGACTAAAAATGTTATTAGTGCATCCTCAAAAAATCCAGAGCTTTATTATCAACATGCGACAGCTAACTTAATTTTAGGAAGGATTTTTCGTTCGCAAGGCTCGTATCAGCAAGCTTTTTTAGCATTTCAACAAGCTTATAATTCCTTTGAACAAGGCGGCTTTTCTTACGACAAAGCGCTCATACTTAAAGAGATAGGGCTTATTCATGCCGACCTTCACAATTTTTTGCTGGCTGAAGAACAATTACAAAGAGCGATTAATGAGCTGACAAATTACAATGAGCAAGAGTGGTACATAGCCACAGATATCCTAGCCCAGGCTTATGAAGCCCAAGGTAATTACCAAAAAGCGATAATGCTGTACAACAGTATACTCCCAGCCGTTACTAAGTATGAAGACGATGAAGGGAGTGCTTACCTACTCTTTAAAATCGCACAAATAAATATTCAATTAAATGAGCTGCAAGAGGCTAAACAATACTTAAATCAAGCTAGGGATTTAACGCTAAATAGTGAGTGGATTAAATTTATTCAATCAATAACAACAGCTGAGTGGTTAATTAAAAAGGGCCGCCTAGATGAAGCGGAACTTCTTTATTTAGATTTTGAACAAAATAGTTCTCAAGTATGGTCAGTTGACTCTTTAACTCGTTTTTTAGAATTTAAGCGTGAATTAGCAGTGCAAAAAAGTAATTATCAGCAAGAAGCCTTAGCTCAAAGAGAGTTATTAAAAATAGCAGATAAAAAAGTGCAAGAAATTGCAGATAATACATTACTTTCTCAACGTTTAGCATTTGACTGGGATCAGCAAAAACGAGAAATAACAAGACTGAAAGAATCGTCAGAGGTAAAAGAGCAGTTATTAAATTTAGCTAATGAAAAAGCATTTTGGCAAATCGCATCGTTGCTATTTTCTATTGGGTTAATATTGATTTTAGCTTACATAACTTATAAACAAACTCAGCATAAACAGCGATTCAAAACACTTGCATTAAAAGACGAATTAACAGATATCGCTAATCGTAGAGCAATATTTGCATTTAAATACAACGCGATTAAAAAAAGTGAGTTTTTAGGGAGCGCGTGTTCATTAATTGTTATTGATATAGACCACTTTAAACAAGTAAACGATACATACGGACATGATATTGGCGATGAAGTTATTATCTCTACAGTTAAATTTATAGAAAAAAACATTCGTCAAACAGATTGCGCAGGTAGGGTTGGCGGAGAAGAGTTTTTAGTTGTTTTACCTAATACAGCACTTAGTTTTGCGCATGAAGTTGCCCAGCGTATACGCGAAAATATTGAGAATGTTACTCATACCTCACTCCATATAAAATCAACAGTAAGTATTGGTGTAGTAGAAGTTAAAGCGGGCGAAGCCCCAAAAGATGCATCTCGACGAGCTGATGAAAAATTATACGCAGCTAAAAATGCAGGTCGTAATAAAGTAATGGTTTAATAATTAAATAATTACTGAGCTGTTAAACGGCTAGTAATTTTTATTTATTATTGAAAAATATAGCAAGCTAATTCACTTAATGTAATGGTACGAATTAGGCATAATTAAATGGTTTATTTTAAAAAGCACTCAACCGGTTTTTTACTTGCACACTTGCTGCATGTAGCAGCCAGCCAAGCTATCAAGATAATGGCATATTGCACAGCGAGATCTCTATAAGTAAATACAGCGCACAAGCTGATATGCAACACGCGACTCATAACACAAACAGGCCTGCCAATATTGGCTGCGGTTTAGGGCTGGAGTTAAGCAAAAAAATAATAAAATGGCACGATGAGTATATCAAGTAAGCGACATGCTAGGGCATCATGAAGTGCTGGTCGATTTTAGTTAACGAGCTTTTTTAATACTTAGATTTGAAATATAAAAACCGCGCTAAGGCACTTTTAAAAAAGCTTTAGCGCGGTTTTTTTACATTCAAAAATATTTAATTTAACGCTGAGAATATAAAAACTTAGTGATTTACTTAGCAAAGTATCTGTTAGCGAGCCCTGCAATGCCAATGATCATCATGTTTAGTGCAGGCTTGTTTTGTGGGCTTGGCTTTTACGATCACAATGCTTGGAGAGTTGTGCTCAGTTACTAAAACAGGCGTAACTACTTTAACTGCTTTTTTATGTGGTTTATGCGCACTGGGACTATGTTGATATACAGTGCAGCCACTCATGGTAAATGCTATTGCTGCTACGCTAATAATTTTTAAAGATAAGTTCATAGGTATTTATCCTCTTTGGCTTTGTATAAGCTTTAAGATAAATCTTTTTTTGTATAGTGCTGTCAATAAACGTAAGTGGAGTGTAAATGTTGCTAATGTTCACTAAGGCAATAGCGCATTTAAAGCTAATGCCTTTGTATTTGAATATTAGATTTGCACAAAAAAGTAAGGCCTAAAAAACCTATAAATCGCTGCGCCAACCCATACCAGACTCTTCCCTTAAACGCTCGTACACGCCTTCTATGTTAAGTGGTAACCATGCACCAAACTGTTTAAAGTCACTAAATTGGTCTAACTTTACATTTTGTTTAATTTCGTCAAGCGTATTGCCTGCTAAAATGCCTGCTGTTACTTGGCTATATAAAAGCTCTATATAACTTAAGTAACGCGCTACATCAGCCTTGCTGCCAATATCGGCATGTCCACCTACAAAAGTATTAAAGTCGTATTTGAGTACCGCTTGGGTTGAGTTAATCATGCCCTGAATATCGTAACTCCAGAGTTTTTGCCACGGCATTCTGCCAATAACAATCCAATCAACTACAAACAACGTTTTTTGCTTTTCGAATAATATACTAACCGAACCCCGCCCATCGTTTGGACCATGGTAATTTAGCTTTACCGATGAACCACCTAAATTAAGAGTCAGCTCATCATCAAAGGTAAGAGTGGGCATGACCGTGTTCATTTGTGTGTTTTTAATATCTTGCGCGGTAAGTTTATGTGCTACAAACGTGGTGTGCGGGCTTTTAAATACCTCGGCGCCGTAAATATGATCGCTGTGATTATGGCTATAAATTACGTATTTTACCGGTACGTTAAAGCGAGTTTTAATTTGATTGTTTAACCAGGTGGCTGCTTTTTTATTAAGCGGGTCGGTAACAACTGCACCCTCAGGAGTGATTAAAAATACTGAGCGATGTCTGTCATCTATAAAGCGGTGGAGGCCATCGCCTAAGTCTTCAATTTCGTAACTTTGAGCCATAAAACCAATAAGTAATAGGCTGGTAGCGATTAGTGTTTGTAATAAGCGAGACATGCACATTCCTGTTTAACGTTTTTATAGGTTAGTTAAGTAAGAAAGTGCCAATAAGTAAAAAATTTCAATTTTTTATAGGAAAGATTGCGGGTTAAGACTAACTTAACCCGTTAATGGTTTTAACGAACTAGCTGATCGAGTAAATGTATTACTTGCTCACTGGCTGATTCCATTAAGTGTATATGTTTAACTGCTTCTACTTTTTTGCCTTGCTTAATTAGTTGTAGCGCTTGTACGCCGTTTTTATGTACTTCGCTATGCGGTTTATCTATTTGTTTGAATGCATTTAACGATTTGTATTCATTAGAGTCATCAGACTTATACCACTTACCTAAGCGGCACATAGTGTGATTGGTGAAATCGTCTACCGATTTATTGCTTTTGCCATTAGCAACCGCATAAACCTCACCTTTCCATACAATATGATCTAACTTAACGGTTTGAATAAATGAGCGAATAGAAGCCTGCGATATAGTGTTCTTCATGTTTGTGCAAAAACTAATAATGGATGCGTAATCGCTATTTAGTGATTCAAAATTACTTGAAAGCTGTGCATTGTTTTTTTGTATATCGTCGGCTGAATTAACGGTTACATCTGTTTTTTCTATTATTTCTTTAACAAGATCTGCAACCTCTTGAGCTGATTTATTGGTGTTAGTTGCCAGTACTCGTACTTCATCAGCTACCACGCTAAAGCCTCTACCAGCTTCGCCTGCTCGAGCTGCCTCAATGGCTGCATTTAATGCTAATAAATTTGTTTGATCAGATATTTTTGAAATGGTCGATACAAAGGTGTTTATACTACCTGCAAGGCTTGAAAGGCCAGATATATTTTCACTCATGCTACCCATTTTATGGGTCATAAGTTCCATCTCGCTGGCTATATGTATTAATGATTCGTTTGAGTTATTTAAAAGGTCATTTATTTTATAGCTAACTTGGCTTTCTTGCTCAATGGTTGAGTAAGACTCAAGCACAGTTTGGCGGACACCTTCAATTTGGCTTATGCAATCTATAGAACTTGAAAGTAAATTTTTGGTAAATTGTTCATCATTTTCGGTTTGAGTAAAGCTTAATTGTTGTTCTAAGTGTTTGTTTTCTTGTGCTAAGAGTTCGTTATGAGCAGTTAATTCTGCAATTTTTTTTGCAAGTTCTTCGTTATCATTTTTAGCCGATAGATACTTTTTACTTAAAACAAACATTCATAGTTCCTAAAATGTTATGGGTATATTTTTATTATAGTTGCTATTAATACTTTACTTTAAATATTTGTAATTATCTTATTTTTATACAAAAAAAAGCCATTTTTTAAAATGGCTTTACGAGAACTTGTTGGATCAACGCAGTGAAATTTGTTGGTTTATTTCTTCAAAAATACCTGCATCGTCTATGGTTGAAGGAATTTGCAGTTTGTCGCCATCAATTAGTTGGCGTAAATTTTTACGCAGTATTTTACCTGAGCGTGTTTTGGGTAATCGCTCTACGCTAATAATGGTTTTAAGGCACGCAATAGCGCCAATCTGATCACGAACACTTAAAACAAGCGCTTGTTCTACGTCGGTACTTGAGCCTATAAAATCATTTTTAAGCACGATCATTCCCATAGGGAGTTGCCCTTTTAGAGGATCGTTTACACCAAAAACAGCGCATTCGGCAACAGCAGGGTGCGCGGCTACTATCTCTTCCATTTCGCCAGTAGAAAGCCTATGCCCTGCTACATTTATAACGTCGTCGGTTCTGCCCATAATAAATAGGTAGCCGTCTTCATCAATATAACCGCCATCGCCAGATAAATAATAACCTTCGTATTCATTTAGGTAGCTTGCTTTAAAGCGCGGGGTATCTTGCCAAATTGTTGGTAGGCAACCCGGTGGAAGTGGTAGTTTAATTACCACGGCGCCTTGCTCGTTAGCTGCGCATTCATTGCCATCCATATCTAATATTCGCACGTCAAAACCTGGAGTAGGCACGGTAGAGCTGCCAGGTTTTGTTGCTAAGTACTCAAGCCCTACAGGGTTACAAGCAATAGCCCAGCCGGTTTCGGTTTGCCACCAATGATCGAGCACTGGCAGTTTGGTTTTTTCTTTAAGCCACTCGTAAGTGGGAGGATCTAACCGCTCGCCTGCTAAAAACAAACGTTTTAAGCTAGAGGTATCGTATTGATTAAAACCATCGGCATTTGGGTCTTCTTTTTTAATCGCTCTAAATGCAGTGGGGGCACTAAATAATGCATTTACTTTATATTCTTCAACCACGCGCCAAAATGCACTGGCATCGGGCGTTTTAACCGGTTTACCTTCATATAATACGGTCGCGCAGCGATACATTAGCGGCGCGTAAACTATATAAGAGTGCCCAACTACCCAGCCAATGTCAGACGCTGCCCAAAATACGTCGCCGGGCTTCATACCATAAACGGTTTCCATGCTGTATTGCATTGCCACTGCGTGACCACCATTTTCGCGCACTACGCCTTTGGGTTTGCCTGTCGTGCCTGAGGTATATAAAATATAAAGCGGATCACTACCATTTACAGGCACCGGATCTGCGCTTGCAGCCGTTTGCATTGCCTGAGTCCAATCTATGTCTCGTTTAGGCTTAAGAGTGGCCCTGACTTGTGGACGCTGATAAATAACGCAGTGTTCTACTTTGTGCGTAGCTAAGTCTATTGCGTTATCAATAAGTGGTTTGTATTCAATAATGCTGTTTACTTCAACACCGCATGAGGCGCTAAGTATAAGTTTGGGCTTGGCATCATCAATGCGTACTGCTAATTCGTGTGCAGCAAACCCACCAAATACCACCGAATGAATAGCACCAAGGCGAGCGCACGCCAACATACCAATAACCGCCTGTGGGATCATTGGCATATAAATAACAACGCGGTCGCCTTTTGTAACACCTAACGATTGTATTACGCCTGCAAATTTAGCAACTTCTTGTTGTAGTTGTGAGTAGCTATAAGTTTGCTTTGTATTAGTGACTGGGGAGTCGTAAATAAGTGCTGTTTGCTCGCCAAATCCGGCAATAACGTGTTGGTCTAGTGCTAAAAAACTGGTGTTTAATTGCCCGTCACTAAACCAATGATAAAGCCCGTCGTCGTCTTGTGTGTATGCTTTTGAGGGGGTTTTATACCACGGAATATTTTTACTTTGTTCGAGCCAAAATTGGGCTGGGTTTTGCTTAAAGGCATTATATTGCTGTTGATATTCGCCTGACATGTAAGGCTCCTAAAACTAAATTTGTGTGTGAGAGACCTTACAAAATGTAGGCTTTTTTTAGCAAGCAAGCTATTCGACCTTGGTCGGTTAAAAGTTAATCAACACACTGGTTTTAAAAATACAAAATTGACAATACAAAGCGTGTGGTTCAGCATGGCGGGCAGTAAAAATAAGAGAAAATACGATATGAGTAACGTAGTAAGAGTTGGTGTGGCGGTTATCATAAAGCATCAAAACACAATTTTACTAGGTGAGCGCATTGGCGCGCATGGTGCTAATACATGGGCAACACCTGGTGGACATTTAGAGTTTGGTGAAAGTGTTGAGCAATGTGCAATACGAGAAGTGTTTGAAGAAACTGGTTTAAAGGTAAGTAAAATTACTAAGCTTGATTTTACCAATGATATTTTTACAGCAGAGAACAAGCACTATATTACGCTGTATGTAAAAGCTGACTTTGAAGGCGGAGAGCCTGAGCTTAAAGAGCCTAATAAATGTTTAAAGTGGCGCTGGTGCGATATTAATAATCTACCAACGCCACTGTTTACATCACTAAAAAATTACTTATCTGAGGCTGTACTAGCCTAGTTATTTTGTTGGCGGTGTCGCTGGGCTTAACTCTAGTTTACTAAAGCTTACTTGAGCGTAATCGCCATTTTGTTTATCTGTAGACCAATCGCCAGTACCTAAACAACCTGGGTACCAAATACCTTTCGCGCTTTTAGTACTACATTGGTTATAAGCGCCTGCTTTAAAGTAATGCCAATCTGCTGCGTAGCCATGTGGATGATCTTTTTCGTCCACTTTGCCATAAGCATCTACGTTATTACCTAAGTTAATAGAGTAGTTAACGTCTTCTTTGCCTTGTGCGCTAAATGTAAGGTGCATAACATTTTTATACACATTTACCGTGTAGCTAAATTCTTCACCTAGTGCAATACCGGCACCGCCTGGCTCGTTAGGGTTTTCCCATGTATTACCCCAAACAGGGTAAGTAATGTCTGTACGGTCAGGATTCGTTTTAGCTAAGTTACGTTCGTAGTTCCAAAAAACTGAGCCTGTTTTATGTCCTGGCCATTTTTTGTAATATATTTTAAGTGGCTCATTGCCCCAGCCATAACCAAGCTTGGTATCAATAAGTGCTTGATCTTTACCTGCGTGAATTTGCCCTACAACAACCGAGTAAGCTGCTTTTTTATCAGGATCAGTCGCACGTAGCGCAACGTGATCTACTTTTAACGTTGCTTCCATTTTTCCACCAACGGAGCCAAATCGGTCAGATAGCGGGTGAACAGCCAAAGCAAAGTTGTTTTTAGAGTGTTTAGTTTTAATTTTAGTATTTGATCCACGGATCATTTGTCTAAGTTCACTACGGGTATTAGTAGAGTTAGCACTTGTAAGCGCTTTATTAGGGGAGGTAAATACCATGTAGCCTTTACCATCAAGATAGAAAAAATCAGGGTGTGCGTAAGTCTGAATTTCTTCTACATCTATTTCATCAATTTTACCGTCGTTGTTTAAATCTACTGGTACATTTATTTTCCAGTGTGATAAATCAAACTTTGTTGCAGGTACCGGCGCATCGCTTTGCTGATTAGTGCTTTGGGTACTTGAACAAGCGGTAAAAAGTAAAGGGGTGATAACGGCTAAAGCCGTAAGTTTAAATGTGGATGTATTTTTTATCATTATTGTCTCTGTGTGATGAAGTAAAAATTGTGCGGTACAGGCATCGCTTAATCTCAATCTAGCATACCAATTTAACAATTAAAACTTACCAATTAGTAAAATTAAATATTTTTTAAATGATTTTTTGTTATACCAATTTGGTTTAGGTGTTTTTTAACGGCTTTTATGGAAGTGTTTGCGGTATGTATTTTTTATGTGCTTGGCTCTTCATTTAGTGATGTTTAACGTAGATTTTGGCGCTAATGTGTAGTCTATTTTTTGGGGGGGAGGAGATTTTTAATTTTGTAGTTTGCTTTGCCGCGTTTAGCAAATAACTAAATAACCACTGCCAATAACTAATGTCGGGCTTTAACTATGGTTAGTGCTGCATGTTAGTCGTGTTTGGTAATAAAAGTTGCCACTTGTTTAAAATGGCATGGTATTCACCATTTTCTTTAATGTTACTTAATGCGTCAGAAAGTGCTTTAGCTGTTTTAGGATTAAGTTGATTACTTGCTGCAAAATTAAGTGAAGAGGGGAGATCGCTTAAATGAATTCGTTTTGTTATTAGGCTAGGATCGAGTCCTAGGCTTTTTAGCTCGTTATTAAGTGTAAGTGTATTAGTTACTACAAAGTCGATCCGGTTTTTATAAAGCATTTGCCAAAGTTGATTATAGTAACTGACCAGTATTAAATTGTTATTTTCGGTAAAGCCTTTTTGCTTTAAGTAGGCTTCGCTCAGGTAGCCACGAATGGTTGCTACTTTATACTCTTTAGCAAAATTTAAGTGAACAACTTCATCTACATGGCTTTTTAAGCTAATTAAATAAGCATCTGCAAAATACACTTCGCCTAACCATGTATATTTATTAATCCGCTCTGGGGTTTTTAACAAAGACAACATTATGGCGTTGGTATTTGTTTTATGCTCCTTAAAAACGCGGGCCATAGGCATTATTTCAAAATTAGCGGTTAAGTTTGTTTGCTTCACAACTGCTTTGGCAATGTCGACTAAAGCGCCGCTTACTTCACCTTGCTGATTTTTAAAGTGATAAGGAGGAAGGTCTTCAGCTATAAAAGTAACCGAATCGGCGTTACACAGGGGGCTATATAAAATAAATACAAAAGCACTTAATAAAACACGCAAAAACATAAAAAATCTTTTAAAGCAATAATACACCTAGTGTAGAGAGTATTAACTAAAACATATATATATTATGTTTATATAACGTAAATAATTTGCATTTACTTGGCTGTACTTGCTGTTTTGTATTTTATAAATTGTAATGGCGAGCATTTATGCCAGCGTAAAAAAGCTCGATTAAAAGAGCTTTGATCTTTAAATCCTAAAATATTAGATAAATCAGCAAGTGGCATGCTGGCTATTAATGTATCTGCACGTTTTTTACGTTCTTTTTCAAGTAGCTGAGCAAAGGTTAAGTCTTGTTGTTTTAAGCGTCGTTGTAGCGTTCGGGGTGTTAAATTAAGCGCATCAGCTATGCCTATTAGGTTGCAGTTTTGCAAGGTAGTTTTAGCTGTAAGTAACTGATTAACTTTATCGTCAATACACTGCTGGCTTTTAAAGTTAGAGAGTTGCTGCTCTGACAATTGCTTAAAAGTAGAATTAATAATGGCGTTATCGGTTTTAAAGGGCAGCGTCAAATAATCGCTCGGAAAGCTAATTTGATTATATTCAGCACTGCTTTTTACAGGGCATTTAAACCATGATTCAAGGGCGCGCCTTTGCGATGGCAACCAATTATAAGTGAAACTAATACTACTTGGCGAAAGCGTTAAATTTATTAACTGGCGAATTACACTTACCCACGCGGTCATGTTTCGTAAAACAACATGCTCATTACAACTTTGGTGAGCAATCCAACGAATAGTTGCTGTATCAGTATTTAGTTCAAACTTGGCTTTACCAATATCAGCCACCAAGCTGTCGTAGCTTAACAATGCTTTAATGGCACTGCTTAAGTTATCGCTTGATTCAATTAAGTAACCTAAAACGCCGTAGTCAGCAGTGCGAATTTGCTGACCTAGGGTAAAACCAAAAAGAGGATCGTTAAGTGTTTTCTTGCCATAAACTAATAAAGCATTGTAACTATTTAAACTAATACGCGGCGCTAATTGATGGGTACGCTGATTACTAAATTCGTCAAAGCTAATAGCGTGCAAAGCCGTTTTAGTATTAATGCCTTGCGCTTGTAAGTAATCAAGAATACTTGAAAAGTAATGATCAGCCAATGTGTGCATTTGTCATCTAAAGCTAAAAAATAGTCGTGTATTAGCAAGTTTGCCACGTTAAATTTTTATATGCTAGTTGAATGCCTAATAACCTCTTGCTGTAAAAATGATACTTATAACAATTAAACAAGCGCTTAATGCACAGCCACAGCAAATAATAAGCACACTATTGGATCATCAACAGTTGCATCGATTTTTTAATGCCAAATTTACGCTGCTACAAGCACAAGACGAAGGGCAAATAGAAGGCGGAAAAGGAGCTGTTAGGCAAGTGAAAATAGGTAAAATAACTTTTTCAGAGCAAATAATCAGTGCCGATCAAAATCAGATCAGTTACCAAATAGTAGGCGATAAACCAGTAGCTAATCATCGAGGCGACATATACCTCAGTGCAAATAAAGACATCAATACTTTAGTTACCGAACTTAACTATTGCATAAGCTGCTCAGCTCCATGGTGGATGCCAAATGCATTACTTAAATATGTTATTACAAAAGATATAACCCAAGCGTTAAACAATTTAAATAATTATTTTTTGGCGGGTAAAGTATGAACTCAGAAATTATTTTGCTCGCTCTTAGCCCGTTATTTTTGATATTTGTTTGCTGTGAGTTTATTAAGTTTAAGTGCTATTACGACATAAAAGATAGCCTAGCAAATACAGTGTTAGCGCTATTACACCAAGGCGCAGATGCTATTGCGTTACTGCTGTTAATGCCTTTATTTAATTGGTTGTATGACTATAGATTGTTTGATGTTGAAGTGAGTGTGTTAAGTATTGCATTTGCATTTTTACTACAAGATTTTTTGTATTATTGGTTTCATAAAGCATCGCATCATATTCATTGGTTGTGGGCTGCACATGTGGTGCACCATAGCTCAACTAAAATGAATTTCACCACCGCATTTAGGCAAAGCTTAATGTACCCCGTAGCCGGTATGTGGGTGTTTTGGCTACCTATGATTTTAATTGGATTTGAACCGCTAACAGTATTTAGCGTGGTTGCATTAAATTTGGCGTATCAATTTTTTGTACATACTCAAATAGTAGGTAAGTTAGGCTGGTTTGAAAAAGTATTTAATACGCCTTCGCATCATCGAGTTCATCACGCAATAAATGCAGGTTACCTTGATAAAAACTTTGCAGGTGTACTTATTATTTGGGATAAGTTATTTGGCACCTTTGTAGAAGAAGATAAATCAAAGCCTTGTAAATACGGCATTATAGGGCAACTTAATAGCAATAACCCAGTCGTTATTACGTTTCATCAGTGGGAGCACTTATTGAAAAGTGTTTATAAGGCATCGGGAATAAAAGCTAAATGTAGAGTGCTATTTGGCTACCCTACAAGTAGCATTAAATATAAATAATATTGAAAAAGTTAAAAGTAAAACTGCATAGCTAAACTCATTGATGAATTATGGCTATGCCATTGAGCATGCTGTACTTTGCTGCGCAGCGATACGTTGCGAGAAACAGCGTAATTCCATGTTATAGCTATTTCGCTGTGCTTACTTGCTGCGTTATCAGTTAGCCATAATATATTGCCAGTCAAAGCGAGTTTATGGTTATTGTTTATTTGCCAAATTACACCGGCTTCGCTGCCTATTCCAGTACTAAGTCGGTCGGTTATATCGCCTGTATTTAGCTCAAATTGACCAAGAATATAGCCGTGCAGATTATTAGGATCGCCATAAGATTTACCATAACCTCCTTTTGTAAAAAAGCGGCCTAAACGTTTATTGTCACTTGGTTGTCGGTCAAAGCCCATTTTAAAGTTCCACGACCAGCTATCAAATACGCGGTTATCGGGTGCAAGCGACATAGCATCTAATAAGTAAAAATGTTCAATATCTGCATTTCCTTCGTCAGTAATAGCTGCTTCCAAATCAAAAAAACTAATTTGTGCACCCGCTATAAAACCTTCAGGCCTATCTAGTAAGTCATGATACGCAAGCCTATAACCAAAATTTGTAAGGTTTGCTTGGTTATTATTTTGTACCCTACCTAGCGATACTTTAGAAGAACCATGACCTTGCTCTGGGGAAGCAATAGGGCGGCTTGGCTTAGTAAATGGCGAAGCTACATTATATTTGCTGCGCATGAGGAGTAGCTTAGTTAGTCGCGGGGCAATTTCTTCACGATTTAACGCTTTATCGTAAAATTCAAAATTTAACCATTCATACGCCATTTCTAATATAGCGACTAATTGCGACTGTGAGTAATTACGAGTATTGAGGGAGCCACCTTGCATTAACTCTCTTGCATCATCAAGTTGTTCGTCAGTCATTTGAGTAGAGTAATGGTAAAGCTTAGTTCCAAAAGCAGGGCGGTAATTAGGTGTTTGTAATAAGTTGTTATTTCTTAGTACTGCAACGGTATCTGATGGAATAGCTTGCATATTAAATGACGATGTTAAATCAAGGTCCTCTTGTGCAAGTTGTAATAATGCAAGTAATTGGTAAGAGCAGTTTTCATCAATAAAAAAGTAATCGAATGTAGCTAATTGTAGCTCCCACAAGTGCAATAAAATAAGCTCTACCTGTAGCTCTGATAAATTAAGTTTGTATTCCCAAATATCACGAGATTCTAAGTCATTATATTCGCGTACTTTTTTATAGTACGGCATAAGCGAAAACTTACCTGGGTAGCTGCCAATCAAGCCTTTTAGTGCATACATAGCTGCGTTATCTGAGCCGTCTGGCTCTGCTGCAAAATTAACGGCGAATGCGAGCAACTCTTTATGGCGAGTCTGATCTTTTGCATCAATACGAAGTAAAGTGTGGCCAAACATTGATGATGGGCTATTCATAAATGCAGTTGGAAAAACTAACGTAACCCCTTTAGGGTTTATTATTTTTTGCCACGCCTGTAGTTCTGGGCAATTAAGTTCGGGCCAGTTATTTTTAATTTTTGTTTTTAGCCATTTATAACGTGCAGGAAACCGACAACGATATTGTGTTGTTTTTGGGTCAGTATTTTTACCACTAAATGCAGCTATAGTGGCTTTAAGTTCGTCATATGGGCTTGTTTTACCTGTAGGAGATAAAAAAAACTCAGCACTGTCTACTTCACTTTTCCAATCACCTAATGTGGCCAAGCGGTAGTGACCTAATTTAAGCCAGTAAGGGTGTGTTGCTAATGTATTTGTTTCAATACTTTGAGCGTTTGAGTAAGTACTAAAAAGAGCGAGCAGTAAACCAAATAATATTTTTTTCATAATCACTAAATTACAAAAGCCGCTAGAGAAATACTCCAGCGGCTTTATTTATACGTATAAAACCGGCTAATTTAGCTGATTAAGAAAGAGTATAAGAAGCAAGTTGTGCGTTACTTGCAAGAACAGTGTTTAGGTTTTCTAAAACTGTTTGTGAAGTTACGTTCTCAGAAGTAAATACTGAAGAAAACTGTGCTTGAGCAAGCTTATTGAACGCTGCTTTATCTTGATCTGCAACACCCCAAGCTTCAGCTAGAGTAGCTAAAGTTTCGCCTTCACCTTTTGACATATCACGAGCAAGTTGCTCCATGTTACCGTCAATGAATAAAGCGATTTTTTCTGAAGAAGTTACTGTACCAGTACCATCACAACCAAGAGTACCAAAAGTGATACCAAAAGTTTGGTTACCAGATGTACCATTTGTTGTAGCGCCTAAAATTTTAACGCCTTTACCTTGCTGACCAGCAAATAACATAGAACCAAGACCACAACCAATATCTTGGTCAGCCATTGCGTTTGAGAAAGGAAGTAAAGATAGAGCTGCTACTGCGATTAGTTTTTTCATTTTCATAAATCCATATATGATTGTCTTTATTTAGGGTAAATAAAGTTCGCGGAAGATTCTAACAGACTTGCAGAAAAAAGGAACAGGCTAAAACATGAATATTTTACACTCTAATTTTTAAATATATTAAAGTTAATGTCAGGATAAAAATCAGCCTAGTTTCCACTTTTTATTGAACTGGTGGCGGTTTTTTACTTCTTGGGGCACCTAATAAAATACAAGTATGGCAAATACATACAGATAAAAATGCACTAATACCCAATGCACCGCCATAGCCGTCAAGTTTTGGTACAAGAAATTCAAATAAGATTGAAAATAAAATAGATGAGCTTGCTACAGTATAAATACCAAATCGATGTGGGGCGCTCATACCTATAAATGTGCCGCCAAAAAATACAATTGCGTATAAATCGGGGTTCAAATTTAAAGCGCTAAAAATTAAATAAGCAATAATAGAAAGTGAAGACGACGCTCTAACCCCGTCAAAGCGACTATGCTTAGCTAAATAAAATGTTAAAAAAGCCCCAAGCAGTACAAGTAATGGATATTCAATACTCATAATACAATTCCTTTGGCTAATACAAAAAGTGCCACGCTTGCAAAAGCTACGCTGCCAAGCTTGCCACCAAAACCTGTAAACATATTCATAGTAAGCACATACAAACTTGAGCCAATAAGCGAAATAATAGCAATTTCCCAGTAACTGGTAATTAAATGAGTTGAACACATACCTGCAAAGCTACCAGCATAAATTGCAGCATACGGATGGTTTTTATAAAGTGCAGGAAAAGGAATAAACGAGCCAATAAGCCCCGTTAGCGCAGCAGAAATCACTAAAGGTAATGCAAAAGTAGTGTGCATAGCAAAGCAAGCTACAAAGCCTAAAAAGAAAGTGATGAATTTTAAAAATAAGAATTTAATCATAGCGGCGCATTTTAAACTAATCCTTTTGCGCTTTCTAATACTCTCTAACAAATAAATGTTATAAGTAATTACAAACTTTAAAAGCGTGTTTTTTAAACGGCTTTTAGGTATTAAATATGCTTAATAGTGCCGCTGTTAATGTTCTATAAATCACAAGTTATGTATAATGGCGATAATTTAATGTATTAAAGTGTTAACCAAGGGTTATTTATGTCTAACTGTTTACATCTGGCTATTCCGGCTGGCGATTTAAAAGTGGCTAAAGCGTTTTATTGTGACGTACTAGGCTGTAAAACGGGTAACAGTGAAGAAGGTCGCTGGGTAGATATAGATTTTTGGGGTAATGAACTTACCTTGCACCAGAGTGTTGAGCGCTTACCAACAGTTCGCCATGATGTAGATATGGGAGCTGTGGCAGTACCTCACTTTGGGATTCACTTATCTGAAGATGAATTTAACGGGTTAAAAACACGTATTGAAGATGCGGGTATTGAATACTTAGATAAACCATACCGCCGATTTATTGGTGATGAGTTTGAGCAAGAAACGTTTTTTATTGAAGATCCAAATGGCAATGTGCTTGAAATGAAAACCATGGTAAACCCAGAGGTTTTATTTAAAAAAGTATAAATGCTGTTGTTTAAGTTAAGCTAAAAAAACCACTTTAATAAGTGGTTTTTTTATAACTATTAATCAGTGTTTTGATAAATTAGTTAATATTTACAGGTGAAAAAAATTACACTACATGCATGATTTTTATTCACTCTACAATGTAGGTATAGACACGTAGACTTAATTTCAATTCTCATACTTTATTGTTATTTATGCTGCTTAAACTCATAATTGCACCTTTGCTTATTTTACTAATAACATTCGCCCAAAAACGCTTTGGTAGTTTTGTTAGCGGCATAATTCCTGGCTTGCCTATTACCTCTGGGCCTATTTCTTATTTTATAGCATTAGAGCAAGGTAAATTATTTGCAGCTAACTCAGCGGTGGCCTCTCTTTATGGTATGAGCGGTATAGGCTTATTTTGTTTTAGTTACTTGGTTGTATCACGAAGATTTGGAATGCTTAAATCGCTTTTTACAGCGTTGAGTATTTGGTGCGTATTTAGCGTTATTACTTTATTTTTACCAGTGAATATTATTGTGGCGAGTGTGGTTTCACTTTGTATTTTACTCGGTTTAACTATTATCTCTACAAAGCTAAATATATCAGTTGATGCAAAACCATTAAATGCTCGCTGGGAGCTTCCGGTAAAAATGATATTAGTGACGAGCTTTATCGTGCTTGTTACGTTTATATCGCAGCATATAGGGTCTGCATGGAGCGGGTTAATATCTACCTTTCCGGTTATTTTAGCGGTAATGGGCAGTGTTGCCCATTTTAGTGACAAACAAGCCTCAACGTTTAAAATTCTTAATGGCGGTATTATTGGTTCATTAGGTGGGTGTGTATTTTTTGCGGTGATTGCGTTTATGTTAAAACATAACTTTATGATTTGGCAGGTGTATGCAACAGCTGCCATTTGCTCAACATTATTTACTATTATTTTTAGCCAACTTATTAATCGCCAATTGACTAAGCAAGCTATGCTAAACACCAAAAAAGCAGTGCTTAAAATTGACTCGCTCGGTTAATTTACATCTCTAAAACCATTACCTAGTTATGTAGTTGAATTAACATTTCACTGGGAGTTTTATTAAAATGGCGCTTAAATTCGCGGCTAAATTGAGATGGGCTGGTATAGCCAACCTTTAATGCGGCTTCGTTGGCTTTGCTTCCACTACTAGTTATTAGCTCTTTAGCCTTAGCTAAGCGTACTTTTTTTAAATACTGCAAAGGTGACTCAAACGTTACTTGCCTAAAAGCACGATGAAACGACGATACGCTCATGTTTACATCTTCAGCTAATCCTTCAACTGTAATTTGATTGGCATAACTACTGTGCATAGTTGAGAGCGTACGGGCGATACGCGCATAATGCCCATCATGCATAGCAAGGCCTATTAAAGTATGTCCTTGTGGGCCACAAAGTACACGATATACCAATTCTTTTACTATATCTTCGCCAAAAACGTCAGCCTCAATGGGGTTATTAAGCACGCTGAGTAAACGGTGGGTTACTTGCTCCATTGCGCCATCTATTTTAGCCGATTGAACGCCACTCATTTGCCCAGTAGTGAATGGCTTATGTGTACCAATTTGGTTTACTAATTTATGTAACATTACCGGGTTTATATCTATAACAATCCCCATAACAGGCAGGTTGTTATCGGTAAAAGCTTCGCATTCAAGTGGCACAGGTACACCTAAAACAAGGTAGTCGCCTTCACCATATTTTATTTGATGATCAGGGAAATGAATTATCTTATGTCCTTGCCCAACAATAATAATACCTGAGTTATATATAAGTGGTTGGCGCGGCGAGCTTTTACTTGCACGATGAAAATACACACCTGGAATAATGGTTTCCATGTTGCCTTCAAAGTTAAGTAAATTATTGTGCTCTGCAAATTTTTGCATCATGTTGGCTATTGAGGACATTAAAACTTCTACTATCGTACGAATTTTGCGTAAAATATCAATCTTGACAGTTTTAGGCAAGCTTTTGCGAGTTATTGGGCTTTTTTTATGTTTGTTTTGCCACTAATATGCACTCATTGAAGTTTAGCTTAGTTAGTAACTAAGCATTATATTTAGTATTTAATCGTCACCTAGGAGCAAAATAATGAAATTTAGCTACGTAAACCCAACACTTATCCAGTTCGGCCAAGAACAAATTGCCTCACTAACTGATTTGATCGCAAAGGATCAAAAGGTACTTGTAGTGTACGGCGGCGGTTCAATTAAAAAGAACGGCGTGTACGACCAAGTTGCAGCAGCACTTGAAGGCTTTGACTGGGTTGAGTTTTCGGGTGTTGGCGCTAACCCAACTATAGAAGTACTAGACCAAGCAGTAAAAATTTGTAAAGAACAAGGCATCGACTTTGTACTAGGTGTAGGCGGCGGTTCAGTAATCGACGGCGTTAAATACATTGCAGCATCTGCAGTTTATGATGGCGAAGGTTGGGATATTCCTACTGGTAAGCACACTATTACTAGCGCATTACCAATTGGTGCAATATTAACATTGCCTGCAACGGGTTCAGAGTCTAACCAAAACTCAGTTGTGAGCAAAGAAGCAACAAAGCAAAAACTACCGTTTGCATCACCAGAAGTACTTCCTAAATTTGCGATTATGGACCCTGATGTAATGAAAACATTACCACAGCGCCAACTTGTGAATGGATTAGTAGATGCATGGGTTCATACATGTGAGCAGTACCTAACATTCCCTGAAACGGCATTGGTTCAAGAAGGTTACGCAGAGGCACTTTTAAGAACGCTTAAAACATTAGGCGACAACTTTGAAAATCAAGACGATGCATGGCGTGCAAACCTTATGTGGGCAGCTAACCAAGCACTTAATGGTTTAATTGGTTCTGGTGTATCGCAAGATTGGGCAACACACATGATTGGCCACGAGCTTACAGCTGCTTACGGCGTTGATCATGCTCGTTCACTTGCTATTGTTCAGCCTTCTTTATTACGTAACCAGTTTGCAGTTAAAAAAGCAAAACTTGAGCAGATGGGTAAAAACGTATTTGGTCTTGAGCAATCTGACGACTTAGCTGAGAAAACAATTTTAGCAATCGAAGCGTTTTACCACAGCCTTGACGTAGCGACCCAGCTTACTGAACATGGCGATGATAAAGCAGCGGCGATTGACAATATTATTAATAAACTTGAAGCGCACGGCATGCTAGCTCTTGGTGAAAACCAAGCTATTACGCTAAAAGAAAGCCGCGAAATTTTAGAGCAAGCAGTTGCTTAATTTTCAAAGCTAAGCGCTTACTTAAATATACTAAGTAATACGTTAATAAAAAACCGTCAACCTTTAGGTTGGCGGTTTTTTTATGGTTTATTATAAATACTGCGTTGCTAATTAACCAATAAAGTCTGTATTAATGTTTTTGAATGATGATAGTAAACTGTGCTCAACGGTTAGGAAAAATCTAACGATTAAATAAATTAAAACAGGACTAAACTCATGAAATTACTAAACACATTACTTAGCTCAAAAGCAGGCGTAGCAGCATTAATTTTACGAGTACCAGTTGGCCTTATTTTAGCGGCGCATGGTGCACAAAAACTATTTGCTTGGTTTGGCGGTTACGGGCTTGAAGGTACAGGTCAATGGATGGCGAGTATTGGTTTAGAGCCTGGCTATTGGTTAGCAATGATGGCAGGTAGCGCTGAGTTTTTTGGTGGCATTGCATTAGCAATTGGTTTGTTAACTCGCCCAGCTCCTGTAGTTGCCGGCTTTACTTTGCTGATTGCTATTTTTAGCGTACATATTAGTAATGGCTTATTTATGGCAAACAATGGCTATGAATACGCATTAACGTTACTTGTAGTAACTGTAGTTTTAGCAATTCAAGGAGCGGGAAGCTTTTCGCTTGATAACGTATTAGTTAAAAAGCTAGCTAAAAAATAGAGTTTATTAATTGAAGAATAGCGGCCAATTTGGCCGCTGTTTTTGTAGGTTAACTACTAAATTATTTAGCTGAAAAAGTTAAAGAATAACTGTACTGCTTTTGCTCAAGTAAATACTCTTTATGAGTACTTGGGCTCCACGAATCATCGCCACCTACACCCATATGTTGATGATCAATGTGTACATGTACGCAATCATCAGCAATGAGTTCGTTAGTGTGTTTTGCTTGCGTTAGCGTACTTTGCGAATACTCGCTGGCTGCAAACAAAAACGCGCCAGTTACAGTTAAGTTATTAATACTCAGCAATTGGCAATCGCTACGCAGGCCATTATCAGTTGGAAATATATACGGTGTATGTAGCTCATTTAAGCTCAAGCTGTAATAACCTAAACGTGCCGCAGCTTTGCGATCTGGGTAGTTTTCAAAAGGACCTAAACCCAGCCAGTTTACTTTTGTATCGCTTTGCTTGTTAAGCGTTGTACTTAGCCCTATACGCGGCATTGGTGGCAGAGTATCGTTTAAGTGCACGTCAATATTTAAGCTAATATTGCCGGTATTATTTAGTGTATATAGCCACTGTGTTTGAGCCTGTAGCACGCCATTAAATTCGTAATTAAATACACAAGTAATACGTACATCAACGCTTGATTGCACTGCGTGAATTGAGCTGCATGTGCGTTGCCATTGCCCTATACCTGCACGCAACCAACGAGCCTCCCATGCATTGGGGTCTAGATTGTCTACTTCGCTTACACCAATGTCGTTATCAAGTGGGGCACGATAAAAGTTATCAACCAGTGGGCTACTAATAACCTGAGTATCGTTTTGTAACCACTGCTCTATAAGCCCTGATTGCTTGCTAAAAACAAGTTTAAATTTATCGTTTTCAATACTTAGGTGGGAGTCGGTTTCGCTAACACTTATAGCGCTTTGCTCAGATGATGATGCAAATGACTTACTGCTTAAATTGTTACTATTTATAAGCTTAAACTGCTCTGAATCCATAACGTGATTAGCGTTTGCAAAGTGTGAGTCGTTAACTAATGCTACATCTAAATTAAGATAATATTGCGCACCTTGCTCAAACGCTGTTTTAGTTTTAATAGTTAACGTGTGTGTACTTTGCGGAGCAATATTAAGTACATGCTCGCCTTGCTCAACACAGATGCCATTTTGCATTAACTGCCAAATAAGCTTTTCGTTATCGGTATGTCTAAATACGTAATCGCTAAATACATCAATGGTGTATTGGTTTTGATTTTGCTCACGCAATGTAAATTGTAAATGTTGCTGGCTGTATTTAGCTTCAAACAGGCTAGGGTGCGGCGTACGGTCTGGGAACAATAACCCGTTTATACAAAATTGACGGTCATTTAGTTCATCACCAAAGTCGCCGCCGTAAGCCCAATAATGCTTGCCGTTTTCGTCTGTTTTAGATAAACCTTGGTCTACCCAATCCCAAATAAAGCCGCCTTGTAGGCGTGGGTATTCTCTAAATGCTTGCCAGTAATCGTCAAAGCTACCTAGGCTGTTACCCATTGCATGGGCGTATTCACATAAAATAAGCGGGCGAGTTTCACCTGGTAGGCTTAGCCACTTTTTAATAGAGTATTTAGGTACCGCATCGTCTTTAATATCGGTATCTACACGGGCGTACATTGGACAAATAATGTCGGTAGCCGTTGTATTTGCGCCGCCGCCCTCGTATTGCACTGGGCGAGAGGGGTCAAAGCTTTTTGACCAGCCGTACATAGCATCATGATTTGCGCCGTGTCCGCATTCATTTCCTAGTGACCAAATAATAATTGAGGTGTGGTTTTTATCGCGCTCAACCATTTGTGTATAACGCGACATAAATGCACCAGCCCACTGCGGATCGCTAGCTAAACGCCCCATAGGAAACATGCCATGGGTTTCTATATTTGCTTCATCAACTACGTATAAACCTAGCTGGTCACATAGTTCGTAAAAACGAGGGTGGTTAGGGTAGTGAGCAGTACGCACGGCATTAAAGTTATTTTGCTTCATCAGCTTAATATCTTCAATCATATCGGCGGTAGTAACTGTATGGCCGTTTTCTGGGTGGTGTTCGTGGCGGTTAACACCGCGAATAAGTAGCGGTTTGCCGTTTAAGCAAAGCTGCCCGTTAAGCATTTCTACTTTTCTAAAGCCAATGTTATAAGCTTCAACGTCGATGGTATTGCCTTGATCATCAAGCAGACTCACAACGCAGCGGTATAAGTAAGGGGTTTCGGCGGTCCATTTTTTAGGGCTTTGTATATCAATTGCTTGAAATACTACATCGCTCCAGCCACCTTTTTCATCAACACGTTTATTGTTAGTACTTTGAATTTGTGGCTCACATAGCGCCTGTTCGCCATCAAAAACTTGCACTGCTATTTGATAGTCATTTGGCGCATTAATCGCCGTTTTTATATGTAGCGTTGCATCGCGATAGCAAGCGTCTAAATCGGGGGTTATAAACACATCACGTATTTGGTTTTGTGGTTTTGTAAGTAAGTTAACATCGCGAAAAATACCGCTTAGCCACCACATGTCCTGATCTTCTAAATAACTGCCATCGCTCCAACGAATAACCATAACGGCAATGCGGTTAGTGCCTGCAACTAACAGTTCGCTTAAATCAAACTCGCTCGGTAAACGGCTATCTTGTGAATAACCCACCCATTGCCCGTTACACCACAGGTGAAACGCCGAGTTAACGCCTTCAAAAATAATATGATTACGCTGAGCTAATTTCTCCGGCGTAATAGTAAACTCAGTGCGGTAACAGCCCGTAGGGTTATCGCTTGGAACAAATGGCGGGTTAACTGCAAACGGGTATTTAACATTACAGTAAATAGGTTTATCAAAGCCGTGTAATTGCCAGTTAGAAGGCACTGTAATACTTTGCCAGTTGCTGTTTAGTGTTTCACTTAGCAACGATTCATCAACCGCTTCGGGTTTATCAAATAATTTAAAGTCCCACTGATCGTTTAAACTTTGTTTTTGCGATTGCGTGTTAGTACGGGCATGGTCAACGCTTTTAAATCCATTGAGTGGGCTGTGCGCTTTTACTTGATTAACTTGTACTGAAATTGGGTTTTCCCAATCTCGGCGATTAATTATGTGCTGTAAAGAGGTCATGTTTATCCTATTGCATAAGCGGGCAATTATAATGCGCTAAATATAGCTAAAAATAATCGCAGGGGTTATGCTTAAAGCTCTCCTTTATTTGTCCAAAACTATCATTGTAATTATGCGCTATAACATTAAAGACATACTCGATATTGGTCCGCGTTGTATAGAACGCTTTATTGATTCACAAACGCTCGCGCAAATGCCAAACCTTGAAATAGCACTTGCGGGTTGCTCAAACCTATCGGGTCGTTATTGCGTAGCACGCTCAGCACCGCTAGAACATACACTTTTTTATACACTTGCAGGGCAGGGTAAATTAACAACACATAATGAGCAGTACACACTTAATGCCAATACACTTATTGTGCTACCAGCAAAGCAAAGCTTTGAAGTGAAAATTGATGCTGAACATTGGGATGTTATTTGGTTAAACCTTGCAAATACTAAACGTTGGCAGCATTTAAACTTAGCGCAAGCATTGGTATTAACCGAGCAAAAACTTGAACCGTTACACCTTGCTATGGAGCTTTTATACAGCGAGCCCAATGCTAATTTACGCGAAAGCGTAACGCCTATTTTAAGTCATTACTTAAATGCTACGCTGCAAAATAACTCTCAGGGTGCGGCGCATAATCGTTTAATTAGTCTGTTTGAAGAGGTAGATAAGCGCTTGCAGTTTGATTGGACAATAGAGGCAATGTGCGAACATGTGCATTACTCATCGCCGCATTTGCATCGTTTATGCCAAGCGCAATTTGGTAAAAGCCCAATACAACAACTTATTTATTTACGCATTGAGCGAGCTAAAAACTTACTGTTAAACACGGCTTGGCCAATTTCGCATGTGGCAAGTTATGTGGGGTACTCTAATATTTTTAATTTTTCCAAACGTTTTAAGAAGTCGGTAGGTGTGTCGCCAAGCGAATTTAGAAAATAACGTTAGGGGCTCTCTACATTTGAATAAATTTAAGGTATTGTGCGATTTCTTAAATTGCATTTTAGAGTTTTAGGTAGGTAATGCGCTCAAACCGTTTTTTAATAGTGATATTATTAGTGCTTGTACACAGCTTTATTAGCTGTGATGGTGCTGCGTATCATTTGCAAGAAGACGTTGATCACGTAACCAGTTCGTTATCGCAAGGCGACTCCACAGCCGATGATAACCAAAGCGATAAGACATCAACTACCGAGATTCATGCCCACCAACATTGCCATTGTGGCTACAACAGCACCTCTAGCCATTCAATAAGTCCAGAGCAAAGTAAAGCAACTTCGCCTGCGTGCTATAACGGGTTAAATTACCCGCCAGATGTACCGCCACCAAATTTTTATAGCTAGCTTTTAATTTTAAATACTTTGTAAAAACTGCCTGCGCTTGTGCGCTATTAGGCTAGTTATTTACATATTTAGGTTGCTTGATCGCGCTTGTTTTTAAAATAGGCGTAGTGATTAAGTTAACTCTGTTTGTTAAAAAACGGACACGCTATATGAATAAAAAACCAATTATGCTGGTGGCGCTAATGTGCGCGCTACCTGCTTTTAGTACTTTGGCGAATGTTAAAACATTAACCCTTAAGCAGGCACTGAGTAATACCGAACAACAAAATCTGGTATTAAAACGCTACCCGTATCATCAAAAAATATTGAGTGCGCTTAAATCACAAGCTGCACTTTCGCCTAATCCTGTATTGAATGTTGAAGCTGAAAACTTACTGGGTACAAACAAGGCGCGTGGCATTCAAGGCGCTGAAATAACACTTGGGCTTAGCCAACTAATAGAGCTGGGCGATAAGCGCCAAAGCCGTATTAATTACGCAACCGCCAATATTAAAGCTCAAGCAATACAGTATCAAAATACCCGTTTAGCCTTATTAGCAACCACTGCTGAGCGATACTACCAAGGGCTTAAATTTCAAACATTATTAAGTTTAAACAACGAGCGTAAACAGGTCGTTATCCAAGCGCTTAAAGCGATTGAACAAAGAGCCAATGCGGGTGCTGCGTCGCAAGCTGATGTAACGCGCATGCGTTATGCACTTAGCCAAGTAGAGCTTAATAAAGCCATGCTTAATAGTGAATTTGAGCGAGCAAGTTTATCGCTTAACGAGCTGTGGAGTGAGGAGCAACCCTACGATACTTTTGCTGGCAATATTAATGTAATTACTGCGCTTAAATCAGCGCAAGCACTTTTAGATGCGGTTAACCAAGCCCCTGAATTTGCATTATTACAACAGCAATATTTACAGCAAACAGCTAATTTAACACTGCAAAAAGCAAACGGACAAAGCGATATTAATGTAGGGGGAGGCGTGCGCTATAACCAACAAAGCGACTCCAGCTCATTAGTGTTTTCGTTTTCTATGCCACTGCAATTAAGTAATTCAAATAGCGGAAATATTGCAGCTGCAAATAGTCAGCTCATGCTTTTAAATGAGCAGCAAGGGCAATTGCGCATCCAGCTACGCCAGCAAGTACGTACTTTGTACGCTTATTATCAAGGTCGAGCTAATCAGGCAAAGCTATTATCTGATCAAATTATTCCTCAGGCACAAACATTGATCGAGCAAAGCTTAAAAAGTTATCAACGCGGACAAATATCGGTGTTGCAATTGCTTGATGCTCAACAAGCACTTTTTGATTCTAAACGCACACTTATTACCACTCACGCAGAGCTGTACCAAGTGCTACTTACTCTTGAGCGTTTAACAGGCCAATCTTTAATTGAGACTCATCAATCATGAATAAAAATATAATCGCATTATTAGTATCACTTTCGTTTGCCAGCAGCTTTGTAAGCACAGGTGTATTTGCCTCTGCTGAGCATGGCGAGTCAGGTCATAAAGAAACAGAGCAACACGAGAAAAAACAAGGTCCACACGGCGGCTTTTTATTAACTGACCCTAAATTAACCCTTGAGCTTAAATTGCAAGAATTTGCAGGTAATGTTGAGCTACGTGTATACGGCTATAAGCAAAATAAATCGATTAATATAAACGACTTAAACATAACAATGAGTTTAAAGCGCTTAGTTGAAGGGTCGCAAAATATACAGTTTGCAGCTGAGGGCGACTACCTTGTTAGCACGCAATCAATTAACGAACCGCATTCGTTTGCACTTACCGTTACTGCTAATTATAAAGGCGAGAGCATTAGCTATGAATACGACCAACACGAAGGCCGTACCACGTTAACAGAGCGAGCTATTGAGCGCGCAGGCATTAAAACCGAGATAGCGCAAAGTGGTGAAGTGGATATTACCGATACGCTTTTTGGCGTTATTGCACCAACACAACATGGCACGGTAGAAGTAATGGCGCCGTATGCCGGATTGATCAGTGATATTTTTGTAAGCATTGGTCAAAACGTTAAAAAAGGCGAAGTACTTGCCAATGTAACCAACCGCGAAACACTGCAAAACTACCCTATTAAAAGCCCAATTAGCGGCGTTGTAACCGAGCAATACTTAAAACGTGGCGAGCTTGCAAGCACCAGCGCACTAATGCAGGTAGTTAACCTTGATAAAGTATGGGTTGAGTTATCGGCTTTTCCTGAAAACATTGAAAAGCTAGCCATTGGTCAAAGCGCTAAAGTGTACGACTTGCATCATCATTTAAATACGCAAGGAAAAGTGTTTTTTATAGCCCCAATGATGACTGGCGGGCACATAGCGCGCGCCCGTATAGAGCTTAATAATCCAGACGGGCATTGGCGCCCAGGCATGCATATAAATAGCGATGTAAGTGTGGCTAAAATAAATGCCAGCGTGCGTGTAAAGCCACAAGCAATTCAAGAGTTTAACGGTCAACCCAGTGTGTTTGTTCGTAACAATAATGTATTTGAAGTGCGCCCCGTTACCTTAGGTGCAAAAAATAGCGAGTGGGTAGAAGTACTTACAGGCTTAAACGCAGGTAGCGAATACGTAACAGACAATAGTTATGTCATTAAAGCTGATATTTTAAAAAGCGGCGCAAGCCACGCTCACTAGGAGGCACCATGATTAATTGGATAGTTTCTTTTGCGGTTAAACGCCGCATGCTGGTGCTTGCGCTTACATTTTTATTTGCTGGATTTGGTGTATACAACATTCAAAATTTAGCAGTAGACGCAGTACCCGATATAACAAACGTACAAGTGCAAATTAATACCAAAGCGCAGGGTTTTACGCCATTAGAGGTAGAGCAACGCATTACCTATTTGGTAGAAACCGCCATGGCGGGCATACCTAAGCTTGATTACACCCGTTCGCTTTCGCGTTATGGGCTTTCGCAAGTAACGGTTATTTTTAATGAAGGCACCGATATTTATTGGGCGCGTCAGCAAATTGGTGAGCGTATTCAAAGTATTCGATCCGACTTACCTAATAACGTAGAGCCAAACTTGGGTCCTATTGCCAGTGGTTTAGGCGAAATATTTACTTATAGTGTGCACGCCGCGCCTAATGCGTTAAAAGAAGATGGCACTGCCTACAACGCCGAAGACTTACGTACTTTGCAAGATTGGGTTATTCGTCCGCAGCTTTTAAAAGTAAAAGGCGTAACCGAAATAAACAGCCAAGGTGGCTTTGAGCGCCAATACCAAGTAGCGCCAGTGCCCGAAAAACTCATTGCCTATAAGCTTACTATTAGCGATGTAATTAGTGCACTTGAGGTTAATAACAGTAACCGAGGCGCAGGCTATATAGAGCGCTTTGACGGGCAATATTTAGTACGCTCGCCTGGGCAGCTTAAAACCATTGATGACATAGCCAATACCGTTATAGCTAAGCGCGACGATGCACCTGTACGCATTAAAGATGTGGCTAACGTGCTTTTAGGCAAAGAGCTTAGAACCGGCGCGGCCACTTATAACGGCGAAGAAACCGTGCTCGGCACCGCCATGATGCTAATTGGCGAAAACAGCCGCGTAGTGGCAAAAGCCATGGCTGATAAGTTAGTTGATGTGCAAAAAAGCTTACCCGCTGGCGTTATTGTTGAGGCAGTTTACGACCGCACAACTCTTGTTGATAAAACCATAGCAACCGTGCAAACCAACTTATTTGAAGGTGCCGTTTTAGTGATAGTGATTTTGCTATTACTGCTGGGTAATGTAACGGGCGCGCTTATTACGGCAATGGTTATTCCGTTGAGTATGTTGTTTGCCGTTACAGGTATGGTAGGTAATCGCGTATCGGGTAACCTAATGAGTTTAGGCGCAATCGATTTTGGTTTAATTGTTGATGGTGCTGTAATTGTAGTTGAAAACTGCCTGCGCCAACTCGGTGTAGCTCAGCATAAACATGGCAGGCTACTTACTTTAAACGAGCGTTTAAATGTAGTGACCGCAGCCACCAAAGAAGTATTTACACCGGCTGTATTTGGCATTGTTATTATTATGCTGGTTTACTTACCTTTATTTGCACTAAGCGGCGTTGAAGGCAAAATGTTTCAGCCAATGGCGTTTACTGTAGTTGCGGCGTTAATTGGCGCGCTTATATTTGGCGTTACATTTGTACCGGCTGCTATTGCAGTGTTTGTTCGCGGTAAGGTTGATGAAACCGAAAACGCAGTCATGCGCGGCGTTAAAAAAGTGTATAAGCCATTACTTGGTATATCGCTTAAATTACCGTGGCTGATGGTGGGTATTGCCACGGCATTAGTATTGGTGCTTGGTTTTAAAGTTAAAAACATGGGCGCAGAATTTTTACCGAAACTTGATGAGGGCGATATTGCTATGCACGCGCTGCGCATTACTGGCACCGGTATTGAGCAATCTGTGCAAATGCAAAAAGAGCTTGAGCAAGCCATATTAGATCAGCCTGAGGTTGCTAACGTATTTTCAAAAATTGGTACTGCCGATGTAGCAAGCGATCCTATGCCGCCTAATGTTGCCGACACCTTTTTAATACTCAAACCGCAAGATGTGTGGCCTAATCCAGCACTTACTAAAGCAGAATTGGTTCAGCAAATTCGTACCCGTGTTAACGATGTCCCTGGTAATAATTACGAATTTACACAACCAATAGAAATGCGCTTTAACGAGTTAATTGCTGGCGTGCGCGCCGATGTGGCACTGCGTATTTATGGTGACGACTTAAGCGTACTTAAAGAGTTTGGCGAAAAAGCCACAGGGCTAATGCGTAATATTGCAGGCGCTACCGATGTACGTTTGGAGCAAATGGAAGGATTGCCAACACTTTCGGTAACACCAATGCGCGACCACATGGCGTTATTGGGTTTAAGCGTAAACGACATTCAACAAACACTTGCCGCCGCTGTTGGTGGTGTGCAAACCGGACTAATTTACGAAGGCGATAAACGCTTTTCGTTATTAGTGCGCCTTGATAAGCGTTGGTCTAGCGATGTATCAGCACTTGCTCGTTTGCCAGTTGCTTTACCTAAAGATAGTAACCCAGAACTTGCATTTGTACCGCTTGGCGAAGTAGCAACAATCAGCATTGAAAAAGGGCCTAATCAAATAAACCGCGAAAGTGGTAAGCGCAATGTAGTAGTAACTGCCAATGTAGAGGGGCGCGATTTAGCAAGCTTTGTAAGTGATGCGCAAGCGAGCATGAATGAATCACTTAATTTACCAAGTGGCTATTGGCTTGAATACGGCGGCACGTTTGAGCAGCTACAATCTGCAAGTAAGCGATTGTCGTTGGTTGTGCCGGTCACTTTACTGCTTATATTTGGCTTACTGTATAGCGCCTTTGGATCGCTTCGTGATTCATTGATTATATTTAGTGGTGTGCCACTGGCATTAACGGGTGGTGTGCTTGCGTTATTGCTGCGCGATATGCCGCTTTCAATCTCAGCAGGTGTCGGCTTTATTGCCCTAAGCGGTGTCGCGGTATTAAACGGCGTGGTTATGCTGTCGTTTATTAAGCAGTTACGAAGCGATGGTTTAAGTTTGTTTGATGCAATTCACAGCGGTGCACTACAGCGCTTGCGCCCGGTACTGATGACGGCGCTGGTGGCAAGTTTAGGCTTTATACCTATGGCGCTTAATTCGGGAACGGGTTCTGAAATGCAAAAACCTCTCGCGACAGTAGTGGTTGGCGGGATTATTTCATCAACTTTACTGACACTATTAATATTGCCTGCGCTTTATAAGTTAGTACATTCTAAATTTACTAAAAAAGCAGAAGCTGAATTAGCTTAAATACTAGCTATTGATAATGTAATAAAAAAAGCAGCTGTACTTACAGCTGCTTTTTTATTTGGGTATTATTTAGCAAAAATACTACATTAATTATATTGAAACAGATTATCCCAACGCTCATCTAATATCGTTTTTGCGTGTTCTAAATTTATTGCGCTATACACATCACTAGTGCACGTTACCAAACGCATACGTACCAGCTTTTCAAGTGCGTCGCTAATTTCAAAATCAAGATCGCACTGGTATTTGCTTTTAAACCAATGCTCTATTTGTTCATCAAGCGTTTGGGCGGTTAAGCCGCTTTCTGATTTTAGTAAAAAGGTATACGCAAGCAGGGCTTCTTTTATGTCTTCTTCTTCGGCAGCGTCAATAAGCGTGTGAAAAACACCCGCGTTATTATCAAGGTTTTTAAAGTAGAGGTTATCGCTAAGCGCTTTCATAAATTTAATTTTACGGTTTTTAAACTTACTCCATTCTTTAAAAATAAAGCTGCCAAATACTCCCATGCCAATAGCAAAGGTAATAAAATGTTGTTGGGTCATTTCTACAGCTTCACTTCTAAAACCACCCCAAAAAGCAAACAGAGCAAGCAATAATACGATTGATGCGCCAAGTTTAGTTATAAGTACCACTGCACCGCCAACTAAAGCCGATGAGCCAATAATTGCTTTATCAATTGGGCGCATGCGTACTTCGCTATTAGGAAATAGCATTTCGAGATCGGCCTTTGGCACATTTTGAAACAGCTTTACTATGGTTGAACTTGGCTCAAATCCCATTGGCGTTTTATTTTTAGCTTCAAAATAAGCGCTATCTTTAAAGCGAATAAACACCGCAACTCGGTCGTAATTAGTAAAGTGCAGCGGCTTTTTACGCAAGCCCCAAAAGCTGGTAATAGTTTCAGTGAGTTGCGACTCGCCACGGCGATAAAAAACCACTTCTTCAAAGTCGTCAAATTCAACTTCAAGGCGCACCTTAAATAATGACTCTTCATTTAATGCATCTTGTAAGTCTTCATTGGTTATCACTTCAAAATTAGCGGCATTAAGCACCTTAGCAAAATCTTTAGCAAACTCATGTTGGCACTGCGCTTTTTGATCCGCCGATACTGGCGCTAACGATCGCGTGTCACTGTTGGGATCAAAAGGGGCGTAGTTGTTTTTAAGTGACTCAAGTGTTGAGTGGTAATCGTAATGAATAAGGCTTGCTAGTAAATCGCAAAATTGTTTAAACGATGTTTTTTGTGTACTGCTTTTAAGCTCTTCGCTACACATATCAACAATATCTTGCTTTCTAAAGGGAATAAAACGCGCACTTTGCATAAATTAATAACTACTGTGATAGGGAATCTAACTGCATGGGCACATAATAAAATATTATTATGGATATTACTAATTTGTTAATGTATTAGGACCTGATAAATTTAGTACACTGTTTTCAGCGTGTATTAACCTAAATGTGTAATTATTGGCTTATTGAATACTCTTGTTCTTATTTATAAGTGAAAAGGATTTACTATGGCCATTCAAAAAAAGCTAAAAGAAAAAACGCGTAATTTTATTGACTCTAAGCATATGCTTAGCGGTATTACAGTGGCGTCGTTTTTAGAGTCAACCATAGTTCCTATTCCACTTGAAGCTGTATTAGTACCGCTAATGCAAGCTCGCCGTGAAAAGCTATGGCTTATAGCATTAATGGCGACCTTGGGCTGCATAGTGGGCGCATTGTTTGGTTATGCGTTGGGTTATTATTTATTTGATGCGGTTGGCGATTGGATTATTAATACGTTTTCGAGCCCTGAGCAATTTGAAAACGTTAAACAGCAAATGCAAGATCAAGGTTTTTGGTTTGTAATAACACTAGGCATAGTGCCTATTCCGTTTCAAATAGCGATGCTTGCAGCTGGCGCGACTAAGTACTCTATTTGGCTGTTTTTGTTGGCCTCGGGTATTGCGCGTTCTATTCGTTACTTTGGTCTGGCTATTATTGTTTATTATGCAGGTAATGAAGCTGAGCGAATCATTAGTAAACACAAAACTAAGGCAATGGTTTTAATAACGTTACTTGTGTTAGGAGTTTGGGGATTAAGCTTGGTGATTTAAGCTCATTATTAAAGGTTATTAACCACCTTATTCTAATAAGCCTTTTTGGTAATGTGCTATAGTTTTTTAATATAGTATCGAAAAGCTTAGGGTTAATATGATTGAAACTGTAAAACTCACTATCAGGCTTTCTAATTTTTTTAAAATGAGCTGGAAAAATAAAACTGTAAGCCTATTTTTATTAGCTTATATTGTTATTTTTTCAGCCTACTCCCTAACTAACTTTCCTCCCCTACAAGTTCAAAATAATGTTTACGGTTTTACAACTGATTTTATTAATTTAATTGTTCTTATTTTTTTATTTTGGATGGTTCAGTGCTCCAAACTTTCAAAGCTTGCATATACATTTTCGACTCTCGGATTAATGCTCTGGTCCATGGGTAATACAGCTGATTTAATCGATGAGATAGTGATACAGCCTTACTGGGTAAGTATTTATTTTGAAGATTTATGCAGAACCAGCGGCATGCTTTTAACTTCCTATGGTTTATTTAAAACGATGCGCTTTATACAAAGTATTAATAATCGATTAGCGCGTGAGCTAATTATTGACGATTTAACCAAGGTACATAATAGACGTTATTTTTATCAGCACGCTAAAGATGCTCAGCACTCACCTTACGTTATTTTAATTGTAGATATAGACCACTTTAAAGCAATTAATGATGAATTTGGTCATGATGTTGGTGATGTGGTGCTTAAAGAACTAGCAACTAAATACGACAATGCTTTTACGCACCAAAACAAATTTGCTCGCCTCGGTGGTGAAGAATTTGGTGGCTACTTGCCTATAAATAATATGACGCAAGCGTGTGATTTTTCGCAGCAATTAATTGATCTTGCACACACCATAAATGTTCAAAATTCTCGCCACTTAACAGTAAGTATAGGTGTTGCAATGCAAACGCCTAATGAGCCTTTAGATAAAGTAATGAAGCGCGCTGATCAAGCTTTATATTTAGCTAAGAAGAGTGGCCGAGATCGTTTTGAAATTGCCCCGTAAGCGTTTTTAACTATATAAAAACACGTCCTTATTGTTTGCACATTTACTACACTTTTTAACGTTTTCGTAAGGAAATGTCAGTGAGGGTAATGCTTTGTAAATCATGAAATTAAAATAGAATGTTTAGGTCATAATGGGGATATTAATAATAAGGAATAACCTTAATGACCAACTCCCTTTTAAAAGCTGCATTACCCTTAAGTCTAATTACTATTTTGTCGGGCTGTGGCTCTGACGATAGCTCAAGCTCTACAGGTTACATCCAATTGTATAACGGCTCTTACAATAGCCCATATACGCGTTTGTTTGTTGAAGAAACAGAACGTTCAGGCGCTGATTTTGCCGATGTAACTACTCGCCATAACTACAGCACAGGCACTTATGATGTAAGTTTTGAATACCTAGATGCTAACGACAGCTATATAACAATTAGCGACCAAGAAATTTCTATTAAAGGCGACAAAACACAGTTAGTAGTAATGAGCGGCAACTTTGATGAGCCTACATTTACAGAGCTTAGCGTACCTATCACAAGCGATACGGGTGAGTTTAACTTAGGATTTTATAATATTGCAGGGGAGGATACTAACTACGATATTTACTTAGCAACTGATGATGGCGTATTTGAAAGCGCGACACTTTTTTCATCGGCTCAATATTTAAGTGAGTTAGATCTACAAAGCGTTGATGAAGGTTATTACACTATTTACATAACCGAAGCGGGCAGCAGTGATGTTGTGTACGAGTCGTCATCTGTTTATTTATACGATGAAGCAAGCTATGTAGCAATGATCCGTCCAAGTTACGCTACAGAAGAAGGCGGTATTACGCTTGATGTAGTAACCGATAATAACTACGTTACTGAGCTTAAACATCAATCTGCACTGGGGCAATTACGTTTTATAAATACGGTTGATGACTACTCGCCAGTAAGCTTTTCTGCTACACGCGGTACAACTGTAAACACAACAAATACAGTTGCTAGTGACTCTTATACCGATTATGTTGAACTTTCGCCTAATAGTTACAGCGTAGCGATGTACGACGAAGAAGGTACAAAACTAGCTGATAACTTTTTAATGACGCTAGAGCGTGAGCAAAGTGCGGTGGGTATTTTTTATAACGACGTTGATAACGGTTTACGTATGATGAGCGTTGAAGAAAACCTAACACCAAGTAGTTACAGCCATACGGTATCGGTTGTAAACCTAATTGAAAGCTACGCAGGGCAGTCGGTTTCAGATGTTGATGTGTACTTTACACTTAACGGCGAAACGGTAGACGACACCAGTAACGTAGTCGATGGCCTAGATAAGTATGACCAAGAAGAGCAGGTTGTAGATAACGAAATTTACACGGTTTATGTTGTATATGAAGATAATGGCCAGCAAATTGTGCTTATTCAGCAAAGCGATATGGACTTTACACAAGAGGGTAACTACATATTGATTTTAGAGCATGATGAAACAACAAGCTCAGGTTATAAAATGACCCTAGAGCGCACTATTACCGATAGTGTTGAATAAATCTAAACATATTAAGTAGCATAAAGCCTAAGCACTTTAAGTACTTAGGCTTTTTTATTGAACAAAATTTACCTACTCATTAATAATTAGGTACACTCTGGGCATAATAATTAATAAGAGTGTGCCATGGATGATTTAGTTGGGTTAGCCGTCATAGTAATACTGGTTGTAGTTGCCGGTGCTATTTGCGGCTTAATAGCGCTAGTGCAGTTAAATGGATTAAAACAAGAAGTTGCTGTTTTAAGAGCCAAAATAACACATCTACAAACACATAAATCGATATCGCAAAGAGAACCTCAAAGTGAAGCATCTACTGCTCAGGCAGCGCTTTCAAGGTCTGAGCCAATTGCTCATAAAACACAGCCAAACTTAACGTCCCAAAGCGTGTCGCCACCTGTAATAAATCAGCCATCAGCGCCTCCTAAAAAAGCCAAACCAGCTGAAGCATCAGCCATAGAATTACTATTTAATAAATTACGCGCAGGGTTTGAGCAAAACTGGATGACCTGGATAGGCGCAATAGCGCTTGCGTTTGGTGGCATATTTTTAGCTAAATACAGCCTAGAAGCTGGATTATTATCGCCTGTAATGAGGCTGAGCTTAGGCGGCTTATTTGGGCTTGGCTTAATTGCAGCTGCGGCTTATTTACACCATAAACGTATTATATTTGAAGGCTTTAATAATTACATACCCGCAGCGCTTGCAAGCGGCGGGTTTATTACCTGTTTTGCTTTAACGCTTTTAGCCTACAGTAGCTACGATATGCTTAGCCCTACCGTGGCATTTTTTACACTGGCAGTTATTGCAATTAGCGCAAGTGCTATGGCGCTTAGGTTAGGCCCATTATTAGCGGTATTAGGTATTATTGGCGCTTATAGTGTACCAATATGGGTTAGCACTGGCAGTGGTAACTTGTTTGCATTATTTATGTATGTTGGCTTTGTAAGTTTGTCAGCCGCGTTAGTTGCACATAAAGTACAGCGAGCTTGGTTGTGGTATTTATTATGGGCAGGGCATATTGGTTGGTATTTAGTTGGTTTTACATTACTTAAAATTAATACCGTTTGGTTAATGGGAACGTTTGCTCTACTGAGTATTATTGGGTTAATTGCTATACCGCGATTGGGTCTAAAACTGAATGTTATTGAACATCGCCCGCACAGTTTAAAACGCTTAATTAAAGTGCTTCCAGATCATGCATTATTACTCGCCTTTATGGCGCCCTTAATATTTACCATGCTAATAAGTCACTTTGATATGCAGTGGCAAACAATCGGCGTGTTGAGTATTGTTTTGGTGTTGTTTTTAGTCCTTAAAAATAGCCGTTGGGATATTTGGCAGGGTGTAGCGTTAGTTATTTCAACGCTATTGGTGATAGGCGCTGAACGCACGCATCTTTCGCCAAACCTATTTGATGACGCACTCTTTATATTCAAAAATGAGTATGGTTTGGGTTTATTTCTCGGATTGTTACTTACCGCTTTTGGGCTTTATTACGGTAAAAAACAGATTAAGCGTTTAGCGTTTCATATTACGGGGGCATTTAGTGTATTTGTAATGATAGCGACTTTATATACGCTTATTCCTAATTTTGCGTTAAGTACTGCATATCCACTTTGGGCCGTTGTATTGTTTGTAGTGGCAGCTATTTTAATAAAGCTCGCGCAACATAATACAACGCTATTTCAGCGTTTTACTTGTTGGGTAGGCGCTAATGCCAATATTACGTTAGCAATTACCATGCTACTAAGTGACAGCGGCCTAACCATTGCTCTTGCTGTACAAGTATTACTTATAAGCGTACTTATTAAACGCTATAGCGTGCCTATGCCACATTGGCCTATAAAAGCCTTGGTTGCTGCGTTATTACTGCGCCTTACGCTTTCACCTTGGACGCCAAGTTACGATGCACTCACGGTATTTGGTTTGCATTGGAGCATTGTGGTTTATCCGTTATGTATTGCGTTATTTTTTGCCGCAGCTAAGTGCTTTGACTCATCAAAACTGAAAATATGGCTCGAAGGTGCAGCGCTTCATTGTTTAGCACTTTTTATTACCACCGAAACAAGTTATCAGTTAGTAGGGCATTATCCGCAATTTGATTCACTTAACTTTTACGAACAAATACTCCTTACCTGTAACTGGCTGGCATTAGGGTGTGTGTATTTACACAGAGCAAAACTTGCCGGTACTTTAGCTAAGTTATACCAAGTGGCGGGCTTTGCACTTGTAGGGTTAGCAGGGCTTTTTGCTATTAAAACACTGCTTGACGACAACCCATTATTTGAATCACTTTACATAGGTGAGCTGCCAATATTTAACTGGTTATTACTATTGTGGTTAGTACCTGCAGGATTAACGCTTTGGCTGGCCAAGCTTGTAAAACCAATAAACGCTAAAGCTACGCCATTTATATTGGCTGTTGCGGGTGGGTTTATATTATTGGCAATAAACAGCTTTATTCGCCAATACTGGCAAGGGCCTTATATTTACTTATCAAAAGGTGCAAGTAATGCAGAGCTTTATAGCTACTCTGTTATTTGGTTAGTAATGGGGGCGGGTACTGTTATTTTTGGTCATTTAAAAAACCAGTTATTAATACAAAAAGTAGGCTTAGGCTTACTAGCTGCAGTTATTGTTAAAGTGTTTTTAATTGATATGGCTAACTTGGAGGGCTTACTTAAAGCGCTTTCGTTTATTGGATTAGGACTTTCGTTGGTGGGATTAAGTTGGTTGTTCCAAAAGCTTAGAAGCCGAGTAAATCCAGTTTAACTTTATAAACACTTTATAAAGCAAAGCCCAGTGAAGATACTGGGCTTTTTGTTTTACGCTATTACTTGATAGCTTTTAACTAGAATACTTTTAACTAGATCACTTTTTACTAGAACACTTTTTGCTCGCTTATTATGTACTGTGATTAAGCAGTGCCTTTAGTTTGCCCGGTTTAATTGGTTTACTTAAATAATGAATATTAGCAGCTTTGGTTTCTTGTTTAAGTTCTGTGTCGCGCACTGCGGTAATTAAAATAGCGGGTACCTGGCTTTGCCAAATTTCGCGCAGGGTTTTAATTAGCGTTATGCCATCGCAGTCATTGCCTAATTGGTAGTCCATTAAAATAACATCGGGTGCACCGTTTTGCTTAGCGTGCGCCAGTACATTATTTACATTATCAAATAGCGTGTAATTAGCTTGCCACTTTTTAAGTAAGCTTGCCATTGCAGCTAGGTTTTCAGGGTCGTCGTCTACGGCAACAATATTAATTGCTGCACGGTTTTCTATTAGGCTGTTTGTCGTACTTTTTTGTTGCACAAACTGCTCGTCGCCATAAGGTACTTCAATGCTAAAACGGCTACCTTTATTAGGCTCAGAATGCACATCAAGCGGCAAACTTAATAAGTCAGCCATACGTTTTACAACACCTAAGCCTAAGCCTACGCCTTTGTTATCGCCCGACTCAACACGGTAAAAGTCGTTAAATATTTTAGCTTGCTCTACTTCGCTAATACCAGGGCCTGTATCCCATACTTCTATTCGTAAATTGTGCTTTCGGTTCCTACAGGCAATTAATACACGGCCATTATCGGTGTATTTAACTGCATTAGAGACCAAGTTTTGAATAATTCGGCGCAAATAGGTTATATCGCTATGCACAATTTGCTGGTGTGAACGCACACTAAGCTTAAGGCCTTTATCACTTGATAAAATAGCGTATTCACTTTGCAATGGCGCTAAAATATCTTCAATATAAAAGTGGCGAGGAGTTGGGGTCATAGCGCCTTGTTCTAGCTTGGCTATTTCAAGTAGTGCCGACATTAAATGCACGGTTGAATCGAGACTGTCGCCTAATTTTTCAAAACTGTTTTGGTTAGTGCTGTCGAGTTGCTTTTCGTCAATCGCAGCAAGGTATAAACGTGCTGCGTTTAACGGCTGTAAAATGTCGTGGCTCGCCAGTGCTAGAAAGCGCGTTTTACTGTCGTTGGCTTGCTCTGCTTCTCGTTTGGCTAAAGTAAGTGCTTGCTCGGTTTGTACACGGCTATCTATTTGAGCTTGTAAGTCTCTATTAATGGTTTGCACTTCTTGAGTTCGCGCTTCTATGCGGTTTTCAAGATCCATGTTTACTTCTTCAAGCGCATTTTGCGTACTTATGTGATTGGTAATATCCGAAAAGCTGGTAACAAATCCGCCATCGGGCAGCGGATTACCAATCATTTCGTATACTTGGCCATTACGACGGTGGCGAATAAAGTGATGCGAGCTACCGTATTTTAAATGCTGCACACGTTTTTCTACTTGGCGTTCTATTTCGCCAGGGCCACATTCACCACGGTTAGCGTTGTATCTAATAATATCTTCTATGGGTTGGCCTACTTCTAAAAATCCTTCAGGGTAGCCGAACATTTCGCTGTAGCGTTTATTCCAAGCTACTAGCTTTAAATCTTTATCGACAACCGAAATACCATGGCTTAAATTTTCGAGTGAGGTAAATAACAGATTTTGATTAAATTGCAGCGCTTGTGTGGTTTCGTCAAAAAAGTTTACAACTTCTTCAAACGCCATACGCTTACCCGACGATACCGTATGTATTAACGCTTGTGCGGAAGATGCGCCCAGCACGCCTGTTAACGCGCGTTCGCAGTAGGCTATAAATTCAGGCTCTGGGTGTGCGTTGTTATCGCTCAAGTGATGGGCGAGCGCGTAATGCGCCAATACTTGTTGGCTGCGCTGAATACCTAAAAAGGTTTGCAGTAGTATTTTAAAGTCGTAAACAGTGGCTTTTACGTCTTTATTTAAGCGCCTTGATAAAATAGCCTGATCTTTAGGGTTAACAAAAGCAGCTGCCTGAATCTTATCAATTAAGCGCTCCTCAGCCCCAAGTGAAAAACTAATATAACACCCAATATTGGCAAACAAAGCTATCAAGGTTCCGCGTGTTATAAGCGTTTGTTGTAGCTCGCTATCAAGCGTTGCTCCGGCATCGAGTATTGGCAGCATTAAAAATAGTACCCAGCAAATAAAGCCCGCTACTAAACCTGCATAAACCCCATAAGCATGGCCTTTTCGCCAGTATAAACCGCCCACAATAGCGGGTAATAATTGAGTAACAAGTGAAAAAGCAACTAAGCCCATACTTGCCAGTGCGCTGCTATGGCCAAACCATTGCTGATAGAAATAGGCCAAAATTAATATGCCTGCAATAGCAAAGCGCCTTACAAGTAAAATTCGAGACTTATAACTGGTAGTAATTAAGTTGCGTTTAAATTTACGACGTAGCATTAGGGGTAATACCACATCGTTTGAAATCATCGTGCTTAATGTAAGCGTTGCTACCACTATCATTGCGGTGGCGGCCGATAAACCACCTATAAATACAAAGGTGGTTAAAAAGGCGTTGTCGTTAATTAACGGTAGGGCAAGTACAAAGCTATCTGGCGAATAGCCGCTGCCAATTTCAGGATGAATAGCCGCAGTCGCAATAGGTAAAATCATTGCGGCAGTTAATAATAAATACAGCGGAAAAGCCCAGCGAGCGGTAAGTAAGTGGCGTTTGTTTTGGTTGTCGACCACGGTTACATGAAACTGGCGTGGTAAACATATAATAGCCGCCGCAGCCATTAAAGACTGGCCAATAAAGTTAAAGCTAAAAAAGTTAAAGTCGCTCCAATGGGCCCAAATCGACTCGGTTACTTTATTTGAAGTAGGCTCTGGCATATTAAATAAGGTGTAAACAGCAAGGCCTGCTACAGCAATAAGTGCAATAAGTTTAATCATCGATTCAAACGCGACAGCAAGCATTAACCCAGAGCGATACTCTGTTACGTCCACTTTGCGGGTACCAAAAAATATTGCAAATAAGGCCATAATTAATGTGGCAGAAAGCGCGAGCATATCGCCTGATATTTTATTACTGTTTTGCAAAAGTAAAAAGCTGGTACTAAGCGCTTTTAATTGCAGTGCAATATAGGGAATAGTCGCGAGTAAGGCGATTACAGTAACCATAATCGCGGTAGTTTGGCGTTTGCCGTAACGAGCTGAAATAAAGTCAGCAATAGTGGTTATGTTTTGTTTTTTGCTTACCAGTACCAGCTTACGTAAAAACCCTTGGCCGAATAAAAACAGCAGCGCAGGGCCCAATAATATTGGCAAATAACTCCAACTGCTGGTGGCGGCTGTACCCACTGAGCCGTAGTAAGTCCAAGAGGTACAGTAAATCCCAAGTGAGAGTGAATACACAAAAGGGTGATGGCTAATACGCTTTGCCAAAGGGGTTGTTTTATCGCCCCAATTAGCGAGCCAAAACAGCACACCTATATAACTTAAAGCAACAATAATGAGTACGGCAGTCATGTTGTTATTAAACCTTATTATTTTAAATAGTCCCTCAACCCTATGAGGGATTAACACAATACCAGAACTGAGGTTAAGTGTGAGGCTTGAATTTAAAATAAAACTTTCATTTTATTTCTATCTTATTGAATATTAATAACAAAAATAAAATCATCTCAAGCATTAGACTAATGTCGCATTAATAACCAACTTACCAATTTAATAGTAAAGCCAATTCAAAAAATTAAGCTAACCAATTGAAATAAAATGAAAATGTATAAAGTACGTTTGAATGATAAATACAGTTTACGTAAACGTTAACAAGCTGTTACGACTATGGTCTCAATTCAATATGTAACCAGCGTTGCTAAATTGGTAAGCGAAGATAAAAAACCACTCATCGCGATATTGCGGTGCTTAAAGGGGAAAACAAAAATGGCTTTTAAAGATGAAGAACAAGCAAAAGCTTATTGGGCAGAAAACATTTCGCTGTTATTTAAACTATTAGCAGTGTGGTTTATCGTGTCTTTCGGCTTTGGCATATTACTGGTTGATGTACTTAATGAAGTGCGTTTTTTTGGGTTTAAACTTGGCTTCTGGTTCGCCCAGCAAGGCGCGATTTATACCTTTGTTGCTTTGATTTTTGTGTACGTTTTCAAAATGAATACGTTAGATAAAAAATACGGCGTAGACGAATAGGAGCTAAGCAATGGATGTTCAAACACTCACGTTTATAATTGTTGGTTTAAGCTTTGCGCTTTATATCGGCATAGCAATTTGGGCCCGTGCGGGTTCAACTAAAGAGTTTTATGTAGCAGGTGGCGGCGTACCTCCTCTTGCTAATGGTATGGCAACGGCTGCCGATTGGATGAGCGCCGCGTCGTTTATTTCAATGGCGGGTATTATTTCGTTTGCAGGTTACGATGGCAGCGTTTACTTAATGGGGTGGACAGGTGGTTATGTACTATTAGCCATGTGTTTAGCGCCTTACTTACGTAAATTCGGCAAGTTTACTGTTCCTGACTTTATTGGCGACCGTTACTATTCACGCACCGCGCGTTTAGTAGCAATTGTATGTGCCATATTCATTTGTTTTACTTACATTGCAGGGCAAATGCGTGGTGTAGGCGTCGTATTTTCACGCTTTTTAGAAGTAGAAATTGAAACCGGTGTTTACATTGGTATGGTGATTGTATTCTTTTATGCGGTACTTGGCGGCATGAAAGGCATTACCTACACACAAGTAGCGCAGTATTGTGTACTTGTATTTGCCTACCTTGTACCAGCCATTTTTATCTCGATGATGATGACGGGTCACTTCTTCCCACAAACCGGTTTTGGTGCCACATTAATTGGCAGCGATGGCGTGTATGTACTTGATAAACTAGACGGCTTAAGCGCTGAACTTGGTTTTGCGCAATATACCGAAGGCTCTAAGAGCATGATTGACGTGTTCGCTATTACTGGCGCGTTAATGGTAGGTACTGCTGGTTTACCACACGTAATTGTTCGCTTTTTCACTGTACCTCGTGTAAAAGACACGCGTATTTCTGCAGCATGGACACTTGTGTTCATCGCGATTGTTTATACTACAGCCCCTGCGGTTGCAGCCTTTGCTCGCGTAAACATGGTTGATACTATTAATGGTAAAGACGGTAGCGGTACAGCTTACGCAGAAGCACCAGGATGGATTAAAAACTGGGAACGCACAGGTTTAATTACATTTGATGATAAAAACGGCGATGGCAAAATGTTCTACACGGCGGGTAAAATCACCGATCCGAACAGTGCTAACGAAGTAAATGTAGACCGCGACATTATGGTATTAGCAAATCCAGAAATTGCTAATTTACCAGCATGGGTAATCGCACTTGTAGCTGCCGGTGGTATTGCCGCTGCATTGTCTACAACAGCAGGTTTACTATTGGTTATTTCGACCTCCGTTTCGCACGATTTACTCAAGCGAACTCTCAAGCCCGATATTACCGACAAGCAAGAGTTACTTGCAGCGAGGTTGGCAGCCATGGTCGCTATTGTTATCTCCGCGTACTTTGGTATTAACCCGCCTGGATTTGTGGCATCGGTAGTGGCATTTGCATTCGGCTTGGCGGCAGCGAGTTTCTTCCCAGCAATTATTATGGGTATATTCTCTAAAACAATGAACCGAGAGGGCGCAATTGCAGGCATGGTAACGGGTATTGGCTTTACCGCTGCGTATATAATCTTCTTCAAGTTTGTAAGCCCAGAGCTAAACAGTCCTGAACATTGGTTTTTAGGTATTTCGCCTGAAGGTATTGGCTTAATTGGTATGATTATTAACTTTGCAGTTGCTGCAGTTGTTCTTAAATTTACTCAACCAACACCTGTTGAAATTCAAGAAATGGTAGAAGGTATTCGTAACCCTAAAGGGTCTGCAGAAGCGCACGACCACTAGGCTACAATTTATAGATATAGTTTAGAAAACATAAAGCACCAAAAGCCCGACTTTAGTCGGGCTTTTTATTTGTGTAATAAATAAGTACATTAGATTGGTACATCACCATTTAAGAGCGAATACAATGAGTGTAGAACAACAAGAAATAGCCCAATACGTTTGTTTGCAAGCGCCTTTTACACTGCTTGATAGCAGCGCATACGAATACTTTGTAAATCATCTTGATATTATTTACCTCACCCGCGAAAACCAAACTCAGTGGTTACAAAGTGAAAACCCTAAACTGTTTTTAATTCGCTCTGGTTTGTATGACCTAGTTGATGGTAAGGGCGATGTTGTTACACGCTTGGCGCAAGGTGACTACTTTGGTTTTCCGTCGCTGTTAACCGGTGAGGCAATTCAAAATAGGTTGGAAGTACAAAAAGAGGGCATAGTGTATATGCTCTCTCAAACGCACTTTGATTTTTTACGCAGAGAATATAAATCGTTTGAGCAATACTTTGTACGCGCTCATGCTAACCGGTTGTTGTCATCGCATTATAAAAGTAAAAACGATAGTTGGTCTGAACGTAAAATATCAGAGCTGATGACCCGCACCGCCATTACGCTTTCGCCCGATGCAAGTATTAGGCAAAGCGCTAAAAAAATGAAAGAGCATGGTGTGTCGTCAATAATGATAACGCAGCACGCGCACTTAGTAGGGGTGGTAACCGACCGCGATTTACGTAATCGAGTACTTGCCGACGAGGTAGATCCACAAGACGCAGTAAGCAGTATTATGACCGCCAAACCTAAGTTTATATTTGAAAATAACCGGGTGTTTTCGGCGCTGCACTTAATGCTTAAATACAATATTCATCATTTGCCCGTGCTTGACGAAAACCATAACCCTATAGGGATGATAACCAGCACCGATTTACTGCGCCAACAAAAAAGCGACCCCGTACAGCTTATTGGGCGCATATATAAAGCGCATACTGTTACTGATTTAAAACGCTACGCTAAAGAAATTCCCGAACTTTTGCGTGGTTTTTCGTACAACATTGACGACATATCGCTCATTGGTAAATTACTCAGTGGTTTAACCGATGCGCTTACATCGCGCCTTATTCACTTATTTCAAGAAGAGCATGGCGCAGCGCCAACCAGCTTTAGTTTTATTTGCTTTGGCTCGCAAGCACGCGAAGAACAAACCCTGCATTCTGATCAAGATAACGGCTTATTACTCCCTAACGACTTAACCCCCGAACAACACGCTTACTTTAAAAGCATGGGAGAGTTTGTATGTGAAAACTTAGTTGAGTGCGGCATTAGGCGTTGCCCAGGTAATATTATGGCAAGCAGCGATGAGTGCCGAATGAGCGTAAACGACTGGAGCGAGCGCTTTTTTAAATGGATAAAAAGCCCCACACCTGATGCAATGCTTAACTGTAAAATATTTTTTGACCTGCGATTTATTGAAGGTTCAAATGCTTTATATACCGCTTTTTGCGAGCAATTAATTCGTATATCGCGTAACGACTTATTTTATGCCGCAATGGCAACCGACATAAGTAGCAACAGCGTGCCAATTGGTTTATTTAATAAATTTAAAACCGAAAAAACAGATCAAAATAATAAATACATAGATTTAAAAAAACGCGGTGTCGTAATTATAAATGACATAGTGCGGTTATACGCTTTAAAAGCGGGTATTAGGCGCGCCAACACGCAAGAGCGGTTGGACGCACTACTAAAACATAACCTGATCAGCAAAGAAGATATATACAACCTAAAAGACTGCTGGCGGTTCTTAACGCAGCTTCGCTTGAGTACACAAATAAACGAAGAAGGCTTACCGAGTAATTGTATTAATCCTAATAAATTAAACTCACTAGAACGCCATCAACTAAAAGAAGCGTTTTACCTTGTTAAACAAGCGCAGCAAGCCGCCGCGTTTAAGTTTGCTCGCGGCAGTTTATAACGATGGATTACTAACATGGTAAAAAAGCTGCTCACTCGGTATTTAAAGCGCCGTAAATTACTAGGTAAAAATGCCTTACAACAACGTTATTTGGTGATTGATTTAGAGCTCACTGGGCTTGATGCAAAACAGCACGAAATTGTATCGGTAGCGTGGGTGATAATAGATAACCAATGTATAAAAATGAGCGAGTCGCAGCACCTTATAAATAAAGACGTAAAAAGCCTTGAGCAAAGTCCTGTTTTTCATGGAATTAGCGACGATGCTATAACAAAAGGACAGAGCTTGTGCAGTATATTAACGCAATTGAGCTGCCATTTTAGCGACTGTATTTTAGTGTTTCATAATGCCATGCTCGATTGGGGGTTTTTAAAAATAGCGCTTAAAAATGCCAATATAACTATACGCCCTAAACTCATAATCGACACACTCCATATTGAACAAAAGCGCTTACTTCATCATTCAACTGAAATAAAACAAGATGATTTAACCCTAAATGCCTGTCGCACACGTTATGAGTTACCGAGCTATCATTGCCATCATGCCCTTACTGACGCACAAGCGACCGCCGAGTTACTGCTAGCCCAGTGCCATCAAATAAGCCGTGGCAAAGAGTTGCAGTTGAGGTCAATAATTTAACAAAACTACAGCATTTACTAATTACTTTGTTAAGATAAGAATTTTAAAAGGATTTATTATGGTAATTGAAGCCGCCAGTAAGTATTACAACCAGTTAAACAATGACCTTAAAGCAGTTAAAAAATACATTCATAATAATTTTGGTGTGTTTCTTACTATTCTTTACTTACTGGGTAGTTTGTCAGGTGTCGTGTATCTTTACGTTTTACTTAATAACTTCTCGATTGATGTATTCAACTTTATTGAAATAAGTGACTTTTTACTGGCACTGATTTCAAATCCTTTACTTATTACTCTTTATACTACGCTCATCGTTATAACTGCTATTTATTTCAATTGGCGCTCAGGACACACACCAGACCCTAGTAAAAAAAACATTTTAAAAAGACTTTATTATGGCTTTTGTTACCCGTACTATTTATTAAAACCTAGTTATACAGCGGTATTATTTTTAGCACTTATAATACCTACATACCCTACTATATTGGCGCATTTTCATAGTAAAGATATAGTAAACGAAAAAACAATGAGTTATCACTTATCATTAAATTATCCAATTGCTCAGAGTAAAGTAACTCAACTTAAAAATGTTCAAATAGTAGCCTCAACAATTGGGAATTTATTTGTTTATGATAATAAACAAGATAAGTTACTTATTATTTCACAAGAAAATATTTCAGCATTAATACCTAACCTACACCAAGAAAAAACGATTAAGCCAAAGTCAAAAGCTGCATCAAGCACACAGTAATTAAACATTCGCAGAAATACTATTGACTGTTATTTATTAACGCATAACTCAGCATGGCACTTTATTCAGGGCAAATTATGAAACTCATTACCACTATTTTTCTAACCTTATTTCCTCTTATCACTTTTGCCAATTCAAGCTTACCTACAAGCCGTCAAATTTCGGTTCAAGGTACTGCAGAGGTGCTTGCCAATCCTGATATCGCTAAAATACTATTTCAAATTATAAGTATTAAAAACGAACCTTTAGCAGCTAAGAACGATCTTGATAATAAAGTTAATTTACTAATTGACGGACTAAATCAATTTGAAATAACTGCCGATGATGTAGTTGCCTCAAGTGTTAAAGTTGAAAAAACGGGTATGGATTACATTGAAACAGGGCATCAAGCTCCCGCTGAATACGCAGCTATAAGGACCTTTGAAGTAACACTAAAAAACATTGAAAGAGTGAATGACTTAAGTGATTTTTTATTGAATTTAAAAGTAAATGCGATTCAAAATACTGAGTTTTTATCTTCAAAAGCTGAGCTGTTACAGGCACAAGCCACACAACAAGCACTTAATAACGCAAAAGAAAAAGCAAATGTACTTGCTAAGTCCTTTGGTACAAAAGTGGGTGAAGTACGCACTATTAGCTCAACTCAAAAAAGCGTTTACAGTGGCTTTGGTGCAGCGGTTAAAAAAATAGATAGAGTAAATCCAATGAGCGATTCATTTCCTAAAGCTCGCAAAAATTATTTACAACAAACGATAAGCTTTAAATCATCAATAAACGTGGTGTTTGATTTAGAAGTAAATGATTAAGTTAGGGCGTGTTTTTCTTTCGATGTTGAATTTACAGCGGTATGTTTGGTATTAAAGCAAGGCAGAGCCTATGGTGTGTGGTTATTCCACATAAGTAGGCGATAACACAGCATAAATACTAAACATGCGCTGCCCTTTGGGTTCGTCCTAGGGACAATTCACTCTTTGTTGCTCGGTTTTTACTTAGCCCACTAGGTTTCAAACCTCGCGCCGCGATTAAATAGCCCCTAGATAGAACAAATTTAACCCTGAAAGGTCAACACGCCCCAAAATTTTCATTTCAAATACATTTTCATAATGTAAGCTGGCTTTAAGTTTTTGATTAATTTGAAGGTAGCCATATTATGAGCGATGAAAATAACACGTTAAAAGCACAAACTGAGGCAAAAATAGCCGCAGGGCGAAAAGGTAATCCTGATTTTATGAAAGGTGTTGATGAAACGATTGCACAAGCAAAAGAGTTTCAACAAGGTGCTAATGCACTTGATTTAAACCAAAGCGCACCAAGTTTTGAGTTACCAAATCAACATGGTCAATCGGTGCAGTTAACCGAGTTACTTGCTAAAGGGCCTGTGGTTGTTACTTTTTATCGTGGAAGCTGGTGTCCGTACTGCAATTTACAGCTCAAAGCGCTTCAAGCACGTTTACCTGAAATTCACGCATTAGGCGCACAATTGGTGGCTATTAGCCCGCAAGTACCCGATGGCTCACTTAGTGATGATGAAATAAGTAAAATGGATTTTTTAGTGCTGAGTGATCAAAATGCCGATGTAGCAGCAAGCTACGGCGTAGCATGGCAAGTACCCACATTTTTACTAGAGCATATGCGAGTAGACCGAGGCCTAGATTTAGAGTCGGTTAACAATGGCAATAGTAGTGTTTTACCGATCCCTGCCACCTTTGTTTTAGATAAACAAGGTAAAGTGACTTGGCGTTATGTTGATGTTGATTATCGTACTCGTTCTGAGCCAGAAGATATAATTAACGCATTGAAAAATTTAGTATAAAAAACTTAATTTAAAAAGTCAGAACCATCGAAGAGCTTGCAATGCGTAAGCTCTTTAACCTTAATTTAAAGTTTCTAATGCTACCCTCTTATAATAATGCTCAAGGTCGATTACAATACAGCCATCTAAAAGGCGTATTGCCTTTATCTGCACGCTAAAAGAGTGGATTTTATATTTCATGGCAATCAAACTTGCAATTAATGGTTTTGGTCGTATTGGTCGAAATATTGTCCGCGCGTTATACGAGTCTGGTTTGAGCGACGATATAAAAATTGTTGCGATTAACGAACTTGCTGATCCTGAAGCTATTGCTCATTTATTAAAATACGACACATCCCACGGTCGTTTTTCTTTTCCTGTAAAACTTGGTGAAGACACCATTAGTGTTGCAGGCGATACCATTGCACTTTTTTGTGAAGAAAACCCAATTGAATTACCTTGGCAAACGCTCGATGTAGACGTTGTACTTGAATGTACAGGTGTTTATCACTCGCGTGAACATGCGCAGTTACATATTACTGCAGGCGCTAAAAAGGTGTTGTTTTCGCATCCGGCTGATAACGATGTTGATGCTACGATTGTGTATGGCATTAACGACGATGAGCTTAAAAGCGAGCACACAATTGTGTCTAACGGCTCGTGTACAACTAACTGTGTTGTGCCGGTTATTAAAGTATTAGATGATGCATTTGGTATTGAGTCGGGCGCTATTACAACGATTCATGCGTCGATGAACGATCAACAAGTGATTGATGGTTATCATCATGATTTACGCCGTACTCGCGCTGCAAGCCAATCAATTATTCCAGTTGATACAAAGCTCGCCCGTGGTATAGACCGTATTTTACCTAAATTTAAAGGCCGTTTTGAAGCCATAGCCGTACGTGTACCGACTATAAATGTCACGGCAATGGATTTAAGTGTAACGGTTAATACCGATGTAGATTTAAACGCAGTAAATAACGCACTTAAAGCACAAGCAAAAGACCGCTTAGAAGGTATTTTAAGTTATACCGAAGAGCCGCTTGTGTCGGTTGATTTTAATCACGACCCACATTCTTGTATTATTGATGGCACACAAACACGTGTTAGTCACAAACGACTGATAAAGTTATTAGTATGGTGTGATAACGAATGGGGTTTTGCTAATCGTATGCTCGACACAGCGCGTGCTATGATGGCAGTGAATAAGTAATTTATTAATATAATAATTTTAAACGTATTTTTCAGGTTCAGTATCGTTAACTAAGGAGATGTTCATGTCGGTCATAAAAATGGCAGATTTAGATTTAAACGGCAAACGCGTATTAATTCGTGAAGATTTAAATGTACCAGTTAAAGCAGGTAAAGTGACGTCAGATGCGCGTATTCGTGCAGCACTACCTACTATTAAATTAGCGCTTGAGATGGGTGCTAAAGTAATGGTTATGTCACACCTTGGCCGTCCTACGGAAGGGGAATATGATGAAGCGTTTTCGCTAGCACCTGTCGCTGATTACTTAAACGATGCCCTTGAGCAAACTGTACGTTTAGAAAAAGATTATCTAAACGGTGTTGATATTGCTGATAACGAAGTGGTTGTTTTTGAAAATGTGCGCTTTAACAAAGGCGAGAAGAAAAACGACGAAGCGTTATCTAAGCAACTTGCAGCACTGTGTGATGTATATGTAATGGATGCATTTGGTACGGCTCACCGTGCGCAAGCATCTACGCATGGCGTTGGCTTATTTGCTGATGTGGCATGTGCAGGTCCATTGTTATCAGCTGAACTAGAAGCGTTAGGCAAAGCACTTGATAACCCAGCTCGTCCATTAGTGGCGATTGTTGGTGGTTCTAAAGTTTCAACTAAGCTAACCGTTTTAGATTCACTTTCTAAAATTGTTGACCAATTAGTTACCGGTGGCGGTATTGCAAATACCTTTATTGCTGCATCAGGTAGCCCAGTTGGTAAATCGCTTTACGAACCAGATTTAATGGATGAAGCTAACCGCTTATGTGCAGCAGCGATTGCTAATAATGGTGAAATTCCGGTACCGACTGACGTAGTTGTTGGTAATGAGTTTTCTGAATCTGCTGTAGCTACGCTTAAAGATGTAAGCGAAGTAACAAGCGACGATATGATTTTTGATATTGGTCCTGATACAGCGAGCAAGCTTGCAAAAATTATTGCAAATGCGGGCACTGTTGTATGGAATGGCCCTGTTGGCGTGTTCGAGTTTGACCAATTTGGTAATGGCACACGTGCTATTGCACAAGCAATTGCTAACTCAAATGCGTTTTCAATTGCTGGTGGTGGTGATACCTTAGCCGCAATTGATAAATACGGCATTGCCGATAAAGTTTCTTATATTTCTACTGGTGGTGGTGCGTTCTTAGAGTTTTTAGAAGGCAAAAAACTTCCAGCAGTTGAAATGCTAGAGTCGCGCGCTAAGTAATTTTAGTGGCGTAAGGTGAGGGGGTAATAGCTCTCACCGACAATTAATTATTAAATACCTCTCACCCTAATTTAATAGTTAATTTAGACGGAATATTACTGCAAAGCAGTGGTTTTTCGTGGCGTTGTTATAACGCCAAACTAACACATCCGTTCAAACTAGATGGTAGGGAACTACTGTCGATAAATTGGAGAATACCCAATGGCTTTAATCAGTATGCGACAACTTTTAGATCATGCAGCAGAGCATGGTTACGGCGTACCTGCTTTTAACGTTAACAATCAAGAGCAAATGCGCGCAATAATGGAAGCGGCTGACAAAACAAACAGCCCAGTAATCGTTCAGGGATCAGCTGGAGCACGTGCTTATGCTGGTGCTCCATTTATTCGTCATATGATTTTAGCAGCCGTTGAAGAATGGCCACATATTCCCGTTGTTATGCATCAAGATCACGGCACATCGCCAGGTGTATGTCAGCGTTCAATTCAGCTTGGTTTTTCATCAGTAATGATGGATGGCTCGTTAATGAGCGACGGTAAAACTCCTTCAAGCTACGAATACAATGTAGAAGTAACGCGCGAAACTGTTGCTATGGCTCATGCTTGTGGCGTATCGGTTGAAGGCGAGCTAGGTGTTCTTGGTTCACTTGAAACAGGTGAAGCTGGCGAAGAAGATGGTGTTGGCGCAGAAGGGTTACTAACCACTGAGCAAATGCTAACAGACCCTGAAGAAGCGGCTGACTTTGTAAATAAAACACATGTTGATGCACTTGCAATTGCCTGTGGTACTTCGCATGGAGCTTATAAATTTACTCGCCCACCAACAGATGACATTTTAGCGATTGACCGCATTAAAGCGATTCATGCACGTATTCCTAACACGCATTTAGTGATGCATGGTTCATCTTCAGTTCCTCAAGAATGGTTAGAAATTATTAATCAGTATGGTGGCGAAATTCCAGAAACTTATGGTGTGCCAGTTGAACAGATTGTTGAAGGCATTAAGTTTGGTGTTCGTAAGGTAAATATTGATACCGATTTACGTTTAGCATCTACCGGTGCAATTCGCCGTCATATGGCGTTAAACCCATCTAACTTCGATCCACGTAAATACTTAGCTGAAGCGACTAAAGCAATGACAGAGATTTGTGTTGCACGCTATAACTCGTTTGGTACTTCTGGTCAGGCTAGTAAAATTAAGCCAATTTCACTTGATGAAATGCACCTTAAATACTTAAGCGGCGAACTAGACCCTAAAATTAGATAATAGATCAATTTATAATTGATCATTATTAGGGCCTGTTTATCTTTCGAGGTTAAATTTGCAGCAGTATGTTTGGTATTTAGGCAAGGCAGAGCCTATGCAGTGTGGTTATTCCCCATAAATAGGCGATAACGTGGAATAAATGCCAAACATGCGCTGCCCGAAGGGTTCTGCCTAGGGGCAATTTACTCTTTGTTGCTCGGTTTTTACTTAGCCCGCTAGGTTACAAACCTCACGCCGCGATTAAATCGCCCCTAGATTGAACAAATTTTAATCCTGAAAGGTCAACAGGCCCTAAGCCAGTAACTTTGTTGCTGGCTTTTTTAATGTCAGCCCTTTTTATATTGCAGGTTACGGCTTCTATTGATCAGATCGCTGTACTATCAACGCCGTACTTTGGGATCACGCATTTACTAACACAGCCTTTTCGGATCATTACTTTACTAAGCCAAATACACTTTTTCGCTATTTTAGGCTCTGAGATAATTTGATCGTTATTTATTTGTATAAACAATCAACAACTTATGGCTTTGACTAGGTACAACTCTGATCTGAGAGTGGATCGGCTTGGTAAAAATCTGATCCTTTTTTTTGGGCTTAGTAAAATTTAGATCTATTTTTAAACGTATTGATTGTTACACAGGCGGGTTTGTTAATTTTAAAATAGCTTTAAAGTTACTTTTAAACGATCGATCTGTAAAAAAGTCTTGGTTAGTAAAACAATGATCCCAGTTAATTTTGTATTATTTAATGATTCAACTAGCGACAAAAAGCAGATAATTTCAAAAATTAGCTATTTTATAAATTTATCGTAAATCTCTTTTTATTACGTTAAATATTAAAAAGGTTTTAAAAATATGACGTTAATGAGGTTTTTTGTCACTAATTTGTGTTTTTTTTACCATCATTTTAATTTACACGTTACACTTTCATAAAAATGTCATACTTAGTCATAATAATGAAAACTAATTCGATAGCGTAAGAGATAAATTGGAATGTCACGTAAAGTACTAGTCGTAGATGACGAAGCTCCTATCAGGGAGATGTTGGTTTTTGTTTTAGAGCAAAATGGATTTCAAGCAATTGAAGCAGAAGATTACGACTCTGCTATTGCAGCTATGGTTGAACCTTACCCAGATATGGTTTTACTTGATTGGATGTTACCAGGTGGAAGCGGTATTCAAATTGCTAAAAAGTTTAAGCAAAACGAACACACCCGCCAAATCCCAATTATTATGCTTACAGCCCGTGGCGAAGAAGAAGACAAAGTACGCGGTCTTGAAGTAGGTGCTGACGATTACGTAACTAAGCCGTTTTCTCCTAAAGAGCTTATGGCGCGTATTAAAGCGGTTATTCGCCGTGTATCGCCAACCTCATTAGAAGAAGCTATTGAAGTACATGGCCTGCGTTTAGACCCTATTTCGCATCGTGTTACCTCAGAAGGTAACGAGCTTGATATGGGGCCAACCGAATTTAGATTACTGCACTTTTTTATGACTCACCCAGAGCGTGTTTATAGCCGTGAACAACTGCTTGATCATGTATGGGGAACTAATGTTTACGTAGAAGATCGCACGGTTGATGTGCACATTCGTCGTCTGCGTAAAGCAATTGGCCCACTTGGACATGACCGTTTGGTGCAAACTGTACGTGGTGCTGGATATCGTTTTTCAAGTAAGCTGTGATCAGCTTAAAGCTTAGCTAATGTATGAAATACGCATGTATTACTACTCTAAGGTAAAGTGAGTGTATGTATCGAGTTGTTAATAAGCAGGCGTTAGTAAAGCGCCTGTTTATCTATTTTTTACCCTTACTATTAATTGGTGTGCTGGTTGGCGCGCCATTTTTGCTTTTATTTTTAGGATCTTTTTCCCTCCTTATTTGGCACTACCATCAACTTTATCGTTTGAGCGATTGGCTACTTAATCAACGTAGCTTTAATCCACCTGAGGGCGAGGGTGCATGGGAGCAAGTGTTTGAAGGTATTTATCATCTACAGCACCGTAATCGTAAAAAACGTAATGAGCTTGCTGATTTAATTCGTCGCTTTCGCGATGGAGCTGAAGCAGTACCTGATGCGGTAGTGGTACTGCAAAACGATTTAAGTATTGTGTGGTGTAATCAATTAGCCCTTAAAGTGCTTGGTTTGCAGTGGCCAACCGATCATGGTCAGCGTCTTGATAATTTAATTCGCGAACCTAAGTTTGCTAAATACATGCACAAAGGTGAATTTGACGACGCGCTTGAGCTGGATAACGGCCATAGCATTGAGCAAGTACTAGAATTTAGGGTAATGCCTTATGCAAGCACGCAACTTATGGTTGTTGTGCGTGATGTAACGCGATTAAAACAGCTAGAACAGATGCGTAAAGACTTTGTAGCCAATGTGTCACACGAACTACGTACACCGCTTACAGTGGTTACTGGCTATCTTGAGATGATGGATGGCGACATGATGCCGCCGCCAGCAATGTGGAACAAAGCGCAAAATACTATGCTTGAACAATGCAAGCGCATGGATAGCTTAGTCAGCCAATTACTATCGCTTTCGCGTATTGAAGGTGCTCGTCGCCAAGATAACGATAAAGCCATAAACGTACCGCAATTACTTGGTTATATTCACACTGAGGCAAACTCAATTAATCAAGACAAAGGCCATGAGCTTATTTTTAATATTGATAAAACCCTTGATATTAAAGGCTCTGAGGATGAACTGCGTAGTGCGTTTTCTAATTTAGTATTTAACGCCATTCATTACACTAAACCCGGTGGCAAAGTGGAAGTGTGTTGGCAGCGCAAAAACAATAAAGCGTGTTTTAGTGTTACCGATAATGGTGATGGTATTGCGCCAGAGCATATTAACCGTTTAACTGAGCGTTTTTATCGTGTTGATAAAGCCCGCAGCAGAACAACAGGTGGCTCAGGTTTAGGGCTTGCGATTACAAAACATGTACTAACGCGCCACGATAGTAAATTAAATATTAGCAGTGAAGTTAACAAAGGTTCGTGTTTTTCTTTCGAATTTTCAATAGATAAGATAGTTTCGCTAGCTAAGTAATTAGGCTGAAAAGCAAAGTCATAAAAGTGTCATTTAAGAGTAATGTAACTGTCATGTACTCACTTTAGAGTGGGCAGCAGTTAGAAAATGGGACGAACAAACCGGAGAACCCTACATGAAATTTAAAAACTTAGTTGCCGCAATGGGTGTGGCTGTTACAACTTTCGTATCTGCACAAGCAGTTGCTTTAGATCAAGATATTCCTGAGTATCAAAAAATTAGTGGTGTTTCAGGTAACTTCTCATCAGTAGGTTCTGACACTTTAGCCAACATGATGACGTTCTGGGCTGAAGAGTACAAACGTATTTACCCAAATGTAAATATTCAAATTCAAGCGGCAGGTTCTTCTACTGCACCACCGGCACTTACCGAAGGTACAGCTAACCTAGGTCCAATGAGCCGTAAAATGAAATCTAAAGAAATCGAAGCGTTCGAAAAACGTTACGGTTACAAGCCAACAGAAGTTCGCGTAGCTATTGATGCACTTGCTGTATTTGTACATAAAGATAACCCAATTGAAGGTCTTCGTATTGACCAAGTAGATGCTATTTTTTCATCTACTCGTAAATGTGGCGCACCAGAGCAAGTTAATCGTTGGAGCGATGTCGGCCTAACAGGCGATTGGGCTGCTAAAGACGTTCAGCTTTATGGACGTAACTCAGTGTCAGGTACTTATGGCTACTTTAAAAAGAAAGCACTGTGTAAAGGTGATTTCCGTAATAACGTAAATGAGCAACCGGGTTCTGCATCAGTAGTACAGTCAATTTCATCTTCATTAAATGCAATTGGTTACTCTGGTATCGGTTATAAAACATCGGGCGTGCGTACAGTACCGCTTGCTAAAAAAGGCGATAACTTTGTTGATGCAACACTTGATAACGTTGCGCAAGGTAAATACCCGCTATCGCGCTTTTTATATGTTTATGTGAATAAACACCCGAATAAGCCACTATCACCTATGGAAGAACAATTTTTAAGAATGGTACTTTCAAAAGATGGTCAGCAAATTGTAGAAAAAGATGGTTATGTACCACTTTCTGCAAAGCTAGTAAAAACAGAACTTAAAAAGCTTGGTTTGAACTAATACCAATTGCATTAAATTAGTGAGTTATTATAGCGATAAGAAAATAGCGCAATAACAAGGCTAAAATTATGATACATAGTTGTTCTATATAAATAATTTTTAACGTAGTTAGTGAGTTATTTAATACGCTAGAATGGTCATGTTTTTAATAAAATTGGTATGATAAACCATAGGCAATAAAAAACCGCTCACTGAGCGGTTTTTTTGTGCCTAAAACTAAAAATTTTAAGGAATTAAATATTACCTAATTTTTCGGCTTGTACTTTACATTGATTATAGCTCTCAACACATTTTCCAGAGCATACTTGTTGCTTTAAGCCCTCAGCAGTTGTTTGCTGTTCACATGTACTTTCGCATTGGTAATTTTGTTGAGCACACTGATTCATTTCAGGGTTTTCAACTTGGTTTTGGCAACCTACTAATAGTGCAAAAGTAAGGGCGACTACGCTTGTTTTTATTAAAGTGTGCATGCTTCTTATCCTTAAAATGGAGTCGCAATAATATTAAATTTCGACTTGAATATTGTCGATCAATCTAACACCACCAAAATAGGCTGCGGCTAAAATAACAAATTGAGTATCTTCGATTGTAGCAGTTTTTAATGTATCTCGTTGAGCAATCTCAAAATAGTCTGGCTTTAGGCCAGCTTGCTCTAAGCTCTGTTTAGCTAAGCTTTCAAGTTTTACGAAGTCTTTTTCGCCGCTTTTAAGTTGCTCAGCGCATGTATTAAGTGCTTTAAATAATACGGTTGCAGTCGCTTTTTGCTCATCAGATAAGTAACCATTACGTGAGCTCATAGCAAGGCCAGAAACTTCTCGCATTGTAGGTACACCAATAACTTCAACCGGAATTGATAGGTCGCGCGCCATGGTTTTAATTACTTGCAGTTGCTGAAAATCTTTTTCACCAAAGCAGGCGTAATCGGGTTGTACAAGGTTAAATAATTTTGTAACTACCGTGGCAACACCTCTAAAGTGACCAGGGCGTGAGCCACCACAGTAACCTAATGAAATATCAGGCACATCTACAAAGCTCTGTGCGCCAAGTCCATTTGGATAAATTGTCTCTACACTTGGGGTAAATACAATATCAGTGCCTAGTTCTGCAAGGCCTTGTTTATCTTCGTTTAGTGTACGAGGATAGTTATCTAAATCTTCGTTAGCACCAAATTGCATTGGGTTAACAAAAATACTCACAACGACTTTATCGGCTAAGTTTTTTGCTTTTTCTACTAGCGAAAAATGCCCACGGTGCAAGTTGCCCATTGTTGGCACAAGTGCCACGCTAAGACCCGCTTGGCGCCATGCTTTAATTTGACTACGTAACGATCTGATTTCAGTAATTGACTGCATTATTTAAACTCGTGTTCAGCGCTTGGAAACGCGCCATTTTTAACGTCTGTACAATACTTTTGAACGGCTGCAGGCATATTGCCTGTTTCGAGCAAAAAGTTTTTAGAAAATTTAGGAATGTAACCTGCCGAAATACCAACCAGGTCATGCATTACCAGTATTTGGCCGTCAGTTAAGCTGCCTGCACCAATACCAATAGTTGGGATGCTTAGGGCGTCTGTAATGCGTTTTGCCAGTGCACTTGGAATACACTCAAGTACTAATAATTGCGCGCCAGCAGCTTCAAGTGCTTTCGCGTCATCAATCATTTTTTGTGCTTTGTCTTCTTCGCGACCTTGTATTTTAAAGCCACCAAATACATGTACTGACTGTGGTGTAAGGCCTAAATGCCCGCAAACTGGAATACCTTGTTGAGTAAGCGTTTTAATGCTCTCGTAAAGCCATTCTCCGCCTTCAAGCTTAATCATGTTTGCGCCAGCGCGCATAAGCTCAGCTGCATTTTTACAAGTATCACTTACGCTTGAGTAGGTCATAAAAGGTAAGTCAGCAATTACAAATAATTCGCGGCTACCAGCGCGTACACAGCGGGTATGATATGCAATATCTTGATTGGTTACGCCAAGGGTGTCATCGCCGCCTTGTAGTACCATGCCCAAAGAGTCGCCCACTAAAATAACTTCAACGCCGTTATCATGAAATAACTTTGCAAAACTAGCGTCGTAGGCTGTCAATGCAGTAATTTTGTTATTTTCTGCTTTCATTTTATTTAAAGTAGAAACGGTTATTTTAGACATAATATCCTCGCAGGCAAAAGCCTAGGTTAATTACAGAGGTAATTGTTGTAAGTCGTTGAGCGGTAAATTATTTGCAATGGTTTTTAATGCAATGCCGCTAGGTAAAATAAGTTCAGGTGCAAGCTCTAATAGTGGATAAACCACAAACTCGCGATTATTCAAACCATAATGAGGCACAGTTAAGCGCACCGTATTTATAATTTGATCATCAAATAATAGAGTATCTATATCAAGAGTGCGTGGACCCCAACGTTCAGCCTTTCTTACTCGACCATGCTCAAGTTCAATACGTTGCGTTAAATCAAGTAATTGCTCTGGCTCAAGGGTCGTTTTAATGCACGCTACTGCATTGATATAGTCTGGTTGATCTTGTGGGCCCATAGGCTTACTTGCATAGTAATGCGATACGTTTATAAATTCACAATTAGGCAGCTTTTTAAGCGCGATTACCGCGTTATCAAGCTGCTCTTTTGGTGAGTTTAGGTTGGCACCTAAACCCAAATAAACACAGTGCATGTTATTACTCAGCTGGCTTTTTAGTAGGTCGACGGCGCTTTCGCGGCTTAGGACCACCTTGGTGACCTAAGTTTTTAACCATCTCTTTTTGGCCGTTTATATCTTGGCTTAAGTATTGTGTCCACCACTGGGCAAGCTCAGTATGCTGTGTTTCGCCTGCATCCACGCGTAATAATAAAAAGTCGTAGGCGGCTTTAAAGCGAGGTTGCTGCGTTAGTCTGTAAGCACGTTGGCCTGCACGTTTATCCAAACGATGCTGAATATGCCAAATATCGCGAGCACCTAAAGTAAAGCGTTTAGGAACCGCAATGTGTTGTGAGTTATCGCTTAGTACTTTATTCATTGCTTGTGCGAAAGCATCGTATTCTGCAAGTTGTTCTTGGCTTTGAATCTTTTTAGTACGTTCAAGCAGCGGGAACCAAAGTAGTGCGGCAAAAATAAACGCTGGTGTTACTTTTTTATCTGCATTAATACGTTTGTCGGTATTTTGAAACATTTGCTGAATAAGCGTGTGTTCTAAGCCACTTGGATTTTTATCTAAGATTTTATCAAGCTCAGGAAACAGTGAGCGGAATAAGCCGTATTTACGCAGCATTAAAAAGTTAGCTTCGGCCTTGCCGTTTAAAAACAGCTTAAGAATTTCTTCAAATAAACGTGCTGGCGGAATGTTATCAAGCAAACTTGCAAGCTCGCTAATTGGCTTTTCACTTTTAGGCGCAATACTCATATCAAGTTTAGTAGCAAAGCGAACTGCACGTAACATACGAACAGGGTCTTCGCGGTAACGCGTTTCAGGGTCGCCGATTAGCTCAATTTGTTTAGCTTTAATTGCCGCTAAGCCGTTGGCGTAATCGTGAATACTAAAATCTTTGATTGAGTAATAAAGTGCATTGATTGAAAAGTCGCGGCGTTCTGCATCTTCTTCAATACTGCCAAATACGTTGTCACGTAGTAATTGGCCTTCATCGCTTGATTGGCTTATTTGATTTTTGTCTTCTTGGGCTTCGTGGTGGCCACGCATAGTCGCCACTTCAATAATTTCACGGCCAAATACAATATGTGCTAAACGAAAGCGACGACCAATAAGGCGACAGTTTCTAAATAGTTTTTTTACTTGATCTGGCGTGGCATTAGTAACTACGTCAAAATCTTTTGGCTGTTGGCCTAACAATATATCGCGAATACAACCACCAACAAGGTAGGCATCGTAGCCACCGTCTTTTAAGCGGTATAATACTTTGATTGCATTTGGGCTAAATTGTTTGCGAGAAATACCATGCTCACCACGAGTGACAACAATAGGTTCACTGCTTACAGAAGCGCTTTGTGCACTTGTATTCGGGCCGATTATTTGTCGGCAAAATTGAAAAAGCTTGGAAATAATAGTCTGTCTCCTAGAAGGTGTGATTGACTCTGCATCGCAATCAAAAGTTACAGCAAATGGGGCGGTTATAGCCCAGTACAAGCTGTTTGACGTAATTAGCATATATTTAGGCGGCTATCATATACCAGCAGGGTTTAAAAATTAAGTTGATGTGTTGAAATTAAGCCGTTTTTAGCTATTTTATTTACTTAAATGTGTAAATTGGACTTTCTGACTACGTGGATGCTGAGAAATTTGTATTTCGGATACTTGTGGTACCTGTTTTAAGCTAAAGTTTTTAATTCCCCAAGCGATTAATTGTTCAATATTTAAATCGATTAAATCAGCTATAACAGGCAATCCTAAAAATTCAAATGCACTAATTAAAGCAGGCTTTGGATTTTGTTTGCTAATGGCAGGAGCATAATTTTGTTTAGACAATTTGAAACCAGGCTTGGCAACCGCTAAAGGTAAATGAGCAAATTCAGGCACAGGGCTATCGAGTTGTTTAAATAAACTAATTTGCCGTGCGGTTGGCTCAATTAAATCAGCGCCTCTTACAATTCGATTAATCCTTTGATCAATATCATCGACGACCACAACAAGTTGATATGCAAATAAGTCATCGCTGCGTTTAATTAAGTAATCTTCATGGGAAAGGGCACTATTTACTGTTATATCACCTTGAATTAAATCATTAAATTTAGTCGTTGGATGTTGCTGAATTAAGCGAAGCGCACCAGATTGAGTATTATGATTAAGTGCTTGGCAATGCCCCTGATAAATACCGCCAATAGCTTTTATTTGTTTGCGAGTACAGGTGCAACCATAAACAAGTTTTTGTTTTAAAAGTGAGTGGGTAATATCTTGGTATAAAGGTAGACGCTGCGTTTGATATACAACAGGTTCGTCCCAGTGAAGGGCGTAGGCATGTAAGGTATTAAGAATATCGGAGTCGGCGTTTTTAACCACGCGCGTAGTGTCAATGTCTTCAATACGAACTAACCAATCTCCTTGGTTAGCTTTTGCATCTAGATAACTACCCACAGCCGCTACAAGTGAGCCAAAATGTAATGGCCCAGAAGGAGACGGTGCAAAACGACCGCGATATTTACGCATAGGCGCAGTAACGGCTGTAGGAGACATAACTAATTAATAAATATTAATTAGCCGCGTCCAGATTGCTTTTCTTTGATTTCTGCAAGTGTTTTGCAGTCTACGCATAAATCGGCAGTAGGACGTGCTTCTAAGCGACGTATGCCAATTTCGATGCCACAAGACTCACAAAAGCCAAAATCATCTTCTTTAATCAAATTAATTGTTTTTTCAATTTTTTTGATTAATTTACGTTCGCGGTCACGAGTACGAAGTTCTAAAGAGAACTCTTCTTCTTGTGCAGCGCGGTCAACTGGGTCAGGAAAGTTAGCAGCTTCGTCTTGCATGTGTGATTTAGTACGATCAACTTCGTTACGTAAATCATTACGCCAAGTTTCTAAAATCGCTCTAAAATGAGCACGTTGTGCATCATTCATGTACTCTTCGCCTGGTTTTTCTTGGTATGGTTCTAAACCGGCTTGAGCCAATAAACCATGTTTCTTTTGGTCTGGCATAACTCTCTCCTAAATCCTTAATTTAATGCCTCAGCATTAGCCGGCGGTATAAATAACAGAATCTTATATCCTAGGCAAATTTATTTTTAATTAATCGAATTAGCTTCAACCATGCTTACTGAGTAAAAAGTGTATTAATAGTCTATTTACACTTTTAATTAATTCACATATTCGCTTTCTAAAACTTGCCTTGTTATGTGGGCAAAAGCTTTAAAAACAAGTTAATTTTTATAATTCACTTTGTATAACTTTTTTTAATTTGAGTACTTTGCTTATTTTGCAAATTACGCTTAGTTCAATCCCTTGGTTTAATACACTATTGTGCAAATACTATTTTTTTATGAAGTAAAACTTCATTAGCAGAAATTGTGGCCTTGTATGCTAATACTTCAACGCCGGCTATTATTGCTTGGCTTAATAGCGTGGCGTATTTTTTATCAATATGCGCAGCTGCACTTACTGTATTTATTCCTTCATGCAAAACAGCGAACAGTAATACTGCTCGGTGGCCTTGTTCGATCATTTCTATTAGTTCGCGAATATGTTTTTGTCCGCGCAGTGTTTGCGCATCAGGAAAGTAGCCTTGCCCGCTTTGTGGTGCATCTTCGCTTAATAATGTGACTGATTTAACTTCTACGTAGCAATCAGGCTTATTTTCGTCAGTGAGCAAAAAGTCGATTCTGCTGTTTTCGCTGCCGTACTTTACTTCGCTTTGCAATTGACTGTAGTCGAGTAGCTCGCTTATTACATTATTGTTTATTGCTTCTTCTACTACTTTATTAGCCACTGCTGTATTTACACAAATAAGCTGCGATAAGTTATTTTGCGTAAGCTCTAATGAATGCGGGTATTTTCGTTTTGCGTTATCGCTTGTTGAATAAAAAGCAGCAAAACCCGGCTCTGCGCATCCCGTCATTTTACCCGTATTAGCACAGTGGGCGGTAAATTCACTGCCATCACTTAATTGTAAATCAGCTAAAAAGCGTTTGTAGCGTTTTAATAAGGTGGCAGGTTGCAGAGTTGGCGTGTACTTCATGATAACTTCCAAAGCGTAAATACTGCACAGCAGTGTGGTTTATGTTATTTATCTCAAGCTGTTGGGAACTTAAGCGCTCTATAGTAAACTCGGTGGCACATTTAAGTGCAAGGGTATTCTAACATGAGTGAAAAATTTGTTGTTCAACTAAGCGAACAAGCAGCAGCGAGTCATTGGGGCGATAATGCGTCATTGTCTTTTAATGAGCGCGGTGCAACTGTTCATTTGTCTGAGCAAGAAACATTGAAAAATGTTCAAAAAGCTGGTCGTACTATTGCAATCCAAGGTATTAAAAACGTTGAATTAGCAGGTGATGCTTGGTGTACAGAAAGCCAGTGGGCTTTTTATCAAGGCTTTGTAACACCAAAATCGTTAAATGGTGTTGAGTTTGTTGATAACGCACAATCAGATATTAAAGAACTTGCTCACTTAAAAACGTCAGCAATTTGGGCACGTGAAATGGTTAACGGGACTGCCGATGACATTTACCCAGAAAGCCTTGCTGAAAAAGCGGCTGAGTTTATTCAATCATTAGCGCCTGAGCATGTAAGTTACCAAATTATTAAAGGTGATGCGTTACTAGAGCAACAGTGGATTGGTATTCATGCTGTTGGTCGCGGTAGTGTTCGCCCGCCAGTATTGCTTGAGCTTGATTACAACCCAACAGGCGACGAAAATGCACCAGTAAGTGCAGCGCTTGTAGGTAAAGGTATTACGTTTGACTCAGGTGGTTACTCAATTAAATCAAGCGAAGGTATGCTTGGTATGAAGTGCGACATGGGCGGCGCTGCAACAGTAACTGCAGGTTTAGCATTGGCTATTAACCGTGGTATTGAAAAACGTATTAAACTGTTTTTATGTTGTGCTGAGAACTTAATTTCGGGTCATGCATACAAATTAGGTGACATTCTTACTTATAAAAATGGCACGACAGTTGAAATTGTAAACACGGATGCTGAAGGTCGCTTAGTACTTGCAGATGGCCTAATGGCCGCAGGGGAGACTGGCGCTCCACTTATTATTGATGCAGCAACACTAACTGGCGCAGCGCTTGTTGCTGTTGGCCAAGAGTACAATGCATTATTTGCACTTGATAAAGAACTTGTACGTGAAGTTGAGAGTTTTGCATCTCAAGAAATGGAAGCTGCTTGGCCACTTCCTCTTGAAAAATGGCATCAACAAAACTGCCCATCTCCTTATGCTGATACGGCGAATAGCCGTGCACAAAAAGGTGGCGGTTATGGCGGTGCATCGAATGCTGCAGGCTTTTTATCGCGCTTTGTGCCAAACGATGGCAAAGGCTGGGTACACATCGATTTAGCGGCTGCATTTAACATGGGCAGTACAAGTCAATGGGCAGCGGGTGCAACAACTCAAGGTATGCGTACAGTTGCTCGTACTTTACAAGAAAAAGCATAATATTTACTAAATTACGCTTTTTACGCTAAAAATAGGCACCCTTGGGTGCCTATTTTTTAATTTACAGGCAAGCAATTTTATTTCATTTACGGTAAAATCAGTCGCCAATACCTGTTTGAGTTTAATTTTTGCTTAACTCTAAGCTGCGCTCAAATCTTATATCCACCACTGGGGTTTCTAATTATGTCAGATAAGTGCTACATCACAGCTCAACAGCTGCTTGAAGATTCGTTCCGCGTAGCGGCACAAGTATACCAAGATGGCTTTCGTCCTGATTTTATTATTGGTATTTGGCGAGGTGGTGCACCGATCGGTATTGCTGTTCAAGAATATTACGATTACAAAGGCATTGAGACTGACCACATTGCAGTACGTACATCGTCTTATTACGGTATTGGTAAACAGTCGAAAGAAATTAAAGTACACGGCTTACATTACATTGTAGAGAACGCAAATGCAGGTGATTCATTATTAATTGTTGATGATGTATTTGACTCAGGTCGTAGTATTGTTGCATTAAAAGAAAAGCTTTCAGAGCTTATGCGCTTAAACTTGCCACGTGATATTCGTATTGCATGTCCGTACTACAAGCCAAAAAACTCAAAAGTAGACACTGTTCCAGATTATTACATTCATGAATCTGAAGAGTGGTTAGTGTTCCCGCATGAACTATCGGGTTTAACACCGGATGAAATTATTGCTGGTAAATCTGATCTTGCGAAAATTCATGACATTTTGCTAGAGAAGTAATTAGTAATTTGTATAAATAGAAAAAGGCCGTTAAGGCCTTTTTTTATTTTAAAGCTGAGCAAAGCTATCTACATATTCACTTAGCTTTGGAATATCGACGGCTTGTAAGCCATCGTTACTTCTAAGTACTAAGCCTTTTTCTACGAGTTCTGTAACAACGCGTCTGTAAGCTCGCTCAGTGGTAGCAAAGCGTTCTGCTTCGGCATTCACGGTAGGGTAGGCCCTAAGTAGCGTAGGGTTGTTGTTCTCGGCTCTTAGCAAGCAATCTTTAGCTATGTTATAGCTAAGCGGTAGTAATAACTTATCTAGATTGATTTTTTGGTTTTCCTGAAACTTAGCCGCAATGGTTTGTGCGGTGTATAAGCTCAGTTCTGGTTTTTCAAGCAGTAGAGCACGCCAATGTCTTAATTCAATAAGGTTATAGGTTACATCGCTAAAGCACGTAACTGTATAAATACATGGATTATTATTTAGCGCTTCTATTTCACCAATAAGGGTATTGTTACAATCCAATTGACCTAACAGCAGGCGTCGTCCATTACCTACGTCGTAACTAAACGACACAGTGCCACTGCGTACAAGCACAAGCTTGCTTAAAGGCTGATCTTGATGGATCAGGACTTCTTTTTTTGATTGTTGATAGCTACTACCGGCAAAGGTTAAAAGCTGATCAACAAGGTAACTAGAAAAATGGTATTGAAACATCAATGTGCTCTTCGGACATTTGTCCTATTTATTACATCTTAATGACGATAGCATTAAGACACTAAGAATTTACGCTAACTTGCTATTAATATTATTAGCTTTGCTAAGAGTATTATTTTACCTTCATTTCCCGTGTAATGATTTAAGAATTTGCTGGTATTTTCCGGCAAACTTTTTCAGGTTTTTTAAGCAGGTTAGCTTTTTTATTTTGTTGTAACTTTGCAATACTTATAAGTGCCATAAGCTAGCAGTACATGTAATGCTAACCTAAAGGCTAGGAGAGAACAATTGAGTTGGGAATATTTAGGTTATATTGCATCAGCTTTATTGGTTGCATCGTTAACAATGACAGATGTAGTAAAACTACGTTGGTACAATATGTTTGGTTGTATTGTATTTACTGCATACGGTGTTGCCATTGGCGCAGTGCCTGTTATTTTTACCAATGGCTTATTGTCGCTTGTAAATTTATACCACATTATAAAAATATATCGCCAACCTAAAGTTGAAGACGCTAAAAGCTAAAATAAGTTATCTGTACAAAGTAAGTTAATGGTTTTAATTAAAATCAAAAACTTCAGTTTTTGTGCAGTCCAGCTTGAAGCGTATATAGATAACTTCACACCACTTTATATAACTTACCTTGATGATCCTTTGAACCATTCTGTAACCTCCTATTTGAAAGGTGATTACCATAGGTTTTAATACGTCGAACGTTAGCTAATACCAACCTGCATAAATCTTTGATCAATTTAACGAATTAAATTTCACTATAACGTCGTTAAAAATTTTTTATTTAGAACAACTAGATACAAAAATTTTTGCCTAGTTCTAGCGTAATTTTCTCAACGTTAAATAGACCCCGTATATAAGCAGATTGGTATAAACTCTGTTCGCGGTTAATAAATATATAAATAAGTGCTTCAAAAAATTCCATAAAAAAATCCGATAGCAGTAAACTGCTATCGGATTTTTATCTGTTATAACAACCTGCTTATGTATGGGGCTATTTAACTCGTTAAATTGTTAAATATTTACGCAGGTTGGTACTATGGTATTTAGGTATTTACGCTTTTTCTAAATCTTCAACGTCACCTAAGCCAGCAGTTAGTTCTTCAAGTAATTGCTTTATTTCTTCAGAAGCTAAAATAAAGTCAGCATCAAGTTTTAAAGCCATATCTTCTTTAGGAATATCTGCGTTTTCTTCTTTTAGAGTTTCAGAGTAGCTTAAACGTTTGATAGAGCCATCGTTTTGCAGCATAAACTTAAGACGCTCTTGCCAATCAAGTGCAAGTTTAGTTACGCGTTTACCACTTTCTAAATGCGATTTAACTTCATCACACGATAGATCATGACCTTTAAGCTTTACTTGTGCGCCGCTGTCGTCTGCTTCTTCAAGTTCAGCGTCTGAGCCAATAGCAAAACCTTCTGGTGTACTAAAGTTAGTTAACCAATCAGTTAAAAATACATCTAGGTCGTAGTTAGCAAACGCAGGTACAACCGGAAGCGTTCCTAACGATTTACGAAGTAGTGCTAGTAGCTCTTCTGCTTTATTAAAGCTGCCACTATTTACAACAACCCAACCGTTTTCTTGGTCAATAAAGGCAAATTGTAAGCTCGACTTTTTAAATGCTTGAGGTAGAAGAGTATGAAGAATGTTTTCTTTTAATTCGTCTTTTTCTTTCTTTTTAACTGGGCGGTTTTCTTCAGCTTCTATCAGATCAACTTTCTCAGCAACTAGTTCATTAATAACAGAAGCAGGGAGTACTTTTTCTTCGCGTTTAGCGCAAACTAGAATACTTTTTTGAGAAAAATGCGATAGCGTATCGCCATGTTTTCCAAACGCTTTTGTCCAACCAAATGTTGCAAGCTCTTGACCAGTACATGGGCGAAATAAATCTTGCTCTAATGCTTTATCAAAGTCTTCTTGAGTATATGAAACGTCTTGCTTAAAGCGGTAACAAATAAGGTTACTAAACCACATAGGGGAATTGATCCATTTGAAAAATTTGTACAATCATAGCAATAAAAACAGCATCTCGAAATGACTGATTTGTTACTAGGGCGTGTTGAACTTTATGGATTGAAATTTGTTCAATCTAGGGGCGATTAAATCGCGGCGCGAGATTTGTAACCTAGTGGGCTAAGTAAAAACCGAGCAACAAAAAGTTAATCGTCCCTAGAAAGAACCCAGAGGGCAGCGCATGTTTGGTATTTATGCTGCGTTGTCGCCTATTTATGGGGAATAACCACACTACATAGGCTCTGCCTTGCCTAAAAACCAAACATGTTGCTGCAAATTCAACCACCAAAGATCAACACGCCCTAATAATTTAATGCATATACTTTTATTTATTCATATTTATCAAAAATAGGCAGTGGCTTAGCCATGTTCTTCGGAAATTGAATATAGTAACGCAGACCTTTGCCCGGTTCACTCGTTGCATCAATAGAGCCACTAAGGGTTTGCTTGACCAAATTAAGCATTATATGGGTGCCTAATCCGCTACCGCCTTCATCGCGTTTGGTAGTAAAAAATGGGTCAAATAATTTTTTTAATTGCTCGTTAGTAACACCGTTACCGTCATCTTTGTAATCAATAGTTAAGTTGGTGTCATCAGCGCTTATTTTAATATCCATTACACCGTTGCTTTTACCTTCAAAGCCATGAATAAGTGAGTTCATAATTAGGTTAGTAAAAATTTGGCTTATAGCCCCAGCAGGTAGATTTAAAACTAAATCATCAGGACATTCTAATTTTATAGTATGGGATGTCTTTTTTAGTTTTGGGTGCAGTGAGCGTATTACTTCGTTAGTGTAATCTTTAAAGTTAATGGTTCTTACTGCTTCACTGGCTTGATCGACCGCTATTTGTTTAAAGCTAGCTATAAGCTCCGAAGCTCTATCTAAGTTAGTGGTTAGTAAGCTTGTGCTTTGTTTTGCTTCGTTAATGAATTCTTCTAGTGCTTTTGGCGAAAGTGTTTTTTCGGTATAAGCATTTTCGAGTTTATTTAAGCGTTCTTGTAAAAATGATATTGCCGTTACACCTATCCCAATAGGGGTGTTTATATCGTGTGTAATACCTGCTACAAGTCCGCCTAGCGCAGCCATTTTTTCTGTGCCTAGTAAACGTTCCTGTGCAAGGCTTAACTCTTCTATATAGCGCTGAGATTCAGTTTGCTTTGTAATTAACTCTAGCTCTGTGCTGCGGCGTAAGTCTACTTCTTCGGTGAGGACAATTTTTTGCTTTTCGAGTTCGTATTTTTGCTGCTGTAAATCCATCATTGCTTGGCTTAAGTTGGATGTTTTACGGGCTACGTCTTGTTCAAGTTGTATGTTGTGTTGATCAAGCTTTTCGTTACTTATAATGAGTTCTTTTTGGGTGTGTTCAAGCTCTTTTCTATACTGAACCACTTTATCTATTAGTTTGTTAAATGACTGCTCCATCACTTTTAGTTCATTATGTTCTTCTGTTTCTATTTCTATATGTTGACCTTCTAGCTCGTCTAGTTCTAAATTTTCTAGTTGCTCAGTGAGTTCTGCTAAAGGGTCTGTAAGAAGTTTTCTAAATGCCATTAAAAATAAGATGATCAAAAAGGTGGTTTTAATCATCGCATTACCAATCAAAAAGTAGATTGATACCATAATGCGGCTAAAAACAACTTCTCGACTTGAGAATAAGGTAACGTCACCAACTTGAGTAGCACGACCTGAAAATTCAAAAATAAGTGGAAAGGTATAACCAAATAAACCCGATTTTGCGTCTTCTAAAATAACCTCTTCTTGTACTAACTGTTGGTTATATAGCTTGTGTATATCAAGAGAGCGCCCTAGCTGTGAAATAATTTCGCCGCTGTCGTCTCGAACAATAATCCCTTCAATCATGGGAATGGCGAGTAAACCTTCTGCTGTTGTAATTGTTTGCTTGGTATTAAGCTCCCAAATTGCACGTGTTAAGCTGCGACTAAAGGTTTTTTGTAAGGTACTAAGTTCATCGCGAATATAGTCTTTAGTATTGACGTATTCAGCAAGCACTTGTCCACAGGTCACTACAAAGGTAAGCAAAAAATAGACGGATAAAACGCTAGTCAGTAGCTTCTTAGAAAGACTTTTTTGTAACATGAGTGACTTGTTCATCCTTTATTATTTTTGTAACGTTACGATAGTAATTTAAAAGTTAGTCAATAAACCTCTAAAAATAAATAAAAAAGTTAAAATTTAGTAAGATAAATCACAAAAAGTGAGCGTGTAGTATCAAAGTATTTAAACCAAGGTATAAATTAATAAATTCGTTATCTGTTATGTATTGTAGGCTTAATTAGTATTTGCTTTGGTTAATTATATCTTAAACGGATTTATTCTATATTTATCATTGTATTAAATTATTAATGCGCTGAGTGCTTGGAGGCGTGTTAAAGTGTCTAAAATGCAATGGAAGGCATTAGTTTAATAACCTTTTAATAACTTTGATGGTTGTGTAGTAGTAAACATGATGAAATTTTCGATATTAGTCTGTGACGATTCTGCAGTTGCCCGTAAACAAGTCGTGCGGTGTTTAAGTGAATGTATAGACGCTCAAATACAACAAGCTACAAATGGAGCGCACGCTCTAGAACTTTTACGAGCACAAAGCTTTGATTTATTGTGCTTAGATCTCACCATGCCTGAAGTTGATGGTATACAAGTACTCGAGACTATAAAAATAGAAAAAATAGAGTGCTTTGTTTTAGTTATTTCTGCCGATATACAAGAGAAAATGAAGCAACGAGTCGCACAACTTGGCGCAATAGACTTTATCGATAAACCTATCAATAAATCTAACTTAAACGAAATATTGCATAAATTTGGCATTCATTAGGTTTTTTCATGTTAAAAAAGGCTGTTTTATCTTTTAATTTAGGGTTGACAGCATAGCCTTTGTTAAGGCAGTCTTAACATATGAAAACAATTAATCGCGTACTGACCATTATTATTACAACCATCATTCTTACTGGATAGTGGCATAGGTCGGTGCAACAAATTTAAAGGCCTGTGTTCACTTAGAACACAGGCCTTTTTTCGTTTTATGGGATGAGGAACATAAACAATGCGAGTTTTAAAATTTGGTGGGTCTTCGCTTGCCGACTATGCATGCTTACAACAGGTAGCTCAGCTAGTTAAAGCACAATTAAAAGATGAAATGCTTTTGGTACTTTCTGCTCCAGGTGGAATGACCGATTCGCTAGTTGCACTTGCAAGTGCTGCAGAACAAGGCTCTGACTTTTCGCAGCAATGGCAAGCATTAGTTAGCCGCTGTGAAGGTTTGAAAGCTGACGTTGAAAAAAGTGGTGTAGTAGTTACAAGTTGGCCAAACTTAAGGGAACTTAAAAATAAACTAGATGGCGTATCACTTATACAATGTTGCCCTGATCAAGTTCGCGCATTTGTAATTAGCTTTGGAGAGCGCGTTAGTGTTTCTTTAATGCAGGCTTTATTGAATTCGCACGATGCAAGATACTTAGAAGCAACAAGCTGTATCGCTTCAACTGGCGGTTATATCGACGCCGAGGCTGATTTAGTAACAAGTAAAGCGCGCTTTCAAGCTGTGCTTAAAGAAAGTCCTGCAACTATCTATATCATGCCTGGTTTTACAGCGAGTAATGACAAAGGTGAGCTTACAACGCTTGGCCGTAATGGCTCAGATTACTCAGCAGCCATTGCTGCGGCTTGTTTAGAAGCTGAGATTTGCCAAATTTGGACTGACGTTGATGGTGTATACAGTGCTGATCCTCGTTATATTAAAAAAGCGACTAAAGTAGATTTTTTATCTTATAAAGAAGCGATGGAGCTTTCTTATTTTGGTGCAAAAGTACTTCACCCTAAAACAATTTTACCGTGTGCTAAAGCAGGCGTGCCGTGCGAAATTAAAAATACGCATAACCCAGACGCACAAGGCTCATTAATTGGTAACGATTATTCATCAGATGAGCCAGTAAAAGCGCTTTCGAGCCTACAAGACCTTGCAATGCTAACTGTCTCAGGGCCAGGCATGAAAGGCAAAGTAGGTATGGCGTCTAAGGTATTTAACGCGCTTGCTCACGATAACGTATCAATTGTATTGATCACGCAGTCATCATGCGAATTCAGCATTAGCTTTTGTGTACACGAAACAGACCTAGCACTTGCACTTGATGCGCTACAAACTGCATTTGAACTTGAATTACAAGCAGGGCTTATTGAGCCTGTACAAGTGCAGCGCAATTTAGCCATTGTTACTTTAGTGGGCGATAACATGCGCGCGCACCGTGGCTTAGCGGCTAAGTTTTTTGCATCGCTTGCACAAGCGCAAGTAAATATAGTGGCAATTGCACAGGATTCTACAGAAAGTGCTATTTCAGCAGTAATTGATGGCGAACTTTGTAACGACGCCGTAAAAATATGCCATGAAAACTTTTTCACGCATGTGCCGTCAATTGATGTGTTTTTACTAGGTTGTGGCTTAGTAGGGCAAGAGCTTATTAATCAGCTTGAACGTCAACAAGCGTGGCTTGAAAAGCGTAATATTAAACTCAACTTGTATGGTGTTGCTAACTCTCGTCAATTACACCTTGATAGTGAAGGTATAGCTTTTGGTGATTGGCAGCAAAAATTGGCCTCATCCGAGCAGGCGTTTGATTTAAAACTAGTAGAGCAGTTTGTTAAGCAAAATCATTTAGTAAACCCTGTGCTTGTTGATTGTACGTCGTCGGATGCACTTGCTGCGCAGTATGTAGACTTTTTAAATGCAGGTTTTCATGTGGTTGCTGCCAATAAAAAAGCAACAACAAGCTCATACACGTATTACCAAGATTTAATTGCAGCAACACAAAAAAATAATCGTAAATTTTTATACGAAACAAACGTTGGTGCAGGCTTACCAGTAATCGACAACTTACAGTCATTATTTGGTGCCGGTGATGAGTTATTAGAGTTTAGCGGTATTTTATCAGGTTCACTTTCGTATATGTTTGGCGCACTTCAAGATGGTTTATCACTTTCTGAGGCAACAATTAAAGCCAAAGAAAGTGGCTTTACTGAGCCAGATCCTCGTGATGATTTATCGGGTACCGATGTAGCACGTAAGTTATTGATCATCGCTCGCGAAGCCGGTATGAAATTAGAGCTAAGCGATATTGAAGTTGAGTCAGTATTACCACAAGGTTTTGCACAAGGTGATAGTGTTGATGAGTTTATGGCAAAACTACCAAGCCTAGATGCTGATTTTAACGAGCGTATCAAAAGCGCTGCGAGCGAGGGTAGGGTACTTCGCTATGTAGGCACAATTAAAGAAGGCCACTGTAAAGTAGGTGTTGAAGCAGTAGATGCAAAGCATGCGCTTAGTGTCATTCGCGATGGCGAAAACGCACTGGCTATTTTAAGCCAATACTACCAGCCACGTCCGTTTGTAATTCGTGGTTATGGCGCTGGTTCTGAAGTAACAGCCGCGGGTGTATTTGCTGATATTTTAAAAACGCTATCGCGCTAGGAGTTCGTTATGATTGAAGTATATGCTCCGGCGTCTATTGGTAATTTTGCAGTGGGTTTTGACGCCCTTGGCGCAGCGCTTGCGCCAATTGATGGCCGTTTGTTCGGTGATGTAGCCGTTGTAAGCGCAGCACCAAGCGATGAGTTTATTTGCACAGGCGAGTACGCTCACAAGTTACCCAGTGATGCTAATGAAAATTTAGCGTACCAGTGCTTAGTGCATTTTAGAGCGCATGTTGCGCCTAATATGCCAAGCGTAAAGCTCGAGCTTAAAAAGAACTTACCAATTGGCTCAGGGCTTGGCTCTAGTGCGTGTTCGGTAGTGGCTACCTTTGCTGCTCTTGATAAGTTTGCACAGACTCATTTAAGCCAGGTTGAGCTAATTGAGCTTATGGCTGACTTTGAAGCTGTGGTAAGCGGCGGTCGTCATTACGACAACATTACGCCATGTTATTTAGGTGGTTTGCAGCTAACAGGTGATTTAATTCCTGATAAATCGATTGCACTGCCGGTTGATGAAAACTGGTATTACGTTGCTGCATTTCCTGGTTTTTCGCTAAATACCGCAAAAGCGCGTTCTGTTTTACCAAAAGAGTTGAGCATGCATGCAAGTGTTGAGTTTGCTCAGCGTTTGTCGGCATTTAGTAGCTTACTGTTAACTAGCCGTTTTGACGATGCGCTAAGCATAATGAAAGATGAAATAGCAGAACCTTACCGCGCACCGCTTATAAAAGGTTTTAGTGAAGCCAAAGCAAGCTTGCCAGCACTGGGCGCTGAAATAGTCAGTATTTCGGGCGCAGGACCAACCTTATTTAGTGTGTGTAAAACACTTGAAGCTGCACAGCAATGCGCGCAGTGGTTAGAAACCAATTACATTAACGAGCAAGGCTTTTGCCACATTTGTAAATTAGATAACGACGGCACGCGTCAATTAACAGTTTTATAGGATAGTTAGTCATGCAATTACATAATTTAAAAGATAGCTCACAAAAAGTGTCGTTCGTTGAAGCCGTAAAAACAGGTTTGGGTCGTAACCAAGGTGTATTTTTCCCAGAATCACTGGCCCCACTGTCCGATGTTGATGCATTGCTTGATATGGACTTTGTTACGCGCAGCGGCAAAATATTATCGCACCTAATTGGTGATGAGCTACCAAGCGATACTGTGGCACAAATGGTTAAAAATGCATTTAACTTTCCAGTTAAGCTGGTGGAAGTTGAAGAGAACACATACTGTTTAGAACTGTTTCATGGTCCTACACTTGCGTTTAAAGACTTTGGTGGTCGCTTTATGGCAGAGTGTTTAACGCAGTTTAACAAAGACGAGAAAGTAACTATTTTAACAGCAACATCTGGCGATACCGGTGCAGCCGTAGCACATGCTTTTTATAATAAACCAAATATCGACGTAGTAATTTTATACCCTAAAGGCAAAATTTCACTTGCTCAGCAAAAGCTATTTACTACGCTAGGTAACAATATTCATTGTTATGCAGTTGAGGGCAGCTTTGATGATTGCCAAGAGCTAGTTAAAAATGCCTTTTTAGATGAAGAAGTTAAATCAACACTTGGGCTTAACTCAGCTAATTCAATTAATATTAGCCGTTTAGTTGCTCAGGTTTGTTACTACTTTGAAGCGATTGCACTGCTACCAAAAGAAAAACGGGCAACAGCACATATATCAGTACCTAGTGGTAACTTTGGTAATGTGTGCGCCGCAATGATTGGTGCGGTTATTGGTTTACCTGTAGGTAAATTAAGCGCAACAACAAATCAAAATGATACTGTGCCGCGCTTTATGCTTGATAAAAACTGGACGCCAAACGCAACGCTTGAGTCGCTTTCAAATGCGATGGATGTAAGTAAGCCAAACAATTGGCCGCGTGTACAAACAATGTTAGATAATAACTGGTTTAGCTACGATAATTTTTATTCAACAAGCGTAAACGAGCAAGACACGCAAGCCGTGATGAAAAAAATTCAACAAACGGGCTATGTTGCAGAGCCTCATACTGCTATTGCTTACCAAGGTCTTGTTGAAAATCGTGCGCCGGGTACTGCGGGTATCTTTTTAGCGACAGCTCATCCTGCTAAGTTTAAAGAAAGCGTAGAGGGTATTCTAAATATTGAATTAGGTATGCCAAAACCACTTGCTGATGCACTAGCAAAACCATGCCTAGCAAGCGATATGAACGCCGATTACGACGCGTTACGTACCGAAATGCTCGCTAAATTAGGCTAAGTTAAATTAAAAGGAAAAGCGGCTTGAGCCGCTTTTTTTATAACTTTATACGGATGAATACACTTAGTTATATTTACTAATTAAATGTAGTAAATATAATTCATTTAAAATTATTATGGCTTTATAAAAAAATATCATCTTAAAAGAGCTGTGAAATAGTTTCAATCCCTGTTTAAATATCCTCAACTTAAGAGCGTAGGCAAAGAGTCGTTTAAAGCGTACAATAAAGCCTCTAAAAAACACCATACACGTTGCCCTAGGAGACCCCAATGTTAGAACGTAGCATGAATATTTCGGATTTTGATCCAGAGTTATTTGACGCGATAACCAAAGAAACTGCTCGCCAAGAAGAGCATATCGAGCTAATCGCTTCAGAAAACTACTGTAGCCCACGCGTACTAGAAGCGCAGGGTTCACAGCTTACAAACAAATACGCAGAAGGTTACCCAGGCAAACGTTATTATGGCGGTTGTGAGCATGTAGATGTTGTTGAGCAATTAGCAATTGACCGTGCTAACGAATTATTTGGTTCTGACTACGCAAACGTACAGCCACATGCTGGTTCGCAAGCTAATGCAGCTGTTTTTCTAGCATTATTAGACGCTGGCGATACTGTACTAGGTATGAGCTTAGCTCATGGTGGTCACTTAACTCACGGTTCTCACGTAAGCTTCTCTGGTAAGCTTTACAATGCAATCCAATACGGACTAGATGAAGCAACTGGCGAAATTGATTACGCACAAGTTGAAGCACTAGCACTTGAGCACAAACCAAAAATGATTATTGGTGGTTTTTCAGCGTACTCAGGTATTGTTGATTGGGCTAAATTCCGTGAAATTGCTGACAAAATCGATGCTTATCTGTTTGTTGACATGGCTCACGTTGCGGGTTTAATTGCGGCAGGCGTTTACCCAAGCCCTGTTCCTCATGCACACGTTGTAACTACAACTACGCATAAAACACTTGCAGGCCCTCGTGGTGGTTTGATTATTTCTGCATGTGGCGACGAAGCAATCTACAAAAAGCTTAACAGCGCTGTTTTCCCTGGTGGCCAAGGCGGTCCTTTATGTCATGTTATTGCAGCAAAAGCAGTGGCATTTAAAGAAGCACTTCAACCAGAGTTTAAAGTATACCAAACACAAGTTGTTAAAAACGCAAAAGCAATGGTTGCTGTAATGCAAGAGCGCGGCTACAAAATCGTTTCTGACAAAACTGAAAACCACTTATTTTTACTTGATTTAATCGATAAAGATATCACTGGTAAAGATGCAGACGCAGCCCTAGGCAACGCTAACATCACAGTTAATAAAAACTCAGTACCGAACGATCCACGCTCACCATTTGTAACATCTGGTTTGCGTATTGGTTCTCCTGCAATTACTCGCCGTGGTTTTACTGAAGTAGAATCAAAAGAGCTTGCTGGCTGGATTTGTGACGTACTAGATAACATCACTGATGAATCTGTACAGGCGCAAGTTAAAGAAAAAGTAAAAGCAATTTGTGCAAAATTACCTGTTTACGCTTAATTGCATAAGCGGCAGTAATTTAGAGCACATAAGCTAGGGGCCTGTTTATCTTTCGAGGTTTAATTTGCAGTAGTATGTTTGGCTTTTAAGCAAGGCAGAGTCTATGTAGTGTGGTTACTCCACACAAATAGGCGATAACGCAGCATAAATGCCAAACATGCACTGCCCTCGGGTTCGTTCTAGGGGCGATTTACTCTTTGTTGCTCGATTTTTACTTAGCCCACTAGGTTACAAATCTCGAGCCGCGATTAAATCACCCCTAGATAGAACAAATTTAATCCTGAAAGGTCAACAGGCCCTATTTTTTTGCTAAGATAAAAGACCGCTATTTAGCGGTCTTTTTTGTTTTAAAACGGAAGTACCGAGCTATGCATTGTCCATTTTGTACCGCAAAAGATACTAAAGTTATTGATTCACGCCTTGTTGGCGGAGGCCATCAAGTTCGCCGGCGTCGTGAGTGTAACGACTGCCACGAGCGCTTTACTACATTTGAAGGCGCTGAACTGGTTATGCCTCGTGTTATTAAACAAGACGGCAGCCGCGAACCATTTAACGAAGATAAATTATTAAATGGCTTAAATCGCGCACTCGAAAAACGCCCAGTGAGCACCGAGCAAGTAGACGAAGTAGTGAATATAATAAAATCGCAACTACGCGCAACGGGTGAGCGAGAAATTTCAAGCCATTTGGTGGGTGAATACATTATGGAAGCCCTCAAAAAGCTCGATAAAGTAGCGTACGTAAGATTTGCCTCTGTTTATCGCTCGTTTGAAGATATACGCGAATTTGGCGAAGAAATTGCCCGCTTAGGGGAGTAATAAATGCAAAGCCAAACTACTTTTACCGAACATGATGAAATGTATATGGCACGCGCCATAGAACTTGCCAAAAAAGGCCGGTTTACTACCACGCCTAACCCTAATGTTGGCTGTGTATTAGTTAAAAATAATCAAATAATTGGTGAGGGTTTTCATCAATTAGCTGGTCAAGGTCATGCTGAAGTAAATGCACTGGCAATAGCTGGCAATAATGCACAAGGTGCAACGGCTTATGTAACGCTTGAACCGTGTAGTCATTATGGGCGTACACCACCGTGTGCTGAAGGTTTAAAAAAGGCGGGTGTTGTAAAAGTAATTGCCGCTATGGTTGATACAAACCCACAAGTTGCAGGCAAAGGCCTTAAAATACTGAGCGATGCCGGTATTGAAGTTGCTTATGGATTACTTGAATCACAAGCTCGCGCACTTAACGTTGGCTTTTTTAAGCGAATGGAACAAGGCTTACCTTATGTGACCTGTAAAATGGCAGCAAGCATAGATGGTAAAACAGCGCTTAAAAATGGGCAAAGTAAGTGGATCACAAGTCCCGCTGCTCGCCAAGACGTACAATTATACCGAGCGCTAAGCTGCGCTATTTTAACCGGTGCCGATACCGTGTTAGTAGACGATGCTAAACTTAATGTGCGACTAAGCGAGTTGCCTTGCACGCTACCTACCGATTTACCGCTTCGCCAGCCCGTGCGTGTTATAATTGACTCACAGAATCGTTTAACGCCCAACCTTGCTTTATTTAAAATCCAAAGTGATGTAATAATATTTACGACTAAGGTTGATAAATCACTGCAATGGCCGCATTTTGTAAAGCATATTGAAGTAAGTGAAAGTAACGGCAAAGTTGATTTACAGGCTGTTTTAGAAAAGCTTGGGCAACTGCAGTTTAATAATGTTTGGCTTGAGAGCGGAGCAACACTTGCTGGTAAAATGACAGAACTTGATTTAGTTGACGAGTTTGTTTTTTATTTGGCGCCTAAATTAATGGGCCATGATGCAAAAAGTTTAGTTAATTTTCCTGAATTGACGAGTATGCAAAACACCGTTGATTTAACATTTAATGAATGTGCGCGCATTGGTGACGATTTACGTATCACCGCGTTAAAAACTCATTAAAATCACTTAATAAAAAGAGTAGCGCTATGTTTACTGGGATAATAGAAGCCACAGGCAAAATTGCTTTATTACAAAAAAAACAAGGCGACTTAGCCATTCGTATCCAAAGTGCTGATCTTGATATGAAAGACGTAAAGCTAGGCGACAGCATTGCAACCAATGGCGTTTGCTTAACCGTAGTTGATAAACATATTGACGGTTTTAGTGCTGATTTATCTAACGAGACGATTGGTTTAACCGGTTTTGCTCACTATGCTTTAGGGCAAACGGTGAATCTTGAAAAAGCCATGCAACCTGTTTCGCGTTTAGGCGGTCATTTAGTATCTGGCCATGTTGATGGCATAGCAACTATTACAAGCATTACAGCAAACGCTCGAGCAACAGAATATTGGCTTACAACCGAAGAAAATTTAATGAAATACATCCCGTACAAAGGTTCGGTATGTATTGATGGTATAAGCCTGACAGTAAACGCTGTAGAAGGTAATAAATTCAAATTAACAATTGTCCCACATACGAGTGAGCAAACCACAATTGCTCACTTTAAAGTAGGCACTCAAGTTAATTTAGAAGTCGATCAAATTGCACGTTATTTAGAGCGCCTTATAAAAGGTGCAGAGCAACCAACGGGCTCTGATATTTCGATGAGCTTACTCGCTAAAGCGGGTTTTATTAAATAACGAAACAGATAACTTATACGAGCAAATTTATGAATTTACACAGCGCACAAGAAATCATAGACGACATTAAAGCCGGTAAAATGGTTATTTTAATGGATGATGAAGATAGAGAAAATGAAGGTGATTTAATTATCGCCGCAGAGCATATTAGCGCAGAGGCTATTAATTTTATGGCCACTCATGGCCGTGGCTTAATTTGTTTAACTATGACGCAAGAGCGTTGTGAGCAACTTGATTTACCTTTAATGGTTAAAAATAATGGTGCTGCATTTTCGACTAACTTTACAATGTCGATAGAAGCATCAAAGGGTGTTACTACAGGTATTTCAGCAGCAGATAGAGCGCGTACAGTGCAAGCGGCTATAGCTAAAGGCGCAGTACCAAGTGATATTGTTCAGCCTGGTCATATTTTTCCAATTATGGCACAACCTGGCGGCGTATTAACTCGCGCAGGACATACTGAGGCTGGCTGTGATTTAGCGCGTTTAGCTGGGCTTGAAGCATCATCTGTTATTGTTGAAATACTTAATGCCGATGGCACCATGGCGCGTCGCCCTGATTTAGAAGTTTTTGCGAAAGAGCATGATATTAAAATTGGTACTATTGCTGATTTAATCGAATACCGTAACTTAAATGAAACAACAATTGAGCAAGTTGCAAAATGTAAGTTACCAACTATTCACGGTGAATTTGATTTAGTTACTTACAAAGACACAATTGACGGCCAATTACATTACGTATTGCTTAAAGGCGATATAAAAGAGCAAGAACCGACAAATGTACGTGTACATTTGCAAAGTACCTTTAACGATATCCTACTTTCAGATAGAAGTGCTGACCGTAGTTGGGGCCTTTCAGAAGCAATGGCTTATATCGCTAAAAATGAAGGTGCTTTAGTTATTTTAGGTAAGCAAGAAAGCACTGAAGAATTAGAGGCAACTGTAAAAGCATTCGCAGCAGCTGATGCTGGCGAAAGCGTTACGCCTCGTAAATTCAAAGGTACATCTCGTACTGTTGGCGTAGGCTCGCAAATACTTGCAGATCTTGGAATTAAACAAATGCGATTAATGAGTCGCCCTAAAAAGTACCATGCACTTTCGGGCTTTCATTTAGAAGTTGTTGATTATGTTGAGCCACAATAAGCATCACGCTTAAACTAGGCTATTATTTTATTTTTATGGTATGATGCGCAGCAATTTTTGCGCAATCGCAACCGCTTGAACTTATTTTTAGGGTTATCAAATGAAAATTATTGAAGGTAGTAAGTACGCTCCTGGCAAAAAGTTTGCCATTGTCATTTCTCGTTTTAATGACTTTATCGGTAGCAGCCTCCTTGCAGGTGCTGTTGATGAGCTAAAACGCACTGGTGGTGTATCTGATGACGACATTACCGTTATTTATGTACCAGGCGCGGTAGAATTACCTTTAGCGGCTAAACGCGTTGCGGCAAAAAAAGAGTATGATGCAATCATCGCATTAGGCGTAGTGATCAGAGGTGGTACACCACACTTTGACCTAGTTGCTGGCGAATCAAACAAAGGTCTTGCGCAAGTATCACTTGAGTATGATATCCCGGTTGCATTTGGCGTATTAACCACAGAAAGCATTGAACAAGCAATTGAGCGTGCTGGCACCAAAATGGGCAATAAAGGCGGCGAAGCTGCTTTAGGCGCGCTTGAAATGGTTAATGTGTTAGATAAAATTTAAGTTTAAGGAATTTTTGTGAAACCAGCAGCAAGACGTAAAGCACGTATCTTAGCACTCCAAGCCGTTTATTCTTGGCAAATAAGTGGCAATTTAATTGCCGATATCGAACAACAAATGTTGATCGAAACAGACGTTACTAAAATTGATGTTGAATACTTTAAAGATTTAGCGACGGGTGTTGCTGTAAATTATAAGCAACTAGACGAAGCTGTATCACCACATTTAACACGTCCGTTTAATGACTTAGATATGGTTGAGCGCGCAATTTTACGTTTAAGCAGCTATGAGCTTAAGTTCCGTGAAGATGTACCTTATAAAGTTGCTATCAACGAAGGTATTGAGCTGGCCAAAATATTTGGCGCTGAAGACAGCCATAAATTTGTAAACGGTGTACTTGATAAAGCTGTTAAGCATTTACGCAAGTAAGTAAACCGTTAAAGAGGGGAGCCGGCATAGGCCGGCTTTTTTGTGTATGAAGGAATTTGAATTAATTAACCGCTACTTTAAAGGTCGCGGGATCACCCGTCGTGATGTAAACCTAGGTATAGGGGATGATTGCGCTTTAGTAACCGTTCCACAAAACTGCCAACTTGCCGTTACAACAGATACTCTTGTTGCTGGCGTACACTTTTTTGATGATATTTCCCCTCGTGCATTAGGTCACAGAGCGCTTGCTGTTAATTTAAGTGATTTAGCGGCAATGGGCGCTGAGCCAACATGGGTTTCAGTTGCGTTAACCTTGCCAAGTATTGACCCACAGTGGATTGAAGAGTTTACTGAAGGCATGCATGAAATTGCAGAATACTTTAATGTGCAAATTATAGGTGGCGATACCACGCAAGGCCCATTAACTATCACTATTTGTGCAAAAGGGACTGTACCAGAAGGTACTGCACTTCGCCGTAGTGGTGCGAAAGTGGGTGATTGGATTTATGTTACAGGTCCGCTAGGTGACGCTGGACTTGCAATTGAGTCTCGCAAACAAGGTATAAGTATTGAGCCAGAACATTTAAAGTACTTAAATAAGCGCTTTGACTTTCCAACACCGCGTGTTGCTGCAGGACAGGTATTGCGAGGTCTTGCATCATCGGCTATTGATGTATCGGACGGTTTAATCGCTGATTTGAGTCATATACTTGATATGTCGCAAGTAAATGCAGTTGTGAATATTGAAAGTATTCCGACTTCAGATGCAATGCAAGCAAGCCTTGATTTTAATCAGCAGCTGCCATTTATTCTAAGTTACGGTGATGATTACGAATTAATTTTTACTGTACCTGATAGCAATAAAAGTATGCTAGATATAAAACTGCGTCAATATGGTGTAGATGCAACATGCATAGGCCAAATTAAAAGTGGCGATGGTCAAATTGAACTTTTACACAACGGTGAAAAGTTTGATTTTAAGCAGCAAGGTTTTGAGCATTTTGCAAAGGAGCTGGTTTGAACAAAAACCGAAAGTTTAATTTAAAGCGCCCACATCAGTTTTTTGGTTTGGGTTTTGGTACTGGGTTAGCCCCTAAAGCACCTGGTACATTTGGCACTTTTGCTGCACTGCCATTCATTTTTATGACTATGTATTATCCGCTATGGTTGCAAATTGTGTTTGCCGTAGTGATCAGTATATTTGGTATATGGGCCTGCGGTAAAACGGCTGATGATTTAGGCGTGCACGACCATCCTGCTATTGTATGGGATGAAGTGGCAGGTTATTACATTACAATGATTGGTGCAGCACTTAGCTGGCAAACATTACTCGTTGGTTTTTTGTTATTTCGCTTTTTTGATATAGCAAAACCTGGCCCAATCCGTATGCTAGACAAACGAGTACATGGTGGTTTAGGTATTATGGCCGATGATATACTTGCGGGCGTTTTTTCGCTTATATGCTTACAGGCGCTAATAAAAGTGGGTTTACTACCCTTTTAATTTTTTATATTTGATTTGTTTAACTAGGTGGCAGCAATATGATGCGATTTTTACTGGTTTGTGTACTGATGTTGTGCGCGACACCAAGTTGGGCTTCAATTAGTGATTACGTAGTTAAGCAATGGAATATAAAAGATGGTCTACCTTCGCAATCACTTAAAAGCGTAGTACAAGACCAGCAAGGCTATATGTGGCTTGGTACTCAGTTTGGCTTAAGCCGTTTTGATGGCACAACATTTACAAACTACAACACGCAAAATAGCCCGTTCTTGCCTAGTAATGGTATTAATAAACTTTTAGTCGATTCTAGTGGCTTATTATGGGTAGGTACTAAAAGTGGCTTGGTAGTTATTAATCCAGCCACATTTGCAGCACAAGAGTTTAATATTAAAGGTCCAGTAAGAGATATTCTTGAGGACTCTAAAGGCAGCATATGGATTGCGGCTAATGGTTTATACTATGTAGATAGAGGGCAAGTTGATTTACGCACTCAAGTAAATGGTCCCCTACCTATTGTTAATGCTACCGTAATTACCCAAATTGTTGGCTCTGTTAGCCAAATGGCACTCTCTCCTGAAGGTATTTGGCTGGTTAATGATCGTCATTTATTACGCCTTACTAAAAACTCATCAGATTTCTCTAAACTACGTTTAGAGCTTACCGCTAAAATATCGTTACCAGAGCGCTTAGCGCAAACCATAGTGCACGATTTATCATTCTTAAACGGTAATTTGTATATAGCCTCTGAGCTAGGTGCATACTTTTTAGATTTAGATGACGAACTAAGACCTTTTCCTTTACCTAATGCAAATAACTCAGCCGTTTATAAGTTTATGAGTGATACCGATGGTGGCTTATGGGTTTCGACTTATGGACGTTTATTATTTAGAGATAAAACCGGTGAGTGGCAATGGGTAGAACCAAGCCAACTTGATCAAAGCATATGGTTTGCTGATATTTTTAGAGATGATAAAAATAACGTTTGGTTAGCAAGTTTTAGTGAAGGCTTATGGCTTGCCCATGAAGGGCGAGTAGAAAGGCATTCAGCTGTTTCAGATATGACCGAGTCTGTTATGGCTATTAGCCAAGCTCCAGATGGAAAACTGTGGGTTGCTAACAAAAGCGGCATTGGTTATTTCGATTTAGATAAAAGTTTTATTAATTTAGTTCCAAGTAGTAAATATGGATACGCGTCAGTACACGATCTACAATTCGATGGTGAACGATTATATATAGCCACGGGGCGCGGCTTATTTGTTTTTGAAAACAAGACACTCTATACCGTCCCTGGTCGAGCGCTTCGCGATAACCCGGTATTTGCAATAAGTCGCTCTAGTAAAGGCGGTTTTTGGATTGGTACCGGACGCGGTTTATATCGATTAAATTATGCTGGTTTAACGCCTTTTGCATATAACGCTTTTTTAGGTAGTAAGTTTATTACCTACGTATTGGATAAAACAAACTTTGGTGTGATTGGTACTAGTAAAGGCGCATATTACTTTACAGACCGTGGCATTGAAAAAATTGGTGACCAAACAACACTTGAAAGTGCATACGTAACTAGCGTGCTACATATAGATGGCGTGGGTATTTTAATCGGCTCTCTTAACGATGGGCTTTTTTACAGAAGTACGCAAGGGCAGTGGCGTCAACTCGATGCCGCTAATGGTTTACCGTATGGGTCTATATTTAGCCTAGAATATGATGAAAAGTTAAAACATGTTTGGGTAAGCACCATGAAAGGTGTTTACAGAATGCCTGTAGAGCAATTTAAAACAGAGATAAAAAGCTTAAAAGTTGAAGAAGTGATTTCATCTTTTGACCGTCAACTCGATGGTAAAGCGAATCAATGTTGTAGTGGGCTTGGGCATGATGCGGTAGCAGACACCGGCAATTCTATTTGGTACCCAAGCTTACAAGGTGTTGTTGAAATACCTAAAAATGTAGAGCTATTTGGTGTGCTTGCATTAAAGCCAACAATAGAAACAATAACAACACCACTTCGTCATTTAACCACCGCTGCGCTTGGTAAAAAACCATCATTAGAAACAGACGAGCGTGATATAACGCTAACTTACACAGCTATTGATTACTATGCACCAAACAGTATTGAATTTAGATATAAACTAAGTGGCTTAGATAGTGACTGGCGCTATGCTAATACGCGACGTGAAGCTATTTATACTAACTTGCCTCCAGGCTCGTTTTTGTTTCAGTTAGAAGCGAAGCGCCAAGGTGAAGACTGGACTAAAGCGCAAGAAGTAGAATACGGCTTTGTAGTGCCTGAGCGCTTTGACGAAACTATTTACTTTAGGCTTTTAATTACCAGTGGTTTTATTTTGCTTTTCTACCTTATTTTTTGGGTATTTAGAGCGCAAGAGCGTAGAAAACAAGAAGCATTAGAGGGCTTGATCACCGAGCGTACCTTAGAGCTTCGTCAAGCTAATGATAAATTAGGCCAAGTGAATTCACAGCTTAAATTAGTTAGTCACTCAGATGAGCTAACAGGGCTGCGTAGTCGTCGCTTTTTGTTTGATCAACTCCCTAAAGATATTGAACACTTTCAACGTAATTCACAATCGCTGCAGGCACAAGGCAAGTCACTGGTGCTGGTAATTATTAACTTTGATAACTTCAGCCGTATCAATGATGCCTATGGCCCAATTGCAGGTGATAGCTGCTTACAGCAAATGGCTGCATTATTAAATTCGCGTACGCAGGGTTCTGACTATGTGGCACGTTGGAGTGGTGATGAGTTTTTACTATTATTACGTGATTTTAAATGCAATAAAATAGACAGCTATGCTTCAGATCTTTGTAAAGTAATAGCGGCTAATTCATTCCAATTACCAAATGGCAAAACAACTAATATCACGGCATCAATTGGTTGGTCATTTTATCCATTACCACTTTTGGGTGGGCAGGTAATTAGCTGGGAAACATCTATTAATTTAGCTGATATTTCATTGCACCAAGTTAAAAAGCGCGGTGGTGATGGTGTTGCAAATATTACGTTTGATGATCAGCTTGATGCATTTGAGTTTGAACAAAATTCTAACGTTGATCAACAATTAGGTATTTTACAAAGCAATGGCCTAGCTGATATTAAAGTGTGGATGCGCTGATCAGCAATATTTGATATTAAAAAAGGAGCCTAGGCTCCTTTTTTAATATGCTCAACTTTAGATGTATAGGAAGTTAATTAATAAACGCTTTAATAGCGGTTAATATTCCTTGCTCGCCTAATCCCATTTCATCGTGCATTTCATCTTGGGTGCCGTGTTTAATAAACTCATCAGGAATACCTAAGTTAAGGATATTAATATCAGCTTTTTGCGTTGCTAAGAATTCGTTAACTGCAGAGCCGGCACCGCCAGCAATCGCATTATCTTCAAGCGTAACAATTACATCGTGGCTAGTTGCAAGCTCATTTAAAAGTGCGGTATCAAGTGGTTTAATAAAACGCATATTAACAAGCGTTGCATCTAATTCATCTGCAGCAAGCTGTGCATTTTCAAGTAATGTACCGAACGATAAAATGGCAATTTTACTGCCTTTCTTAATTGTATCTGCCTTACCTATTTCAAGCAGTTGCATAGTGCTTTCAATGTCTGCAGTACCTGCACTACCTCGAGGATAACGAACTGCAACAGGGCAGTTTGCTTTATAACCGGTGTATAGCATTTGGCGGCATTCGTTGGTATCGCTTGGTGCCATAATTACCATATTTGGAATGCAGCGCATAAAGCTTAAATCGTACGCACCTTGGTGAGTTTCACCATCGGCTCCAACAATACCAGCGCGGTCAATGGCAAATAATACAGGTAAGTTTTGCAGTGCAACATCATGTATTAATTGGTCATACGCACGTTGTAAAAAGCTTGAGTAAATAGCAACAACAGGTTTTAAACCTTCACAGGCAAAGCCAGCGGCTAAAGTAACGGCATGCTGCTCAGCAATAGCTACATCAAAGTATTGATCTGGATGCTCTTTAGAAAAACGTACCATGCCTGAACCTTCGCGCATTGCAGGCGTGATAGCCATTAACTTACTGTCTTGTTCGGCCATATCACATAACCAATCGCCGAATACTTTTGAAAAAGTAGCAGCACTAGGTTTAGATTTAGGTAGGCTAGTTGTGCTCGGATCGAATTTTGGTACACCATGATAGCCAATAGGATCGGCTTCAGCTGGTTTGTAGCCCTTACCTTTTTGGGTTTTTATATGTAAAAGCTGTGGGCCTTTTAAATTACGCATATTACGTAATGTATCTACAAGCATGTTTACATCGTGACCATCAATGGGACCAATGTAATTTAGGCCTAATTCTTCAAAGAAGGTACCCGGGATCATCATGCCTTTAATGTGCTCTTCCATTTTACTGGCAAGTTGCTTTACCGGAGGCACTCCTGAGAGTAACTTTTTACTACCTTCACGAATGTTAGTATAAAAGCTACCTGATAAAATTCGAGCAAAGTGATTTGTTAATGCGCCAACATTTTCAGAAATCGACATTTCGTTATCATTTAAAATAATAAGCATGTCTGATTTTACATCACCTAAATGATTCATCGCTTCAAATGCCATGCCTGCGGTTATAGCTCCGTCACCAATAATGGCTACAGACTTTCGACCTTTACCTTCTTTTTGTGCGGCAATAGACATACCTAAGGCAGCTGAAATAGAGGTGCTTGAATGGCCTACGCTAAACGTATCGTATTGACTTTCATCGCGAAAAGGAAAAGGGTGCAAACCGTCTTTTTGGCGAATGGTGTGCATTTGCTCGCGACGACCAGTAAGAATTTTATGCGGATAAGCTTGATGACCCACATCCCAAACTAGGCGATCGTCTGGAGTGTTATAAACATAATGCAGGGCAACGGTTAGTTCAACCGTCCCTAAACCAGACGCTAGATGACCGCTACTTTGCGATACTGAGTTGAGTAAATAATCGCGCAGCTCATTGCTAAATGCAGGGAGTTTGTCTTGCGCTAAGTCACGCAATTGGGCTGGCTCGTCAACCAAATTAAGTAATGGATACTTGCTACTATCAAGTGTCATGGTTTTATATATATCCTTCGCTAACATTAATTAATTCAAAGCTTTTACGAATAATTAATGTTGAGTAATAATGTCAGTGCTAATTGCAATACGTATGAGCAAAAATTAGTGGTCACGCTCAATTAGATAATTTGCTAGCGACGCAAGAAGTGTTGTGTCAGCATCTATATTTGCTAACGCTTCATGGGCTTGTTGTATTAAATTCTGCGCCTTTTCTTTAGCGCCTAGCATACCTAATAACGCCGGATATGTCGCTTTATTCGCGGCAATATCGGAGCCTTGTGGCTTTCCTAAAATAACTGTATCGCCTTCAACATCTAAAATGTCGTCGTGTACTTGAAATGCTAGCCCTATAGCATACCCAAAAACACTTAAATTTTCTAAGGTTTGTTGATCAGCCTTTTCACTGCACAGTGCACCAAGTGTAATTGCGCAATTAATTAGAGCTCCGGTTTTTAGCTTATGTATTCGCTCAAGCTCTTGTACGGTAATTACTTTATCAGTTGCTGCTATATCAAGGCCTTGTCCGCCAACCATACCCTGAAGGCCTGATGCGTGGGCAAGTGTAGCAATCATTTTTACTTGTGTTTGTGATGAGCATTCAAATTTGTGATTCGCAATAAGCTCAAAAGCAAGAGTTTGAAGAGCATCACCGGCTAAAATTGCATTTGCCTCGCCAAACTCTATATGACAAGTAGGGCGTCCGCGGCGTAAGTCGTCATCGTCCATTGCTGGTAAGTCATCATGGACTAACGAATAGCTATGAATACACTCAATTGCAGCAGCAAGTACGTTTAAGTCTTGATGGTTTGCGCCGAGCATTTTACCTGTGGCATAAACTAAAAATGGACGTAATCTTTTACCGCCATTAAATAATCCATACTGGGTGGCGTTCTTTACCGTTTCTTCTGTATCGAGAGGCTGGTTAAAATGCTGTTGTAAGGTCGCTACTACATCTTTTTGAGCACGTTCAATATGATTTTTTATGCTCACAGCTATTCCATATCATTATCAAAGTTTGTAAGTACTGACTTTTCGCCATTCCCCATCAAAATTGATACTTTTTGTTCTGCTTGCTGTAATTTCCCTGATGAAGCACTTGCTAATGCAATTCCACGCTCAAATTGCTTTAACGATTGCTCAAGCGATAAGTCACCTTGTTCCATGTCACTAACGATTGTAGATAATTCTTCTAGTGCTTGTTCGAAACTTAAGTTTTCAGGTTTTTTAGTCGCCATCTTTATTTCAGCTTACATAATAAATTTAGGGGTCAATTTTAGGGGGAATGCTAAACTAGGTCAAAGGATGATATTGGTTTTTTACCTTTATAACGTTAAATTATATTTCAAGTGCATTAATAAAGCCTTAATAGCGGTCTGTTGGTTTAATAAATCAATTGATAATTAGGTAGCCCTTATAACTTGATCTAAGATAGTGCTAAAGGCTGCTTTTTATGTTTATTTATAAAAATGGCTTAAGCAATTCAATATGTTGCCGATAAGCAGTTAATAATAAAAGTTTATGATAAGGCCATTAAGCATGAAACTTCTGGAGGAAATGTGGATTTAGCAACCATAATCGGGATCCTAGGCGCAATTGGCTTAATTGTCATGTCTATGTTTATGAGTAGTAGCGGTGAAATGGCTATGTTTTACAATACCCCGTCTGTGGTTATTGTATTTGGTGGTTCACTCTTTATTGTTTTATCAAACTTCACTATGTCGCAATTTTTGGGGATAGGTAAAGTTGTTGCCAAAGCGTTTATGTTTAAAATCGAAACGCCAGAAATACTTATCGAAAAAGCAGTAGAACTTGCTGATTCAGCTCGTAAAGGCGGTTTTTTAGCACTCGAAGAAGCTGAAATTCCAAACCCCTTTATGCGCAAAGGCGTCGATATGCTCGTTGATGGCCATGATGCAGATGTAGTTCGCGCTACACTTCAAAAAGATATTTCTCTAACTACGACTCGCCATGAATTGGGCGCGGGTTTATTTAAGTCGTTAGCTGATATAGGGCCTGCAATGGGTATGATTGGTACTCTAATTGGTTTGGTTGCAATGTTGTCTAACATGGATGACCCAAAGGCAATTGGTCCTGCAATGGCAGTAGCACTATTAACAACTTTATATGGCGCGTTTTTAGCCAATGTTGTGGCAATTCCTATTCAGGTAAAACTTGAACTGCGTAAAGACGAGGAAGCGATGAATCAGCGTTTAATTTTGGATGCTATTTTAGGTATACAAGATGGTCAAAATCCAAAAGTAATCGAAGGTATTTTGAAAAATTACTTAGCTGAATCTAAACGCAAAGTAGATACCGAGGAGTAACTATGTCTGATCAAGAGTGCAAATGTCCACCACCAGGTCTACCTGCATGGATGGGAACGTTTGCCGATTTAATGTCACTGTTAATGTGCTTTTTTGTACTCTTGCTCGCGTTTTCAGAAATGGATGTACTTAAGTTTAAACAAATTGCGGGCTCTATGAAGTTTGCTTTTGGTGTGCAGAATAAAATTGAAGTAAAAGACATCCCTAAAGGGACCTCTGTTATTGCCATGGAGTTTACCCCAGGTAAACCAGAGCCAACCCCAATAGAAACCATTCAGCAGCAAACAGTCGAAATGACTCAACAAATGTTAGAGTTTCAGGCTGGCGATGAAAGCTCAGCAGGCGGCAGGCAAGAACAGCGCGGGGATAAACGCGGTGGCGAATCTCGTAGTACCTCACAAGAAGAATCTTCTGAGCAAGCAACTTCAGCAGCCGATCAGGAGCAAACTAACGAGCTTGTTAAAAAGATAGCGCAGCAGCTTGAAAAGCAAATAATCGATGGCGCAATTGAGCTTGAGTCTTTAGGGCAGCAAATAATTATTCGCATTAGAGAGAATGGTTCATTTCCTTCAGGTAGTGCATTTTTACAACCTAAGTTTAAACCTATAATTCAAGATATCGGTGTGCTGTTAAAAGATGTACCCGGTGAAATAACAGTATCTGGCCATACTGATGATTTTCAGGTGTCGAATGAGTTATATATTAATAATTGGGACCTATCATCAAAGCGTGCTGTAGCCGTTGCAAGTGAACTGCAAAAAGTCCAAGGATTTGATAAAACCCGAATGATGGTGGTTGGTCGAGCTGAAACACGACCACTTGTACCGAATGACACCGATGAAGATCGCCGCAGGAATCGCCGAGTAGAAATATCTATATTACAAGGTAAAGCAAAAGAGTCAGCTCCTATAGATGTAAGATAACTTTTATTGGCAAACACACTTATTTATCATAAAGTATGCTTTCTTTAACAAATGTAACGGAATAGTTTATGAAAAAGGTCGATAAGTTTAGTCATATGCCAGGAAATGGCGGTGGTAATGACGATGATGAAAAAAAACTTGATTAACTCTAATGCCTGAATGGTTTTTAAAGACTATATTGATATTAGATACTAGTTGGGTGTTTATTTTAAGCCCTGCTATTTTCATCTTTTATTTTAGAAAAGATTATTTGGCCCTGCGTTTCGCTTTAATTACAGCCGCTTTTTTTTTATATGGAACCATTATTCATCCTTACTTGAAAGAGTTTGATAATGGGATTTATGTTTATCGATACCTTGTTTGGGCCTTTAATGATATTGCTTGGATGGCACTCATCGCATATCTGGGGTTAAAAGATAAGGTTTATTTATGGCAATGCGTATTAGGTCAATTGGTTGTTATTATGGCACCAATTTTACAGCTATTTAGATTAGTCGACCGCCATTTATGGGATCTTTCTTATAGTACATACATTTATAAAACCTTATTGCCATTTATTAATATAGGCACCGTTATTGTTTGTTATCTTCCGCTTATTTATATTTTAACAAAAGACAAAAAAAGCCCAGCTAGCGAATAGTTACAAAAAGTTCCCTCCTTTAAAATAGCTGTGCTAGACTACTGTTTATATAAACAGTGATGAGCAGGCTATGAAACTCTACATTGCAGAAAAACCTTCACTTGGACGTGCTATTGCTGATGCGTTACCAAAACCACATAAAAAATATGATGGTTATATAGAAGTCGCTAATGGCGATTGTGTATCGTGGTGTATTGGACATTTGCTAGAACAAGCAGAGCCCGATGATTACGATGAGCGCTTTAAAAAGTGGCAGTTTGAACACTTACCTATCATACCTGAACAGTGGAAGTTAAAAGCCAAAACCAAAACACGTAAACAGCTCACTGTTTTAAAAAAATTAATTAAACAAGCCTCGCAACTTATTCACGCTGGCGATCCAGACCGTGAAGGCCAGCTACTAGTCGATCAAGTAATTGAAGAAGCTAAAATAAGTCAGGCTAAAAAGCAGAGTACGCAACGTTTACTCATTAGTGATTTAAACTTATCGGCGGTAAAAAAATCACTGGGTACTATGCGTTCTAATCGAGATTTTATTCCGTTAAGTGTATCTGCTTTAGCGCGCTCTCGTGCTGATTGGCTATTTGGTATGAATTTAACACGTGCATACACACTAGCTGGGCAAAAAGCAGGGTTTGGTAATGTGCTTTCGGTAGGGCGAGTACAAACCCCTATTTTAGGTCTTGTTGTTAATAGAGATAACGAAATAGCACACTTTGTATCTAAGCCTTTTTACGATGTACTGGCGCATTTACTTACTCCAGATAACCAGCCATTCATAGCTAAGTGGGTTCCTAGTAAAGCATGTGAGCCACATCAAGATGAAGAAGGGCGAATACTTAACAAAGCACTCGCACAAAATGTTGCTTCACGCATTACAAAGCAAAGTGCTGAGCTTACTTCACTTGACCAAAAACAAAAAAAACAAAGTGCTCCATTACCTTATAATTTATCTGCACTACAAATCGATGCGGCTAAAGCATTTGGTATGCCAGCTCAAAAAGTGTTGGATATTTGCCAAATACTTTACGAACGTCATAAATTAATTACTTACCCACGCTCGGATAATCGTTATTTACCTAAAGATCACCATCAAGATGCATCAGCTATTTTTAAAGCTATAAGTGCTAATGGTGGGCAAAGCAGTGAATTAGTAAACGGGGCTGATGTAAAAAAGCGTAGTAAATGTTTTAACGATTCAAAAGTGGCTGCGCATCATGCCATTGTGCCTACGGCTAAGCAGTTAAAGTCAGCGAGTTTGAGCGGTGACGAAGCGAAGGTATATCAATTAATAAGCCGCCATTACCTAATTCAGTTTTATCCCGACTATATATATAACGAAACTAAAGCAGAGATAACAATCGCTGGCGGATTATTTAAAGCAAATGCAAAACAAGATGTAAGCCTGGGCTTTAAGGTATTAATGGGTAAGTCTGAATTAAAAGATGAAGCTACGTTACCTCCTTTAACAAAAGGTATGTCTCTTTTTTGTGAGCAAGGCGAAGTGGTCGAAAAGCATACATCACCTCCTGCTTATTTTACCGACGCTACATTATTGGCTGCGATGACGGGCATTAGCCGTTATGTTAAAGATCCACAAATTAAAAAAGTATTAAAAGACACTGATGGTTTAGGGACTGAGGCAACACGTGCGGGAATAATCGAGTTGCTATTCAAGCGGCGCTTTTTAAAACGTGAAGGTAAGTCAATTAGAGCGACCGAAACGGGACTTGCCCTTATTAGCGTATTACCACAAGGTTTAGCGAGTCCTGATTTAACCGCAAAGTGGGAATCGAGCTTAGGTGATATCGCGCAGCAAGTAATGAGTTATCAGGAATTTTTACAGCCTTTACTTGCTGAGCTAAATGGGTTTGTACAATTAGCAGCAAACTGCGATAGCAATGCATTTGCAAGGTTACCAAAAAGCTCACCTAAAAAACGCTTTGCTAAACGAGGTGGAAAAGCGACCCTTAAAAAGTCGAGTTATAAAAAAAGCTCTGTTGCTAGTTAGCTACAGAGCCATTTTATTAAACGATATTACTTAACCTGAACTCTGCTTGAGATAGATTTATTATCCAGAATTCAGGTTACTTATTAAATAAAGCAACAGCAGCGTTACTCATTGCTTTTATTCCGGTAGGGATAGCAACTTTATAATCTGGTGCAAATTTACTAGAGTGTAGGGAAGGGAGTACTTCACCTGTTTTTATCGAATCTGCATATTGTGCTTGGTTTACACCTCCTAGCCAAAATAAGGTAATCGGGATATTTTCATCGGTGCGTCCGTATAGGCCAAAGTCTTCACCCGCCATTACAGCTTGTGTTTCAAGCACATTAGTATCACCAATTGCGCTGGCAATAGAGTTTCTAACAATGTCTGTTTGTGCAGGGTTATTATAAGTAGATGGAATAGATTCATCTTCATGTACATATACTACAGGGTAGTTTGATTCATTTAGGCCAGCACTTTGTGCAATACCTGCCGTGATTCGTTTTATTGCTGCTATTTGAGCACTTCTAACATTTGGGTTATAGCTTCTGAGAGTGAGTTGTAGTTTTACTTCATCCGAAATCACATTATGTTTTGAGCCACCATGAATAGACCCAACCGTAATAACCGAAGGCTCTAGCGGTGAAAGTTCTCGGCTTGTGATTGTTTGCAGAGCAAGTACTGTGCGTGCAGCTATAATCACAGGGTCTATAGTTGTATGCGGATAAGCACCATGACCACCTTTACCTTTTATTGTAATATCGACAGAATCTACACTTGCCATAGTGTATTCATTTTTCATTGATACCTTACCAGCGGGGACGCTAGCACTTACATGCAAAGCAATTATATGATCAGGTTTTTCATATTTACTAAATAGTCCTTCGCCTAACATGGCTTTAGCACCCCCACCAACTTCTTCGGCAGGCTGTGCAACCATCATCAAAGTGCCTTTCCATTGATCTTTGTGTACTATTAATTGCTCAGCAGTACCAATAAAAGAGCTCATGTGAATATCGTGGCCACAACCGTGCATTACACCTACTTTCGCACCATGCTCGTCTATTACTTTAACTTTTGAGGCATAGGACTTTCCTGTCTGCTCTATAATAGGTAAGCCATCGGTGTCAGTACGGATCATCACGGTTGGACCGTTTCCGTTTTTGTAAATGCCGACAACACCAAAGCCACCTACATTACTTGTTACTTTAAAACCCAGCTGAGTTAATTTATCCGCTATTTTATTACCCGTTTCTTGTTCGTGATAAGAAAGTTCTGGCGATTGGTGTAAATCAAGGTAAAACTTTTCTATAGCTTGCATGGTTTTGCTTAAATTCAAATCGAGTCCATTTGCTTGTACTAATGGGCTTGCTAATAAAAGTATTGCACTTAGATAAGTTAATTTCATGTTTTCCCTCATTGTTGAATATGTATACCGGATGATTTAGGTATATGACTTGTAATTATTATGTTCACCACCATATAAAAACCTAAATAGATGAATATGGCAATCAATTCAATGAGCAACATAGTTAGTATTAATGCGCAAAACCTTCAACAAGTACTCGGTGAAACATCACAGCAAAAATTGGTGTTGCTTAACTTTTTCTCTCCTCAAAGTCCTGACTGCATCGGACAGGCTGCAATTTTAGATAAAATAGCGGCTGAATATGCAAGCTATATAGTAGTAGCAAACCTAGATTGCGATGCAGAGCAAGCACTCGCTTCTCAACTTGCGCAGCAAGTTGGTCTTCAAACTCTGCCTACGCTTGTATTATTAAAAGACTCTGCACCAGTAGATTTACTTGCAGGTGTTCAAAGTGAGGCACAAATACGCGAAGCCCTAGCAAAGCATTTACCTGCGCAACAAGACTTACTGTTAGAGCAAGCAAAACAAGCGTTATTAAAGTCAGATTTAAATGCTGCTTTCAATTATGCAAAGCAAGCTTATGAAATAGACAGCGGTAATGCACGCATCAAATTAGTGCTTGCAGACATATGTATTCAAATTCACAAGGTAGATGAAGCCCAAGCGCTTATAAATACAATAGACGTACAAGAGCAAGATGCTTACTTTAATAATATAAAAGCAAAATGCGAAGCTGCGCTTGAAGCAAAAGACTCACCAGAGATTAAAGAAAAGCAACAACAAGTAGAAAAGTACCCAAATGACCTAGAATTAAAAGAAGAGCTCAGTATTTTACTTAATGAAGCGGGCAGAAAAGAAGAAGCATTGGATATACTATTTACAGTGCTGCAAAAAGATCTGAATTTCAATGAAGCGAAACCAAGCTTTTTAGCCATTATTGCCTCTTTACCTGATGGCGACGCACTCGCAGCAAAGTATCGTCGCAAGTTATATAGTATTTTATACTAGGGTCTGTTGCTCTTTGCGGATTAAAATTTGTTCAAACTAGGGGGTGTTTAATCGCGGCGCGAGATTTGTAACCTAGTGGGCTCGGTAACTGCTCCTGCGTTACCCTACTGGCTTACATCCATGTAAGAATAAGTAAAAACCGAGTAACAAAGAGTAAATAGCCCCTAGGAAGAACCCTTTGGGCAGCGCCTGTTTGGCATTAATGCTACGTTATCGCCTATTTATGGGGAGTAACCACACTACATAGGCTCTGCCTTGCCTGAATACCAAACAGGCTGCTGCAAATTTAACCTTGAAAGATAAACAGACCCTAGATTCTAATAACTATTACTTTTGAGAAGCACCTAAATAAGGTGCTTTTTGCATTTTTAAGGTTTTAATTAAAAGCTATAGAATGGTTTAGCTATGTAAAAACAAGAGTTATCAACAGGTTTTTGTGGGTAACTTGTGCTTATCATGTGTGCTTGCTTGGGGCTTAATTTTAATTACTATTTTATGCAAATAACGCTTGCGTAAAATCCGCCGCTCCCTATAATGCGACCCCACTGAGACGGGAAACGCCAACGCATAGCGAGGAGCGAACTACTCAGAGAGTTAAATAAAACTTCGGTTTTAAATTATCTAAAAAGAAAGTTTAAAACTAAGTGTTGACTCGAAAAATAAAGGGTGTATTATTCGCATCCCTTGAGACGCTAAAACGACTCAAAACGTTCTTTAACAATATAAAGCAATCATCTGTGTGGGCACTCGTACAAATTGAGTTCTAACAGCCAACCTACTTAGGTAGCGAGGCAAACAAATTAGAGTCTCAATTGAAAACTGAGTGACCAACAGAATAGTTATTTCGGTAATTATTCGGCACAGTCAATTCAATAT